>JALZDF010000135.1 GCA_030862645.1 Chloroflexota bacterium
CGAATCCGCCCTCCGCTACCAACCCCAAGCCCCTCGACGAGCTTGCAGCAGCGCTCGACGCTGGGGCACGCCGCCTCGCCATCGCCGACGACGCCAGCCTCGTGCTCGCCGTGTCTGGCGGCCCGGACTCCGTCGCCCTCCTGTACGGGGCCGCGCGCCTGGTCGGGACCGCTGCGCGCCGGTGGCGCCTGACGGTCGCTCATCTCGACCATGGCCTCCGCGACGATAGTGCCGATGACGCCACCTTCGTCGCCGATGGTGCCCGCGCGCTCGGCCTTCGGTGCGAGTCACGCCGGACCGATGTCGCCGCGCTCGCGCGCGACGAAAGGCGCTCGCTCGAGGACGCTGGACGCGAGGCGCGCTATCGGTTCCTGGAAGAAATCGCGCCCGGTGATGCGCTCATCGTCACCGCCCATACCGCCGACGATGCCGCCGAGACCGTCCTGCTCAACCTCCTGCGCGGCAGCGGGCTGGGCGGGGTGCGGGGGATGCCGGCGCGGCGTGGGCGGATCGTGCGCCCGCTGCTGGCCGAGCGGCGGGCCACGCTGCGCTCGCTGCTGGACGCCGCCGGCATCGGGTATCGGATCGATCCCTCGAACGAGGATCCTGCTTACCTGCGCAACCGGGTGCGTGGGGAGGTCCTGCCGTTGCTGGAGGAGCTTCGACCGGGTGCGGTGGACCGCATCGGTCGATTCGCCCGTCTTGCCGGCGACGACGATGCGCTTCTCACCGACCTGGCCGCGGCTGAGCTCTCTCGCAGGACCATGCCCGATGGCGGCATCGACTGGCACGGCCCGCCGGTTGAGGCGCTCGCTCGCCGAGTGATGCGCCTGGCCATCGGTGATCCGGCTCCCGGCGCCGAGCGCATCGAAGCGCTGCTCGAGGCGGCGGCAGGGGGGCGAGGTGGGGTGCGCATCGAGCTCGGTGGCGGAAGGGTCGCAGCGGTCAGGGGGCACGTTATTCGGGTCGATTGAGACGAGGGGTCACCCCGAGTCGTATGGGAGGTAAGGTCCGGTCGCGATCAGGGTGTTTGTTCGGCCCTATCGGCGCACCTATACTTGCCGGGCTCGGGACGTGCAGTCCTGGGCTGGCGACGGCCGCGGGCCGGACGTCGATCGCACGGAGGCGAAAGTAGACTCACGTTGACAAGCCGCATCGTTCGCAACAGCGTCGTACTCGTTGTCCTGGCCGTCTTCGGGCTCGCGGTCCTGTGGACCTTCATGGGCAACGGCGAGCAGGCCGCCGAGTATGGCTACGGCGAGCTCATCGAGGACGCTCGCAACGGAAACATCGAGACCGTAACCAAGGAGGGCCTGCGCCTCACCGCCACGTTTACCGACGGGAGCGAGGAGCAGACGGCGATCGCGCCGTCCGAGCTGACCAACCCCTATAGCGACATCTGCGCGGCGGCCGGCACCGACAGCCCGGCGTGCCAGAACTTCAACGTCGTCGAGGAGAGTGCCGCCGGCGGGATCCTGACGCTCCTCATCACCGCGTTGCTGCCCGTCCTGCTCATCGGCGGATTCATCTTCTTCATGATGCGGCAGGCGCAAGGCACCAACAACCAGGCCATGAGCTTCGGCAAGAGCCGCGCGCGGATGTTCCTCGGGAACAAGACGGTCGTGACCTTCAACGACGTCGCCGGCGTGGATGAGGCGAAGCAGGAGCTGACCGAGGTGGTCGAGTTCCTCAAATACCCCGAGAAATTCAACAGCCTCGGCGCGCGAATCCCGCGCGGGGTGCTGCTGGTCGGGCCTCCCGGCACCGGCAAGACGCTGCTGGCCCGTGCCGTGGCCGGCGAGGCGGGGGTGCCGTTCTTCAGCATCTCCGGCTCCGAGTTCGTCGAGATGTTCGTCGGCGTCGGCGCCTCGCGCGTCCGCGACCTGTTCGAGCAGGCCAAGCGCAACTCGCCGTGCATCGTCTTCGTCGACGAGATCGACGCGGTCGGACGCCAGCGCGGCGCCGGCCTCGGCGGCTCGCACGACGAGCGGGAGCAGACCCTCAACCAGATCCTGGTCGAAATGGACGGCTTCGACACGAACACGAACGTGATCGTGGTGGCCGCCACCAACCGGCCGGACGTCCTCGACCCGGCGCTCCTTCGCCCGGGCCGATTCGACCGCCAGGTCGTCCTCGACCGCCCCGACATCAAGGGCCGGCGCGAGATTCTCAACGTCCACATCAAGGGCAAGCCGCTCGACAAGACGGTCGACATCGAGGCGATCGCACGCCGCTCGCCCGGCTTCTCGGGCGCCGACCTGGCGAACCTCGTGAACGAGGCCGCCATCCTGGCCGCCCGCCGCAACAAGAAGTCGGTCGGCAACGACGAGTTCAACGAGGCCATCGATCGCGTGATCGCCGGCCCCGAGCGCCGGAGCCGGATCATCACGGAGGAGGAGAAGGAGATCATCGCCTACCACGAGGGCGGTCACGCCGTCGTGCAGCGCATCCTTCCCAAGTGCGACCCGGTCACCAAGGTCACCATCGTGAGCCGTGGCATGGCGCTCGGCTACACGATGAGCCTGCCGCAGGAAGACCGATACCTCCACAGCAAGTCGGAGTTCGAGGACAAGATCGCCGGCATGCTCGGGGGCAACGTGTCCGAGACGATCGTGTTCGGCGATACGACCACAGGGTCGTCGAATGACATCGAGAAGGCGACGAGCCTGGCCCGTGCCATGGTCACCCAGTACGGCATGAGCGAGAAGCTCGGCCCGCTGGCCTTCGGCAAGAAGGAGGAGATGGTCTTCCTCGGCCGCGAGATCAGCGAGCAGCGCAATTATTCGGACGAGGTCGCCGCCAAGATCGACGCCGAGGTGCGCGCGATCATCGACCGTGGCTTCGCACGGGCGACCGAGGCGCTCACCAAGCACCGTGACGTGCTCGACAAGCTCGCGGCGCTACTGGTCGAGAAGGAGACCATCGAGCACGATGAGTTCGAGTCTCTGTTCGACGGCGTCCTGCCGCCACGCTCTGGCGGTCCGACCCCGAAGCGGATCGGCGCCGTGCCGGCGACCGACGGCACCGAGGCCGATCTCGAGCCCGAGACCGAAGAGGGCGTTACCAAGCGCCGCCGACCGGGCCCGGCACCGCAGCCGGCCTGATCGCGACCCGATGCGATGCACTGGGGCCCGCCGACGAGGCGGGCCCCAGTCGTTTCGGGGGCGTTCCGCGCGTCGCAGGGCCGCGTTGCAGCCAGTAAGCGCGCCGTAGCCCGATCGGGTCATTGGTGCACTGGGAGGTGGGCCCTATACTCGCTGGCGTGTTGCGCGGAGGCACCTGCCCGCGCGGCGTCGACGAGCCTGACCACACGGAGCCTGCCACCAGATGATCGACGAGCCGATCGCCCAGCCACACAAGACCCACACCGACTGGAAGCTCGAGGCCGGCGAGGGCACCTTGGTGCCGCGTTCCGCGCTCGATGTGCTCACCAGCCTCAACGAGCGGGTCGCCACTGGCGGCATCGAGGATCTCGTGCCGATCGCGACCGGCTTCGTCCCGATGGACAAGACGATCGGCGGTGGCCTGCGACCTGGCGAGCTGATGCTCATCGGCGGCGCACAGGGCCAGGGCAAGACGACGATGGCGTTGCAGATGGCGCGCAACATGGCGGCATCGGGCCAGGCGACCGCGCTGTACGTCTGTTTCGAGCACGACGAGGAGTACCTCATCCAGCGCATGGTGGCGATGGAGTCCGCGCTGTCGCACCTGCCGAAGAAGTCGGGCGCGGTGAAGATTCAGGACGTCAAGAGGGAGGTCGTCAGCTCGTACACGACGTCTGCGGAGAGCGGCACGCGGGCAAAGCTGGGCGCCAACGCTCGGCTGCGCCCAAGCCTCGAGCGGATCGCACGCTACGGTTCGAACCTGTTCCTCATGCGCGGCACTGCCACCCATTCGACGATCGAGAACCTGCGCGACCTGGTGCGGGAGCACCGCGGTGGCGATGACCAGCGGCGCCTGGTCTTGTTCGTCGACTACCTCCAGAAGGTGCCGGTCGTTCCGGAGCCATCCGACGAGGCGGAGAAGGTGACGCGCATCGTGTCGGGCCTCAAGGACATCGCTCTCGCCGAGGGCATCCCGGTGGTCGCCATCGTGGCGGCTGACCGCGAGGGCCTGAAGGCCAAGCGCCTGCGCAACCATCACCTGCGCGGCTCATCCGCGATCAACTACGAGTCGGACATCATCCTGATCCTGAACGACAAGTACAACATCGTGGCCAAGGTCAACATCGAATTCAACCCGTACCAGGCGCAGCGCTATCGCGACTGGGTGGTCGCCACCATCGAGAAGAACCGCGGCGGGCAGGACAACGTCGACCTCGAGTACGAAAAGCTCTTCGAGTACAGCTGCTTCGATCCCACCGGCCGCATTACGGCCGAGAAGCTGATCGAGGAGCGGCTCTACAACGACTGAGGCCGGCGTAGCCGACCCGGCATCGGGGAGACATCACCCTGCGGTAGGCTGGCCGCACAATGAGCCAGGCCCCGCTTCGTGCCGTGTTCCTCGACATCGGCGACACCATCATGCGTCCGAATCCCTCGTGGGAGCACGTGTACGCGATGGCGTTCGAAGAGTTCGGCTATCACGTCGATATCGACGATCTGCACGCCGCGCTGCGACGCGCCTACCACCATGGCGGATGGGGCATGGATGGCGGATTCGAGCCGACGGAGGAGACGAGCTTCCGCCGGACGGTCGAGATCGACGCGGCAGCCATTGCGGAGCTGGGACTGCAGCCGATGCCGGAGACGTTCTATCGGCGGCTGAGCGAGCTGTTCATGGTGACCAGCCACTGGCACATCTTTCCCGATGCGTACCCGACGCTGTCCGCACTCCAGGATCGGAACCTGGTGGTCGGCGCGGTCAGCAACTGGGTCTGGAACCTACCCGAGCTGCTCCACGCGCTCGACCTGGTCGGCAAGTTCGACTTCATTGCCGCCAGCGCACGCATCGGCTTCGAGAAGCCGCATCCGCGCATCTTCGAGTGGGCGCTCCAACAGGCAGACGTCCCCGCCCAGTCGGTCATCCACGTGGGCGACCACGTCGACGCCGATGTCGAGGGCGCGCGAGCAGTGGGCATCGAGGGCGTGCTGATCGATCGATTCGGCCGCTACCGCGCCGATGACGTCCCCGACGACGTGCCGGTCATCCACGCGCTCGACGAGCTGCTGCCGATCATCGACGCTCGCCTGCCCGCGGCATGAATGTCGAACGCTGGCGCTGCTTCGTCGCCGTGCCGATCGGCGAGGACCTGCGAGCCGATCTCTCGAGGGCTGTGAGTGGCTGGAAAGAGTTGGACGCGCTGCGCTGGACCGAGCCTGCCGCCTGGCATGTGACGCTTGCCTTTCTCGGATCTGTCCGCGCGGGCCGGGTGCCGGAGCTCGTGGATCGGTTGAATCTGGTCGCCGCCCAGCATTTGCCGATGAGCCTGGTCACCGGCGACCTGGGCGCCTTTCCGTCGCCAGCGCGTGCCCGTGTCGCGTGGTATGGCGTGGATGATGCCGACGGACGGATGGCACGGCTTGCCGCCGATGTCTCCCTGGCGCTCGCACCCGATGACGCGAAACCGTACCGGCCTCACCTGACGCTGGCACGGGCACGGCGGCGGCCGGTGGATCTGAGATCGTGGCTGGCGTCCGCATCGGCGCCCGGAGGACTGCTGGTCGTTGATCGGGTCGAGCTGATGCGGAGCCACACCGGGAGGGACGCGGCGTGGTATGAGACGCTGGCGACGATCGTGCTGGGAGGAGTTGCAGCCCGTGTCTGAGCTTGCCAGGGAGGCGCGTCCACCCTACGTGGCGGTGATCGGCGACGGCGATCCGCGGGGTCCGGATGCGCACCGGTTGCTCGAGTGGGCAGAGGAGATCGGCCTCGAGCTTGCCCGAGCCGGGGCGACGGTGGTCACCGGGGGCCTCGGCGGCGTGATGCGCGCAGCGTCGCGAGGAGCCCGGGGCGCCGGCGGCCGAACCATCGGTATCCTTCCGGGCGCCGATGCCTCCGAGGCGAACGAATTCGTCTCCGTTCCGATCGCCACCGGCCTGGGCGTCGTGCGCAACCTGGTGGTGGTCACCTCCGCCGATGCGGTCATTGCCGTCGGCGGGCGTCAAGGGACGCTATCGGAGATCGGGCTTGCGCTCCGGATGGGGCGTCACGTGGTCGCCCTCAGCTCCTGGCGCGTAGAGTCGGAGCATCGCCTCGGTGGTCCCGCGGTTCACCGCGCTCGTGATGCGCGCGAGGCAGCGTCCTTGGCTTTACGCCTCGCCGCACAGGGCCCGATGTCCCAGGCCTGATGTCCTAGTGGACCAGGCCCCGCTGCGTAATGTGGTAAAGCTCCGACGGGTCGTACGGCATGTAGAGATCGGCTGTGCCCCCGACATCCCATCGCCATGAAATCACCTGCACGGCAAGCCGTGCCGTGGACGAGCCATTGCCTTCCAGGTTGACGAGCGCCTTCGGCGCGTAAATCGTCCCTGCGATGTTCATGTCGCCGCCGCCAGTCAGGGAAATCGGCTCGTCGGGATTGGTGCCTTGACCGTCCTGCCACATCAAGAGCCCCTTCCACGGACCGGAGTCAAGGCCCCACACCTTCAGACTCGCATTGCCAGCCAAGCTGATGGAGCCCTGGAC
This sequence comes from Chloroflexota bacterium, assembly GCA_030862645.1. Taxonomy (GTDB): domain Bacteria; phylum Chloroflexota; class Limnocylindria; order QHBO01; family QHBO01; genus JACDBZ01. The sequence continues at coordinate 6,628 of JALZDF010000135.1, forward strand.
GCAGCGATCCTGGTCTTCGGTGCATGCAGGATCCTCGGTGTTGTCAGTGCTGTAGATGAGTACCCGCGCCGGGTCGGTGGTTGGATCTGCACCAATCGAGGTGACTGTCGCACTGCCCGTGATCTTGATTCCGCCGCCCGCAATGATGTAGGTCCCAGGCTGGAGGCGAAGGGTGACATTATTGCCACGGAAGTCCCACCCACCGTAGTACACCCCCGGAACCAAATCTGCTGTCATTCCGTTGGCATTGAAGGGGCAACCGTCCGGGTCGGTGGGCAGGGACTCCTCGTACACGATCGTACTGCCCACCTTTCTAGGACAGTAGCCTCCCGGGTAGTCACCCTGTCGAGGTCCGCGGAGGCCAGCGAGGGGATCACCGATCTGAGGTGCCCCCTCCGTCACAGGGCTGTTCACGGTCCCGCCGGAAACCTGGCAGGTTCCATGAATGTAGATGTGTGGCGCGGTAAGTTGGGCACCACCACTTCCCGCGTGATGGAACGCGCCACTGCCACTGGCGCACGTGTCGTTGAACGCACCGCTCGCGCATTCGGAATTGACGTGGACATATCCGCCGCTGTACGGGATGCCCGGCGTCGCAGGATTCTCGACCGGTTCGATCGTGATGTCACCGCCGCCATGAACTCTCCCCGCGGCACAGCTGGTGGGGTCAAGCGCAACGAGCGAGTTGCTGTTGGCGCTCTTCGTTTCGCGTGCCGCCACCGCTCCGGTTGCAACGGTCGCCTCTGACTGACCGAAAATCCGCCCAAAGAGCGAAGGGTGCCTCTCACGGACAACCACCAGCACCGTCCCGCTGTTCCCCGCGTACTGACCCGCGTGATGGCCGCTCGGCGGCCAGAGGACCTCGAGGTTCTTGTTCGCCGGATCTAAGGCGGCAGCACAGTCGGGATCGTCTTCGAAGAAGCCGTTCTCCTGGACGTAGAAGCAAGCAGCGGTCTTCATGGCGTTGTAATCGCCGTCCTCGATGTACCGCGCTGCCGCGATCGAGGCCGGGTCGGCCGCGTTCTGCTCCTGGCGCCGTAGCATCCACGACATCCCCAGGTCAATCACGATCGCCGCGATGCCGAGAAGCACCACCATCGATGCGGCAACAACGATGATCGCCTGGCCGCGTGGCGCTGATCGGTACATGAGGGACCTTCCCGAGAGTCTCACTTCTGATGCTGCATCGCTTCGGTGATGACGGCACGCATGGTGATCGGTCCGCCGATGAGCTCGGCGGCGAACGGTGGATGCCAGTCGTAACAGGCATATACCGTCACCTGGTTTGCGGTCTCGATTCCCGAGTGAGCGAGACTGCTCGCCATATCGTCCGACAGGGTCGTGAGAGGCGGAGGGCACGGGATCGACCCCGGGCTCACCCGCGGATCAATGCCGCCGATCGTGCAGTCCTTGAACTCATTGGCCGAACCGTCGCCTCGCAAGGGAGCCGCATCCCATCCATTCGTGATGGTGTCCCAGTAACCCGACCAGCATGCGCTGAACTGAACACCAGACCCGTTCAATCCAAATAGCATCGACCTCGCGTGGGCCGTCATCTCCGGCCACCGCGACCATGGCGGATCGCAGTCGTAATCCACATAGTCGGGGGGCAGCATCGACAAGTGAGGGTCGCGGTTGGATATCGTCGGGCATTGCGATGTTTCGCTGTGGATGGCGGCGTAGCGGGCGGCCTCGCGAGCGGCATTTGTCAACTGCTGTTGGTAGAAGACACCGATGCCGAGCGTCATGATGCCTCCGACGATGAGAAACAGGAGCGGCGCAATCAACGCAAATTCCACGAGAGCCTGACCGCGTCTTCGCGTTCCCGTCGTCACGGCGTCGGCTCCGGGATGGGACTCGGCGTCGGAGTCGGATCAGTTGATTCGTCAATCTCGCACGCGATTCCGTCACCATCAGCATCCAGACCGAACGGATCGGTAGGATCGGCGTCCAGAACTTCCTGGGCAGTCGTGCCGGCCGGCGAGCCATTGACCTCTTCCGTCAGTGGGAAGTCGTCACAGTCAAGATCGTTCGGACTCGGGCTCGGCGTTTCAGTCGGTGCTGTCGTCGGGGGCGGGGGCGAAGGAGGAGGAGGGGGGGTCGGCGTGGGTGGAGGAGGGTAGTATCCGATGTTGAAGACGCGGTCCTTCTGCAGCCAGATGTCTCCCACGGAGATGCCCCATCCGAAGGGCAGCTGCACGTCGGTCATGTTTACGAGCGTCGTGAACCTGTAGCAGATGCGGACTTCGACATACCGGCTCTCCTCAGTACCGCCTTCCATCGCGGAAGTCATAGGGGCAGAGAGCTCGGCGCATTCGCCGACGGGGACGGTGGCACCGTAGGCAATCTCCCCGCACCTGGTGTCTTCCTCGTCGTGGATGCACGTGCGGATGGGCATCGTGCCGCACGACTCTTCGTCCACCGAGGGGGTAGCCGCGTCGTCAGGGGTGTAGCTGGTTCCGAGCAGGACCCGCGATTCGCGGCATGCCGTTCGGGCGGCCAGCGCATGCAGGGGCTGGTAGTAGGCATCGCTGCCCGGCGGGGCTGGATCACTCATCGGCTCTCCCCCAGGGGGGCTGCGCAGGTACTCCTGGGCCACGATCTCGGCCGCGTCGCGAGCTGCCGCCTCGACCGTGATGCCGGCCGCAAAGACACGGCCTAAGTCCGCGATGCCAAGGAGCAGCACGATCAGCATCGGCAATACGAGGGCAAACTCGACCATCGACTGGCCGCGGCGGGATCGCGTTGCGGAATCGCTGACTGGTCGATTTACCACTGGATCCGACATGGTGTGGGCACGATGCCAGGCGTCACGCGCCGGGCATGTTGCGGCGTGCATGGCTCCCCCTGGAAGTGCTCGTTGCTCCCTGCTAGAGGCGGTACGTTAGTACCGGGCCCCCGCCCTGACTACCGTTCCTGAACTCGCTTGGTGACAGCTCGCACCGGAGTTCCGGGCCGCAGGGGGAGTGCGGAGCGGACGGGTGCGGACTTGTGAGAATCGCAATCTATTCCGTGAACCTTGCGGATGACCTTACGCGGGCCGATAGACTCGACCCGCCGATGACCGAACGAGTCCTGGTCCTCCCCCGATCCGGCGTCCCCGGCGGCTGTGACTTCCACGGAATCCGCAAGGCCGACGCGGCTGCCCTGGTGACGCTGCGCGCCGCGGTGGCGACCCGCGGCCGCTACCTCGATCGGGCGACCGCCGAGGTGGACCCGAACCATAAGCAGCTCATTCCGTACGTGGTGGTCCGCGACGGCGCTCGGGTGTTCCTCATGGACCGCACCGATG
>JALZDF010000050.1 GCA_030862645.1 Chloroflexota bacterium
GAGCCTAGCACGCGTCCTATCATCGGTCGATGCACCCAAACGTCGGCCGTGTGACTGCGGCTGCCCGGGATGCCGGGCTCGACATCAGCGTCCAGCGCTTCCCCGAGGGGACGAGGACGGCCGCCGATGCCGCCCGAGCCGTCGGCTGCCAGGTCGCCCAGATCGTCAAGTCGCTGGTCTTCATCGCCGATGAGGCGCCGGTCGTCGCACTGGTATCCGGCGCGAACCGCGTCGACCTCGATAGGCTGGCGAACGCCATGGGGGCGGCGGCGGCGCGTCGAGCCGATGGCGACGAAGCGCGGCGCTTGACCGGCTACGCGATCGGCGGTGTCCCACCGTTCGGGCACGAGGGGCCACTCACCGTCCTGGTGGACCGCGACCTCATGAAGCACGACCGGCTCTGGGCGGCGGCGGGCCTGCCGGATGCCGTCTTCGCCGTGCACCCCGAGGATCTGCTGCGCGTGAGCGGCGGACGCATCGCGGACCTCGCCGACGCGAGGGCCTGACTCGATGTCGCTCGGAGCCGTGTTTCCCACCATTCTCGCCGCCGGGCTGCTGCTGGCCCTGGCGTCGATCCTGGTTCTCCGCTCGGCGGGCGCCCGTCCGGGCACCGCGCGCCGTCTCGCGGGGCCGCGCGAGGTGAAGGTCGGGCTGCTGCTGGGGGATGACCCTCTGCCGGACCGGCCGGTTCGCGTAGTCGGCCGCATTCGGTGCCGTGATCCGCTCGAGATGGGCGGCGGCGAGCGGCTCGTCGCGTTCCATCGCGACGTCGAGGTCAGGGTCGCGGGCGGCTGGCGGAGCATCGAGCGACTTCGCGAGACGCGATCCTTCGAGCTGTGGGACCACGACGGATCGCTTACCGTCGACCCGTCGCGCGCGGCGGACCCTCTGATCGTCATTCCCAGGGTCTGGCGGGGCTCGCCGTCCGAGCTGGAGGAGCCGCACGCCTCGGCAGTCGCACAGCTCGTGGCGCGCGAGGGACCTGCCACCGAGGCCCGAGCGACCACCCGCGGCATCAACGTCACCGATCGGATCCGGCTGATCGCCCAGCCGATTCGGGACGCGGCCGGACGGCCGCGGCTGGAGCCGCCGGACGGCGGCTACCTGGTCACCAACCTCGAGCTCTCCGACGCCATGCGCCTGCTTGGCGGACGGGACCGGCGGCTCGTATCCGCAGCCGTGATCGGCATCGGTGTCTCCGTCGCGCTCATCGCGATCGGGGGCGTGGGCGCCCTCCTCGGTGCGATCATGGCCGGCTGAGGCGTCATCTGTACGGGGCGGGGCGGTACGAACGAGGCATCGCCCGGCCGACCTGCAGTTTCTAGCATCCGATGCACGGGACCTACCGAAAGCTCCATTCCGGGGCCGGAGGGTACGGGTCCGACGCAGGGAGCGCGGGATGGCGCAGCAGATCCACGAATCGTTGCTCAGCGTCGCCCAGGCGGCGACGCTTCTCGGCGTCCACCCCAATACCATCCGCTCCTGGACTGATGCCGGGCGCCTGACCGCCTATCGGATCAACGCCCGTGGCGACCGCCGCTTCCGCCGCGACGACGTCGAGCGCATCCTGGTCGAGGACGCGCCGGCCGCCGACGCCGAGCCGGCCATGACCGGTCGATCCGAGCGCGAGGCGGAGCTGGCGATCTTCGAGCGTGTCGCGGCAGGCATGGCCGCCGCCCCGTCACCGGGCTCCGTGGCGCGCGCGCTGGTCGAGGCCCTGCGCACCGAGATCCACGTCGAGCGGGCGGCGGCCTACGTCGGGGTGGATGGCGGATTCGAGCTGGTGGCACATGCGGGGTTCGACACGCCACCCGTGTCGCGCCGGCCGGACCACGAGCCTCTGCTCGCGGCCGGGAGCGATCGGCTGATCCCGCTCGTGGCCCGCAGCGGGACGGTGGGGCTCCTGCTCGTCGACGAGGCGTCGGTCGAGCGGATGCCGGCATCCCTGGTCCGCGCGATCGTCACGACCGTTGCCACCGCGCTGGCCAGCTCCCGCCTCCTCGTCAGCGCTCGCCGCGAGCTGCGACGCGCCCGCGCCCTGCGCTCGGTCACCAAGGAGCTGACCGGCACGCTCGAGCTCGGGTCGCTGCTCGGCGAGGTCGTCGAGCTGACGCGGACCATGTTCGAAGCCGACAAGGCGGGGCTGTGGCTCGTGGACGGCGGCGAGCAATCATTCAGCATCGCCGCCCACCACGGCCTCGGGGAGAGCTTCCTCGAGACAGTGGGCGCACTCGACGGCAATGCCGACACGGTTGGGACCCGGGCCATCCGCGACCGCCGCTCGTACGCCGTTCGGCGAGCCGACGTGGACGGGGCCGCCGGCGTCATGCGCGAGGTCTATGCCGCCGAGGGCATCCGCACCGCCTGCCTCGTGCCGCTCATCGGGAACGACCGGCCGCTCGGCCTGCTCGGCCTCTATCACCGTCGTGATCGGTCGTGGCCGGAGGACGAGGTCGCCCTGCTTCAGGCCTTCGCCGATCAGGCGGCGGTGGCCATCCAGAACGCGCGGCTCTACCATTCGGTGGCCGACCAGGCCGCTCGCATGCGCTCCATTCAGGACCTGTCCGCGCGCCTCAACCGCCTGACCGACGTGCGGGCGATCGCCGAGGCGATCGTGGCCGAGGCAAGCACCCTGGCCGACTACCACGACATCCGGATCTACCGCGTCGACTGGCAACGCCGGATGTGCGACCCGATCGCCTTCACGCGCGAGATGCTCGAGGGAGACCCGGAGGACGCCGAGTCGCTGCTGCGCGTCGAGGTCGGCGAGGGCTTCACCGGATGGGTCGCCGAGCACGGCGAGCCGCTCCTGATCAACGACGCGGTCGACGACGAGCGCGGCAAGACCATCGACGGCACGGATGACGTGCCCGAGTCGATGCTGGTCGTGCCGATGCTGTACGAGGGCCGCACGCTGGGCGTCATCGTGCTCAGCCAGCTCGGCTACGACCGCTTCAGCACCGATGACCTGCAGACCATGAGCATCTTTGCCGGCTACGCGGCGCAGGCCATGTCAAACGCGACCACGTACGGGCAGCTGGTCGAGCAGTCGACCGAGCTCCGCCGGCGCGCCGAGTCTCAGCGCCACCTGCTCGAGACGAACGAGCGGCTGCTCGGGACCCTCGACCAGGCCGGGGTACTCGAGACAATCGCCGACGGCCTGCGTGAGGTGGTGAGCTACGACAACCTGTCGATCTACCGGACGGATCACGTCCGCGGCGCCATGATGCCGGTGCTGGCCCGGGAGCGGCACGCCGAGCAGGTCAGCCGGTACATGATCCCCTTCGGTCGGGGCCTGATGGGTTGGGCCGTGGAGCACGGGCAGCCGATCCTCGCCAACGAGGCCCTGAACGACCCGCGAGCCCTCCAGATCCCCGGCACCCCGCCCGATCCGGAGGCGGTGGTGGTCGTCCCGCTGATCGCCGACGGGGAGGTCCTCGGCGCGCTCAACGCCTCGCGCGTCGGCGGCTCCGACGTCTTCTTCAGCGAGAGTGACTTCGAGCTGATCCAGCTGTTCGCGGCCCAGGCCTCCATCGCCCTTCGCAATGCCGACACCCACCAAGCCATGAGCCGGCGGGCCGAGACCGATGCACTTACCGGTCTCGGCAATCACGGTGCCTTCCAGCAGGAGCTTGGACGGCTCGCCGACGCCGCCGGCGCCGCTGCCGCAGGCAATCCCAAGGCGGGCCGCCTGGCGGTGCTCATGATGGACCTCGACGCGTTCAAGGCCTACAACGACCGCCATGGCCACCCGGCCGGCGATGCGCTGCTGCACGAGGCGGCGACCGCCATCCAAGGAGCCGCCCGCAAGGACGACCGGGTCTACCGCTACGGCGGCGACGAGTTCGCCCTGATCCTGCCCGGCGCGCGCAGCGCCGATGCGGCACGGGTCGCGGAGCGGATCCGGACCACGGTCGCCGCCCTCACCGCGAACGGGCCGAACCCGGTGACTATCACCATCGGTCTGGCAGCCATGCCCGGGGACGCCACCGACCGCGCCAGCCTGATCCAGGCGGCCGATACCGCCCTCTATTACGGAAAGCGGGCCGGCGAGAACCGCGTCGTTCGCTGCGACCAGCTGCCGCGGGACATCGTCGAGCTGCGCGGCACTCTCGACGAGCTTGCCAGCGCGGCGCTGCGCGACGGCGACGATCCGCATGCGGTCGAGCACCTCGTCGAGCGGGCAACCCATCTGTCCGGCGTGTACCACGAGGAGACGGACGCGGTACGAGCCGCCGTGCTGGCGGTCACCCGCTCCTTCGGGGCGAAAACCGGCGGAGCCGGTGACGCCGGACACGGCGATCGCGTCGGCCGCCTCGCAGCGCGGATCGCCCGGCGGCTCGACCTGGGTGACGACCAGCAGCACGCGCTCGAGCTGGCGGGCCGCCTTCACGGCGTGGACGACCGCGCCATCGCCGAGCTGAGCGCAATCCCCTCGCTGCACGAGGCCGCGGCCCTGATCGCCGGTTACCGACGCCTCCAGGCCGAGGGCGCTCGCCGCGGCCGTCGCGCACCCAGGGCGCGGGGTCCGATCGGCCCCCATGTCATCGGCGTTGCGAACGCCTACGACGAGGCCGCCACCGGCGCAGGAGCCGCGCGCGGGGGGCGTTCATCCGCCATGGCCGAGCTTCGCCGCCACCCGGCGACCTTCCGCTCCGACGTCCTCCACGCGCTAGCGGTCGTGGTCGAGGAGCACGGCGATCAGGGCCGCCGCCGGCGCGCAGCGGATCGGGACGGGGAGGCTCGCGGGGCGGCCTGAGGGCCTGGGACGGCGTGTATCATTCGGGCGCCGATGACGTCCTCCCGCCTCGCTTTCCTGCGCCTGCGCGGGGCGGTGAGCGTGCTGCTCGGAGCCGCCCTCGTGCTTGCAGCGTGCTCGAACCCCCAGCCGAGCCCGACGCCGACCGCGAGCGAACGGCTCCCGTCGCCCACCGGCACGCCTGCGTCGACCGTGGAGCCGACACCCTCGCCATCCCCCACCGCGCGGTTCACCAACGAGCCGGACGACGAGCTCGCCGCCCTGATCCCCGCCACGGCGGCCGGCGCTCCGGTGGTCGTGGCACCGTTCGACGAATTCGCGCTGACCCCCGGGGACATCGGCCTGGCCTACGGCGAGATCGGCAATCGCTTCGCCTCGCTCGCCCTGGCCTATGTCGAGCAGCCGCGGCTGACCCTGTACGCCATGCGCATCGACGGCGACCCGGTCGCCACCGAGGACCTCGAGCCACACCTGGCCGCCGCCGGGCGCTACGTCGGGATCGCCGGGCTCGATCCCGAACCCTGGGAAGCCGGCGTCGTGGCGGGCAAGCAGGTGTGGGTGCGCCCCGAGGACAACGCCACCGCCGCCGGCACCCGGGTCTACACCTGGGCCAGTGGCGAGTACGTCTTCCTCCTCATCGGCGTCGACGACGCGGTCAACGAGGCCATGATCGAGGCGCTTCCCGGCGAGCCGGCCCCTACCCCGGTTCCTTCCGCGTCGCCCGCCGGCAGCGCATCCACGGGAGAGGGTTGAGCGTCTGTCCGGCGCGGTCGCCACCAACGTCACGAGCAGGTCGGCGGGCGGGTACGATGCCGCCCATGTTTAGCAAGGTCGCGTATGCCCTCTCGATCGGTGGCACCGTCCTCACGCTGGCGCTGCGGGTACTCGGCGCCGACGACACGCTCACCTTCGGCGTGGCCGCCCTGACGATCCTGGGCCTGGCCTATACGCTCGGCCACGCGACCGAGCAGCTCGGGATGGCGGCCGGGCCGCGCATCGGCGGCATCATGAACGCCACGGTCGGCAACATCGGCGAGATCATCATCGCGGCGTTCCTGATCATGGACAACAAGATCGAGATCGTGCACGCCTCGATCACCGGCTCGATCGTCGGAAACCTGCTGCTCGTGCTCGGTGCCTCGCTGCTGGCCGGTGGCATCAAGAACGGGGTCCAGGAGTACGACGCGCAGGCCACCGGCATGAATGCCGCATCCCTGATCCTGGCCAGCATCGGCCTCGTCGTGCCGGCGACCTTCGCGTTCCTGATCGGCGGCGGCGAGGGGACCGTCCCCGGCGACCCGGAGTTCTTCCGCATCGAGGCGCTCACCGTCGGGGTTGCGATTCTGCTGCTGGCGACCTACGCGGCGCAGACGTGGTTTTTCCTGCGGTCGCCGGAGTCGCCGACAACCATCCACGCGCCACAGGAGACCCCCGAGTGGAGCTGGAAGATGGCGGTCGGCGTCCTGCTGGCATCGGCGGCGGCCCTCACCTTCGCCTCCGAGGTCCTGGTCCACACGCTCGAGCCAGCCGTCGCGTCGCTGGGCATCAGTGAATTCTTCATCGGCATCATCCTGATCCCGCTCATCGGCAACCTTGCCGAGCACGTGGTCGGCGTGACCCTCGCCTACAAGAACAAGATGGACTTCAGCCTCATCACCTCCATCGGCTCCGCGACGCAGATCGCGCTCTTCGCCGCGCCGGTGCTCGTCTTCTTCGGACTTCTGGTGGGCAACCCGCTGACGCTGGTATTCACCCCACTCGAGGTGGTGGCAGTGGGCGTCGGCGTGCTCATCGCGAGCTACATCGCGCTCGACGGCAAGTCGAACTGGGTCGAAGGGCTGCAGCTGGTGAGCGTGTATGCCATCCTGGCCATCGCCTTCTTCTACCTGACCTGACGGACCGGTTCGCCCCGGGGACCGCCGGCCTCCGCGCGGGCTACCATTGACGCCGTGCTGAGCTTGCCGGGCCCGCTCGTCAACGTCGACTGGCTCGCGGCCCACCTGACCGATCCCGCCGTCCGCGTCGCGGACGTCCGCTGGTCCCTGGCCGGGCCGAGCGGCGCCCAGCGCCATGCGCGGGGGCACATCCCCGGCGCGATCTTCCTCGATGCGGATCAGGATCTCAGCGCTCCTGGCGAAGGCCCCGGTCGCCACCCCATTCCGGCACCGGCCAGCCTGGCACGGGCGCTCGGCGGAGCCGGCATCGGAGACGAGCACGCGGTGGTGGCCTACGACGACACCGACGGCAGCATCGCCGCGCGTCTCTGGTGGCTCTTCCGGCACTACGGCCATGACGGCAACTGTGCCGTGCTCGATGGCGGCATCACGGCCTGGACAGATGCCGGCCTCGCGCTGTCGTCCGATCCCGCACAGCATCCGCCCGCAACCTGGACGCCGGGCGAGGCTCGCGACGACGTGGTCGGAGCCGATGAGGTCGCCGCCCTGACGGGGAGTGGCACCGTGCTCCTCGACGCGCGGGCCGTCGAGCGCTACCGCGGCGAGGCCGAGCCGATCGACCCGCGCGCGGGTCACATCCCCGGCGCGGTCAACGCTCCCTTCGCCGACAATCTCGACGCCAACGGACGCTTCCTCGCGCCGGATGCGCTGCGCCGGCGCTATTCCGCGCTCGGCGCCGCCGATCGCCCGGTGGTGGCCTACTGCGGCTCAGGCCTGAGCGCCACGCACGACCTGCTGGCACTGAAGCTGGCCGGAATCGACGGTGGCAGCCTGTACGAAGGCTCCTGGAGCGACTGGTCATCCGACCCGTCGCGGCGCGCGGCGACGGGAGACCAGCCGTGACCGATCGCGACGAATGGAGCGGCTGGGGCGACGACGCCGGCGCCGACCGTATCGGCCGCAAGCGCGACCGCCTGGCTCGGCTGCTCAGCGTCGCCTCGATCCTGTACTCCCGAGGCAGCGGCGAGGCCGGCGTGGCGGTGAGCGAGATCGCGCGTCTGACCGGCATGACGACGCGGACGGTCTACCGCGACATCAACGCCCTCGACGAGGAGCTCGGCGTGCCGGTCTTCCAGGCCACCCGCGGCCACTACGGGATCGACCGCAAGTTCTTCCTCCCACCGCTCCACCTGTCGGTGCCCGAGGCCATCGTCCTCTTCCTCGCATCGCGCCTGATCGCGCGCTGGAGCGACCAGTACGACGCGGCGGTGGTGAGCGCCTTCACCAAGCTGGCCGACGCCGTGCCGCAGCCGATCGCCCGGCACGTCGCGGCCACCATGCTGGCCATCGGCGAGCACGAGTCGAACGAGCCGTTCACCCGCACGTTCTCGGCGGTCGCGCGCGGCTGGGCCGAGGGCCGGGTGGTGGAGATCACGTACGACCCGGGAACCGGCATCGCGAAGCGCACGCGGGTGCATCCCTATTTCCTGGAGCCGGACGCCGCCCTGCGCAGCGTGTACCTGATCGGCCACGACGAGCCGGCCGGGGCAATGCGCACCTACAAGGTGGAACGCATCCTGTCCGCTACTCTCACCACCGACCGCTACGAGATCCCCGACGACTTCGACCCGGACGCCTGGCTCGCCAACTCGTGGGGCATCTGGTCGTCCGACTCGACTCCGACGGAACGCGTGCACCTGCGCTTCGACGCGGCGATCGCGCACCGGGTCCGCGAGGCGGTGTGGCATCGATCCCAGCAGCTGACGGAGCTCGAGGACGGAGGCGTCGAGCTGACCGTGATCGTGGCCGGGACGGTCGAGATCCGGCCCTGGATCCTGTCGTGGGGCGAGGGCGTCGAGGTGCTGGAGCCCCCGGCGCTGCGCGAGGCAGTGGCGCAGGCCGTCCGGGCTGCGGCCGCGCGCTATGCCGACTGAGATCGAGGCGAAATTCCGCGCAGAGACCGCCGAGCCGCTCGTCGCGCTGGCCACCCGGTCCTCGCTCGGACATGCCCTCCTGGGGACCGCACGCACGGTCGCCGAGGTCGACCGCTACCTCGACACCGCTGACGGCCGTTTGGCGGCCGCTCGCTGGGCGTGTCGCCTCCGCAGCCGTGACGGAACGACGCGCATCTCGCTCAAGGGCCCGCCGATCGGGCTCGCGGAGCCCTGGTATCACCGCCGCCCGGAGGTCGAAGGCCCGGCGACCGACGTGCTCGAGCCCGACACCTGGCCGCGCAGCGGGGCGCTCGATCTGCTGGACAGGCTGCGGGCAGGGCACCCGCTCGGCGAGCGCCTGCGGCTCGACCAGGCACGGACCGAGCGTGCGGTTCGGCATGCCGACGGCAGCTCGATCGGGACGCTCAGTCTCGACCGCGTCCGCGTGAGCGACGCCGGCTCGGACCTCGGCGAGCTGTTCACGGTCGAGCTGGAGCTTGACGCCTCCTCAGGCCCCGCCGAGCTCGAGCTCGACGCGCTCGCCGCGGAGCTCGCGGCCACCGACGGCCTGGTACCGGAGCCGCGCTCCAAGCTCGAGCACGCGCTCGAGCGCATGGCCGCGAACCGATGAGGGTGCCCGATCCGGTGGCATGGGCCCACGAGCGCTCGGCGCAGGAGTGGCTGGCACTCATCGGCGGCCTCGCGGTCTTCGGCTACCTGGGCTGGGATGGTGCGCTGTGGGATGCGCGGCTCCAGCTCGTTCTCCACCTGCTGGCGATTGGTGCGGTCGGAGCTCTGGCCGCCACGGCGCTGCGCGGCGGAGAGCTGCCGCGCACGCCGCTCGACCTGCCCGTGCTCGCGCTGCTCGCCGCGTTCAGCCTGGCCACGCTGAGCGCAATGAACCTCGGCATGAGCCTGCGGGCGATGGCCGCCATCGTGGCCTTCGCGGCAATGCTTCCGGTCGCGCTGCTGGCCGTGCGCCACCGGCCGTCATGGGTCGGAGTGGTGACGAGCGTGCCGGTCCTGCTCCTCGCGATCCCGACGCTCGTCGCGCTGCTGGTGCGGCGCGTGGAGTGGGTCGCGGCCGGCGCGCCCGGCCTTCCACCGCTGCGCGTCTCGTCCGAGGGCACCCCGTTCGGGTCGGTCGCCGTGCCACCGTTCGTGCTGATTCCTGCCTGGGCTCTGGCCGGGCTCATCGAGCCGCCCGGCCTGCGTCGCGCTGTGCGCATCGGCCTGGTGGTGGTGGGTGTTCCGCTCGTCATCCTGTCGGGGTCGCGGTCGGCATGGCTGGCGATCGGTGCCGGACTCGTCGTCGGCCTGCTGCCGTGGGCATGGGAGCGCCGGAGCCGGCTGCGATGGCCGCGGCGGATCACCCCCCGGGGTGCGGTGATCGGCCTGGGGACGCTCGCCCTTGGCGTACTGGGCATGGCGCTGGTGGTGCCACGCCTCACCGCCGTCACCTCCCTCCTCTACCGCGGCGCGCTGTGGCGTGACACGCTGGCCGCCTGGATCACCGATCCGCTGCTCGGCATCGGTCCGGGCTTCATGCCGTATGCACGCCAGGCGGCGGCGGAGGACTTCAGCTTCCCGGTCCGGCAGCCGCACTCGCACAATCTGCCGCTCGGCGTGCTCGGCGACGCCGGCCTGATCGGGCTGGGCGCCGCGTTGGTCCTGGTCGGCACGCTGGCGCTCGTGGCCGGACCGTGGCGCGCCCGCACGGCGGTCGGCCGGACCGCCGCGGTCGTGCTCGTCGGCCTGGGGGTCGGTGGCCTGTTCGAGGACCTGACCTTCATCCCCGGCTTCAACCTCCTGGCCATCGCGCTCGTCGCCATGGTCCTGCTCGACGTCGGTGCGGTCGAGTGGCGGCCGCTGCGGATCGCCTCGCCGGCGCGACGGATCGCCGGCGGCGCCGCGCTGGCCGGCGGCGGGCTCGCGCTGCTTGCGGGCATGATCATCGCCGATGCCGGCGCCATCGCCTACCGCAATGGCGTGGTGGCGGCTTCCCGCGGGGAGTGGGAGCCGTCGGCGGCGTCGCTCGCGCGGGCGGTCGCGATCGACGAATGGCACCCAGCCAATCCGCGCGCGCTCGCGGTCGCTGCTGATGCGGCAGGTCGACCCGAGCTCGCCCGGCGGGCGGCCGAACGCGCAACCTTCCTCAATCCGGGGGACGCGACCAGCTGGGCGAACCTGGCCATCCTCTGCGCCGGCCAGGACGACGCCGAGTGCGCGGTGGCGTCGGCGGAGCGCGCTGCGGCGACGACGCCGTACGGATCCGTCGAGCCGCTCATCGCAGCCGCGATCCTCGACGAGGCGGGAATGCCCGATGCGGCGGACGCCGCCTACCGCCTCTCGCTGCTCACCCAGCCGCTGACCTCGTTCCTGGTCGACTGGCCGCGCACGGTCCCCATTGGCGACGGCACCATCGCGGACTACACCGATGCGTCCTGGCAGCTCAACGTGGTGCTCGCCCGCCACGCCATGGGCGAGCCGATCGACCCCGAGTCGTTCGCCGATCCGGCGGTCCGCGCCTTCGCCTGGGCAGTCGTCGGGGATCGCCAGGCGGCCGAGCGACTGATCGTCGAGGCGATCGACGCGGCCCCTGGTGAGCCGCGCACCTGGGACCTGGCGATCGTCATGCGCGATGCCTGGGGTGTCGCGACTGACGATGAGATTCGCATCGCAACCGCCGTGCGCGGTCGTCGCTTCCCGCCGCGCGACGCGCGAGCCGGCACGCCCGGCCTCGCGCTCGACATCGGCAGCTTCCGCGCCTACCCGCTCGGTGGTTACGTGACCGGCGCCACGCGGCTGCGGACGGATCCGCCGTACCCGTGGGTCCTCCAGCGAGCCCTTCCCTAGTCGCCGAGCGGCAGCCGCTGGATGAGCGCCAGCCGTGGGCGCTCGGTGATCGGCTCGCGGACGACCGGCAACCGCAGCCAGGCCTCGCCAGCATCGCCGGGCCGGTACCTGGCGTCCAGCTTTCGCGCTGAGATGGCGCCGAGCCCGAAGCGCGCCAGCGCCTCGGCCAGCAGGGTGCCCTCGCCTCGCAGGGCGTGGGACACCACGCAACGATCGCCGTCGAGCAGCACCGCCTCCAGCCGCTGGCGGCGGGCGCTGAAGGGGCGCCGCTGCAAATCGGTCCCCCCGCTCCACAGCAGGTCGGAGGCGACGAACGCCGGACGCCCGGCGTGGCGATCACCGGCGAGACGGCGGCGCAGCAGATCGTTGTCGAGCCAGCCGCCCTCGTCGAGCGCCAGCAGCCAGCCGTCGAGGATCACCCCGTCCTCCATGAGCCGCTCGGGAAGCTCGTCGGCGAGCTCGCCGAAGGCGGTCAGCGCGTCGGCCAGTCCCTCGGCACGGAGGCGGCCAAGATGGCCCTCCTCGACCCACGCCTGCGCCCGGATGCCCGGCCACCACGCCTCGAACAGGTAGGCGGGATCGTCGAACGGGCCGGCTCCCTGGCCCGGCTGCATGGACGCCAGGCGCGTCGGGAGGCGACCGCCGGCGGCGGCGGTCGAAATGGAAAGGTCCAGCTGGTCTCCGGGCACGGCCCGCCGCGTCAGGCCGTCTTGCGCCGGCGCTGGCGGGGTGCCTCGGCCTCTTCCGCGGCGGCCTTGGCGCTCGCCTTGCCACCGGCCTTGGTCGCAGCCTTGACATCGGCCTTGGGTGCCGTCTTGCGGTCCGACCTCGCGGCGGCGACCGACGCCTCGAGGGCGGCCATCAGGTCGGTGATGTTCGTCGGCTCGGCGCGCTCCTGCGGCTCGGGCTTCTCGCCGGCCACCTTCTTCTCGATCACCGCCATCAACGCCTGTCGATAGTCGTCGTGGTATTCATCGGCGCTGAAGTCGCCGGTCATGCTGGCGACCAGCTGCTCGGCCATCTTCTTCTCCGAGGCCTTGATCTGGATCTGGTCCTCGGGAAGGTTGAGCTCGTCCATGGCGCGCACCTCGTCCGGCCAGTGGAGCGTCGTGAGCAGCATCGTGCTGCTGAACGGGTTGAGGGCGGCGAGCTGCTCACGGTCCTTGAGCACGATCTTGCAGATGGCGCTCTTGTTCTGCTCGGCCAGTACCGATTTGAGCAGGTAGAACGCCTTGGCGCCGATCTGTTCCGGCTCCAGGTAGTAGGCCTGCTTGACGAACTGAGTGCCCTGCGAGTCGCGCGCGGCGTTGATGAACATCTCGATCTCGATGGCTCGCATCGTCTTCAACGGCACCGAGTCGATGTCCTCCTCGGTGACGACGACGTACTTGCCCTTGCTCCACTCGTAGCCGCGAACCGTTTCGGAGCGCGGAATCACCTCGTCGTGGTACGGGCAGTACACCTTCATCTGGATCCGGTTCAGGCAGCTGGCATGAAGGAGGTTGAAGCCGATGCCTCCTGTCTCCGTCGCCAGGTAGAGCTTGACCGGGATGGTCACCAGCCCGAACTGGATCGCTCCCCGCCACATCGATCGCGCCATTGACGTCTCGTGCTCCTGTTCGGCGTTCCGGCTGGCTGTGCCCTGCTCCGTGAACGCGGGCGGTGATGGTACAACGGACATGCAAACGTGCCGGGTACCCCATGGGTACCACCCCTTAGGACCATAGACCGGGCACGCGGGCGCTGGCGACACTTGCGCCGATGCATGACACCGCCCCCACGCTCCGCGCCTACGTTCTCGAGGACGATCCCGACATCGCCGCGCTCGAGGCCGATCTCCTTCGCGAGATGGGTTTCGTGGTGGTGACCTGCAGCCGGATCGTGGAGCTGGGTGACCTGATGGACGTGGCGCTGCCGCACCTGCTCGTGGTCGACGTCATGCTTCCGGACGGTGACGGGGGCGACATCACCGAGCTGCTTCGCACCGCCTGGCCTGGCATCCCGGCCATCGTCGTGTCGGCCGCCAGCCGCGAACGCCTGGCCGAGCTGGCAACGATCGGCCCGGTCGTTCCGAAGCCGTTCGACCTGGAAGCATTCCGCAGTGCCGTGGAGCAGGCCCTCGACCGCGGGCAGGAGCTCCTCACCGCGTCGTGATTCGGCGACCGCCGACCCTAGAGAACCCGTGGGCCGGACGGGCCGGTGACCGCCACCAGCGCCGCGTGCTGTCGGCCGTCGTCGCCGGTGAGCGTGTATCGGTGCTCGATGGTGGCGACCGCCGAAAGCATGGCGCTGATCGGGCAGTAGCGGGTGGCCGAAAGCTCGATCGCGCGTCGCAGCGGCTCGGGTTGAACGGCGCCGGTGACCCGGTGCTCGACCGAGATGGCCGTGAAAACTCTCGGGTGGACGGCCGCCGACTCACCGGTGACCACGATCTCGTAGCGCTCGGCAACCTGCCGCTTCTTGCGCAGGATGCTCGCGACGTCCATGGAGGTGCAGCCGGCCAGGGCGGCCAGAAGTGCCTCCTTGGGACCGGCCGCGGAGTCGTCGCCCTCGGGCGGGTCGGCGTCCATGCTGATGACCTGGGCGTGCTGGGTGCGAGCTTCGACGCGACTGCGAGCAGGATCGACGGTGGCGGAGATGGTGGTAGGCATCGGTCCAGCCTAGCCGAGCGAGGGAGCGACCGATGCGGGTGATCCGGCCCGCGGTCCTGGCTCTCCAGCCGCGACGGCGATCGCTGCTGCTGGCGTTCACCATGCTCGCCTGCGGCCTCCTGGCCGCCGAACTCACCATGCTGGGCACTGCCGCCACCGTCGCGGCGACGGGCGTGATGGCCAGCGCCGCGGCGCTCGGGCTGGGCATCGGCGCGGCATGGCTGGCGCGGGTGGCGTCGCCGGGGCAGGTCCGATCGGCATCCGATCTGCTCGCGTCGCTGCTGGCGCCGGTGTTCGACGACAGCTACACCCTCGTCCTCAGCCCCCGGCTCCCGATCCGCGATGGCGGCCGCCTCGACGGCCTGCTCATCGGCCCCGCCGGCGTGCGGGCCCTGACCGTGCGCGACTGGGAGGGCCGCTATCGCGTGCGAGGACGAACCTGGGAATTCCACGCCGGTCCTCGCCGGGGCTGGGTCCGCTGCCGAACCAACCCGAGCTTGGACGCCGCGACGCTCAGCGAGGGCGTCGGCCGCTGGGCGACCCAGTCGGGGATCACGCACGTCCCCGTGCGCGGGGCAGTCGCCTTTCCCCTGCGGCGATCGCGCATCGTCCTCGAGGAGCCGGACGACGAGGTTGTGACGGCGGACAACGGACCGTGGTGGGCGAGTGCCATCGGCCGTGCCCGCCGGCTCGACCCGACGGCAGGTGCCGCGTTTCTGACCGCGCTGCTCGACGCTGCCGATCCGCCCGCCGCGACCGTCGCTCCGCGAACGCAGTCCCGACCTACCCGCTAGTCGGGACGTCTGGTTCTGGACTCGTCGGCCCGCAGCCAGGCCTCGGCCGTCCCCTCGTCGAGCACGTCGGCGAGCAGCTCGTCAGGCCGCTCATCGTCGGCCACCAGCAGCACCTGGGCACGTGCGCGGGCGACCGCCACCGCCGTCGCCGTGCGCGCCAGCTGCGGGTACAGGCCCGATGCGACCGTCACGTCGGTCATGGCAAGGAACCGATCGACGAGGTTGAGGAGGCCATCGAGCGGCCGGCTGCCCATGGCCACGTGGATCGTGCCGGTGAGCCGAATCGGTGGCAGGGCCAGGTGCGCCTTGACCGGGCGCTTCGGGATCCGCATCTCCGAGCTGGCTTCGCCGCTCAAGGCGGGCGCCGTCAGGAGGAGGATCGAGCGGACGTCGACCGAAGCGCTGGGCGCGGCCATGGTGGCGCTGGGGTCCGCATGCTCACTGATCGTCGCGTGCTCGACGAGCAGGTGCGTCGAGCTCGGCTGGTTGAGGATGTCGGTGACCCGCCCGAAACGGGTCTGGACGGTGCCTGAGATGCGGTACGCATCGGTCAGCAAGTCGACCTCGACTTGCTTGAGCTCGCTCATGCCTCCGAATTGCCCCATGGGACGATCCTATCCGACCCGTCCGGTTCCGCGCGCCTTCCAGCTCTCCTCGGCCGGCCAGTTGCGCGACCAGGCTGGGTCAACAAGCTCGTGCATGGCCGCCGTCGCGCCCCCGGAACCGGAATCTCGATGAGATCGGTGACCTCGAGACCGCAGGCCCGCAGGAGCCGCATCCAGTCCATAGCGTGCCGTTGCCCAGGAAGATCAGCTCAGCGCGAGATCCGCGTCGGGGACGCCGAAGACGCGCCAGCTGACGTCGTTCGTCGCCCACGCTGCGCGTCCGTGCGGCGCGTAGCGCGGGGCGTTGATCTGGTCCCAGTACTCGCGGTTGCGCCGGACGTGCTTGGGAAGCGGCGCGGGATCGATCATTCGCCGCATCCTACCCGGAGCTTGCTCCGGTGCCGGCGTTATCGGCGTCGCCGGTTGTGGCGATGCGCTCGGTCTCGCCGCCGGATCCGGTGGCGAGCAAGATCCGCCCGGTGGCCTGCTCGGTGAAGAGCGCCTCCACCGTCGCGAGCGTGTCGATCTCGGCGGGAGTCTTGTCGTCGCGAATGCGGACGATGCGCGGGAACCGCATTGCGAAACCGGACCGATGGCGTGACGAGCGCATGATCCGGTCGAACGCGATCTCGACGACGACCTCCGGGACGACGGTGCGGTACCGCCCGAAATCCTGCAGGGTCAGGCCGTGGAAGCGCTCGGTCATCGTGGCGATCTCGGCATCGGTAAGGCCGGTGTAGGCCTTGCCGATGGTCAGCAGCCTGGCCTCGGATGCGTCGGCCTCGCGGACGGCAAAGGTGTAATCCGACAGGACGCCGCGCCGCTTACCATGGCCCCACTCGACCCCGACCACCACGCAATCGAGCGTGGCGAGGGCCTTCTTCAGCTTGAGCCAGCCGAGACCGCGACGTCCTGGCAGGTAGACCGAGTCGGGGTCCTTGATCATCAGCCCCTCGTTATGACGTTCCCGAGCGTCGTCGAAGTGGCGGTCGACCTCCTCGGTACCGCGGGCGGTGGCCAGGTGCGAGATCAGGAGCCGCTCGGCGCTCCGGTCCGGCAGCGCGAGGGCCTCGAGCCGCGCACGCCGCTCGCGCAGCGGCGTCTCGAGGAGGTCGTCCCCGCCGGCGTGGAGGAGGTCGAAGGCGACCAGGACGACCGGCACATCCTCGAGCAGCTGCGCCGACGGCCGGACACGGCCGAGCCGCGTCTGGAGCGATGCGAAGTCAAGCACCGATCCCTGCCGCCAGGGCACCAGCTCGCCGTCGATGACGATCGGCGCATCCGGCCGGAAGGGAGCCACTGCCTCGACGATCTCCGGAAAGGAGCGGGTGACATCGTTGAGGTCGCGGCTGAACAGGCGCGCGGTGCCATCGCCTTCGAGGTGAAGCTGGGCACGGATACCGTCGTACTTGTCCTCGATCCATGCCTCGTCACCGACCCGGCGCATGATCTCGGCCGCATCCGCCACGGGGGTGGCGAGCATGAATCGGATCGGCCGCCCGACGTGGAGGGAGGCTTCCGGCAGCCGCCGGTCGCGGGCCAGCAGCGCTGCCTCTCCGATCTCGCCGGTCAGCATGTGTGCGCGCCGCACCGCGGCCAGGTCGGCGTCGAACGCGGCGGCCACGGCCTCCTCCAGCAGTCCTTCTCGCAAGCCGATGCGCGTCTCGCGCGACGAGATCCTGCCGATGAAGCGAGCCTCTTCCGGGGTTGCCCTCCGGAACACTTCCGCCAGCAGACCGATGCGCGCCTCTCCGCTGCCGGCGGCCGCGATGGCGGTGAACGCATCGGCGACGTCGGCGACGCGCAGCGGGCGGCCGTCGCCGTTCGGACCGGCGACCAGATCGGCGGCGGCGTCGCCGAAGTCCGAGTGCCGGAGGTAGGCGCTGCGCAGCGCTTCCTGGTCCGCGCCGCTGGCACGGGCGAGCGCCGAGCCCTGCTGCACCCAGCCCATGCCGAGCCTGGCGGCCGGATCGGGCAGTGGACGCCCGGCGAAGAAGGAGCAGGCGGCAACCAGGTCGCCCGGTGGCAGGTTGCGAAGGTAGGCGGCGAGCACATCGCGCTTCGCGTTCTTGCTGCGGGTGGCGCCCACCGCTGCGGCGGCTGCGGCGAGGGCGGAGAAGGGGCTGGAGTTGGGTGCCGTCGCCATCAGGGCTGGCCAGCGTCGACGGCGCAGCCTAGGATCGTTGGACGGAGGTGCGTCTTGCGCGCATTCATCGGTCAGTTCGATCGGCTCTCGTTGGGCGTGTCGGTTCTCGGCGCGGCGATCGGCGCAGTATGGCTGCTCGCCATGGAGCTTGGCATGCTGCTGACCTCCATCACGATCCTCATCGCGTGCATCGTCCTCATCATCCGTCACCGTTGGATCGAGATCGGCCTGCTGATGATCGCGATCGGGCTGGTCGTGGTCGTCGGCTACTGGATCTTCGGCGCTCCCCCGCGGCCGCGGACGGTGGTCGATCCCGTGGCGGAAGGAGGCCCGGTCCCCACGGAGGCGTTCGCCCCGGGCATGGCGGGCCTGATCCTCATGGGTGGCCTTGCCCTGACGGCTGTGGTGGCGGCCTGGGACCTGTGGGAAGGACGTCGTCGGGAACGGCTCGACCGCCGCCACCGGGGACGGCGGGAGCGCCAGGTCGCTGACCTGTAGGCGGGACTTGACCGCGCTGCG
>JALZDF010000018.1 GCA_030862645.1 Chloroflexota bacterium
GCGGCTCGCCGACAAGCTCCTTCAGATAGCCCATCCCGCCGTTGGCCTTGATGCCCCAGTACACGAACATGACGAAGGCAACGATCGCCAGGCCCAGCGTGAAGTTCAGATCCGCGCTGGCCGGTCGGACGAGGGGGATGACGGCCTCGTGGCCCGCCTCGTCGATGTGGGTGATGCCGATGGTGCCGACCCCGGGCAGCAGCCCGATCCAGTTCGCCACCAGGATCATCAGGAAGAAGCTGAGGATGAGCGAGACATACCCGCGCCATCGGCTGCTGGAGGCGCTGATGATGCCGGTCATCAGCTCGACCGGCAGCTCCAAGGCGCTCTGCAGGCGGCCGGGCACGAGCGACGAGCGGCGGGTGATGTACCAGGCGGCGACGCCGAGCAGCAGCGACGCCAGCAGGGCCCCGACCATCGAGTTCGTGAACGACAGCGGACCGATGCGGAAGAGCTCCTCCGCCTTGATCGCGACGTGAATCAGGCTCTCGCCCTCTTCTTCGTGCATCTATCTCCTCATTGCATCGCGCGCGACGCTCCAGATCGTCACCATCGCAGCACCGATGCCAAGCACCATCCCGATCAGCGTGAAGACCGGGCTCGTTCTTAGCCAGCTGTCCAGCAGCAGTCCGCCCCCCAGGCCGAGCGCCACCGAAACCCCCAGTCGAATCCCCAGATCAAGGCCCAGGGCCCAGTTCGGCGGGCGCGACGACGACGGACCCTCGGGTTCGCGGTCTCCGGCCGATTCCGGGTCATGAGCCATGTCGCTCATCTCCCACCGGTGTAGCCCTTCTTCACGCCTGAGCGAATGAGGAGCCAGATGCCGATGGTTGAGATCAGCGTCCCGACCCCCAGCCCGAGTAACACACAAAGTGGCGAGGTCCCCAGCAGCCCGTCGAGAACGAGGCCGGCGACCGCGCCTCCCACCATCGGGATCACCATGATCGCGGTCACCTGGGCCAGGATCCTGATGAGCCCGAGCGGCGTCAGTTGTGTCATTCGGTTCGACTCACAGCGGTCGGACGCGCAGGAGTATACCGGAGGGCCTCGATTCGTGCCGTTCCGGCACCGGTGCGTCCGGGAACCTCGGCGCAACGTCGTGGGTTCGTCCGGTCGGAGGACCGATGCGGTGCCGTCCTCGTGAGCGGACGCTGACCTGTGAAGAGGTCAGGCGGGAACGTCGGCCGCGGCGCGGGTCCCCGGCAGGCCGGGAACCGGGAAGCGATCGGTGATGGAGGCAACGCGACGCCGGATCTCCTCCTGCGCGTCGGCATCCTCGCGCGCCGCGATGCCGCCGACGATGAGCGAAGCGATCTCCCGCATCTCCGCCTCCCGCATGCCCCGCGACGTGACGGCCGGCGTGCCAACGCGGATGCCCGAGCCGATCATCGGCTTCTCGGGGTCGTAGGGGATCGTGTTCTTGTTCACCGTGATGCGGACCTGGCCCAGGGCCGCATCGGCCTCCTTGCCGTTCACGCCCAGGGGCCGCACGTCGACCAGCATCAGGTGATTGTCGGTGCCGCCGGAAATGATGGAGGCTCCCGCATCGGCGAGGGACGAGGCCAGGGCCCGGGCGTTTGACACGGTCGCCCGCTGGTCCTCGCGGAACTCCTCGGTCATCGCCTCGCGGAAGGAAACCGCCTTGGCGGCGATGACGTGCATCAGCGGCCCGCCCTGGATCCCGGGAAAGACGCTCTTGTCGATTGCCTTGGCGTACTGCTCGCGACAGAGGATCATGCCGCCGCGCGGTCCTCGCAGGGTCTTGTGGGTGGTCGTGGTCACGACGTCGGAGTGCGGGACCGGCGAGGGATGGACGTCGGCGGCGACCAGGCCCGCGAAGTGGGCCATATCGGTCATGAGCAGGGCACCGACCTCGTCGCAGATGGCCCTGAAGGCCGCAAAGTCCCACAGCCGCGGATAGGCGGTGGCCCCGGTCAGGATCATCCTGGGCCGATGCTCGCGCGCGAGCGCGCGGACCTCGTCCATGTCGATCAGGTGGGTCTCGCGGTCCACGTGGTAGGGCACGAAGTTGTAGTACTGGCCGCTGAAGTTGACCGGCGAGCCGTGGGTGAGGTGCCCGCCCTGGTCGAGGGAGAGGCCGAGCACCGTATCGCCACGCTCGAGCAGCGCATGGAAGACGGCCATATTGGCCTGGGCGCCAGCGTGCGGCTGGACGTTGACGTGCTCGGCACCGAACAGCTCCCTGGCCCGGTCCCGGGCGAGGTTCTCGGCGATGTCGACCACCTCGCATCCGCCGTAGTATCTGCGCCCGGGGTAGCCTTCGGCGTACTTGCCGGTGAGAACGGTGCCCATGGCCTGGAGTACGGCGAGCGACGGGTAGTTCTCCGATGCGATCAGCTCGAGGTGGGCGCGGGTTCGCGCCTCCTCGTCACGCACCACCTGCGCGATCTCCGGATCCTCGGTCTCGAGCGGCGCCCACAGATCCATGCGGCTCAGTCTACCCATCGCACCGATCCGTCGACGCCGATCGTCACCGTCGCTCCATCGACGAGGCGGCCCCTGATCTCGGGCTCGACGACGACCACCGGCACGGAGACGCCATAGAGCTCCTCGGCCACGGCGGCGCCGACGGACAGGATCAGGTCCGGCTCCTCCAGCACGAACGCCGCCGGCGCATTCCCGGCGCGCACCGCCTCGGCGAGGACCGAAGCGGACGACGACGAGCCTCGTCCGGACGGCATGACGACGATCCTGTGCGCCAACGAGGCGCCGAGCTGCGGATGATGGGCGTCGATGATCTCGCCGCTGGCCGGGTCCATCCCGCCCCACAGGCTGAGCCCTTCCTCGAGGACCAGCGCCGGGCCGCGGATCTCGCTCATGCCCCGCCCCACGGTCCCAGCTCACGCACGACGTGGCCTGCCACCGCCGAATGGATGCACTCGCCCGAGGAGCCGAACACGACCGATGCGCCGATGTTGCCCGGGGCGTAATAGGCCCACTTGGCCGAATCGGTCATGACCGGTCCCGCCGCGTTGCGAAGGACCGGCGCGACGTAGCTGCAGGTGTCCACCAGGATTTCGACGCCGGCCTCGCGCAGCCGCCCGACGATGCCCCGCTCCGAGGCCTCGGCCATCACGTCGCGAGCGGTCGAAACGAGGCACTCGACCTCGGGGTGGACCGAACGGCCGCCCAGCATGAGCGCGTACCGCCCGAGCTCCGCCAGGGAGGCGTGCGGTGTGCCGAGCGAAACGGCCAGAAGTCGCTCGCCGGTCCTGGTGCTCAGCTCGTCGCGTGCCGCGCGCAGCTCCGCCAGCCGGATCAGCTCGACGCGGTCGGGTGCTTGGTGGTGGAGGGCGGCATCCAGGGTCGGCGCCTCCGGGGTGGAGCCCACGACGTGGAACATGGCCACCGACCCGGCGGACGCCGCGGCAGCGCCGAGGGCCTTCAGCCGATCCTCCGACTGCCCCGGTGCGAGACCGTCGATGACGGCCACCTTCGATCCGGCACGCCGGCCGAGCACGATCCCGAGGACGGGGAAGAGCAGGTCCGTATCGCGCAGGGAGGCCGGGACGTCGGATGCCAGCCGCAGGACGAGCCGCGCGCGCCGCTCCTCGGTGCGATGCAGGCCGGCATCCGGGACGCGGCCGGTGATGGCGGCCGCGATGTCGAGGAAGTCGCCGTACCGGTTGGTGCGCGCTCCGAGCACCGAGTTGCAGAAGGCGATCGCATTCGACTCACCCCACGCCACCTGCTCGCCGGGTGACGGTCGGGCGTCCGCGATCTGGTACGGGGCGCAGGTGAAGGTGGCCCGCGCGCCGAGCGCGCGGTATCGGTCCATGAGCAGGCGTCCGCGTTCGGCCGTGCGGGGGTCGCCGCGGTTGAGCTCGGGATGGAGGAGGTCGAGGGCGCCGACGTTGAGCGTGGTCGGCACGCGGACCTGCGCCCGGCCGTCGACCAGGCGCCCCACGAAGTCGAGGGTGGCCTCGCCGTGATAGAGGCACGAGTCGACATGCGCCCGCGTGATATCGATGAGCCGCTCGGCGCCGGTCACCTCGGCGGCGCGAACCACCAGGCGCATGGCGAACGCCGCGCCCTGCCCGTGGTCGCCACGCAGGAAGCCTCGGTCGCGCTCGCCGAGGGCGACCTGGCTCAGAAGTCGACCTCTCGGCCGATGCCGCGCGCCCGGGCGGCCTCGACCACCAGCTCAGCCGCCGCGAGGTCCTCGACGCCGATGCCGAGGGACTCGAAGAGGGTGATCTCGTCATGGTGCCGGCGTCCGGGATGGCGGCCGACAAGGACGTCGCCGAGCTCGGCGCGGATGTGGTCCTCGCCGATCGCGCCGTCGGCGAGAGCGAGGAGATAGTCGCCCGCCTCCGCGATGGCCGACTCCCGGCGGTCGACGAAGAGGGACGCGGCGGCGACGGTCGCCGCGTCGACCTCGCGAGCGGCGGGCGACGCCGATCCCACCGCGTTGATATGGACGCCATCGGACAGCCATGCGCGCTCGAGGATCGGCTCGCGCGCGGTCGTCACGGTGCAGATCACGTCCGCATCGGTTACCGCTTCGTAGGCCGTCGTCACCCCAACGACGGCGAGATCCCGCGCGAGAGCGCCGGCGTTCGCGGCGGTCCGGCTCCAGACGCGGATCTCGGGCTCGTCGAGCACCGCGCGCATGGCCTCGACGTGGGCGCGAGCCTGGACGCCGGCGCCCAGGATCGCCACCCGCCGGGCGTCGGTCCGGGCGAGCGCACGCGTCGCCACCGCCGAGACTGCAGCGGTACGGATGGCCGTGATCGGCGAGGCATTCAGCAGCGATACGAGCTCGCCGGTATGCCCGTCGTGAAGGAGGACGGCACCCTGGTGCGAGTCCATCCCGCGTGCCGGATTCTCCGGAGCGACCACGATCTCCTTGAGAGCGTACGTCGGTCGCTCGGCGCCGCGGTATGCGGGCATGAGGCCGAACAGCGTGTTCGTCTGCGGCGGGCGGATCATCTGGCGCAGCGGCTGGTGAAGCTGATCGCGCGCGAGTGCCGCCAGGACCTGCTCCATCGCGGTGATGCAAGCCCGCATGTCGAGCAGCGTCTCGACGTCGCGCTCGCTGAGCACGAGGACGCTCATCGTGCTTCCTCGGCCTCGATGCGCGCGATCTTCTCGATTCGCGGAAGATGGCGACCGCCCGCGAAGCCCGCCTCCAGGAAGGCGCGGACGCAGGCCCTGGCCACCTCTGTGCCGATGATCCGTGCACCCAGGCTGAGAACATTCGCGTCGTTGTGCTCGCGGCCGAGGCGGGCGGTCACCTCGTCGGCCGCCTCCACGCAGCGGATGCCGCGCACCTTGTTCGCCACGATGGCCTCACCCGTGCCGCTGCCCCCCAGCACGATCCCTCGCTCGAACTCGCCGCGGGCCACGGCGCGGGCCACCGGGGCGATGAAGTCGGGGTAGTCGACCGGCTCCGTGCCAAACGTGCCGAAGTCGCGGTACTCGATGCGGAGCTCGTCGAGCAGCGTGCAGATATCGCCCTTCAGATGGAAGCCGGCATGGTCCGACCCGATGGCGACGCGCATGGCGTGGAGTGTAGACGGGGGCCGTTGGGCGCGACCGGGCTCGCGATGAATCGGGCGAGTTCACCGGCGAGCCCGGCGTGTGTCGGATGCTCGACCTATCGAGCGCTGGGCAGGGACGGACGGCACCCCGCTCCGCTCGCGCAGTGAGATGCGTGATGGATTGCGCGCCCCGCCTGTCGCTATTCAGCCCTCCAGCAGCCGCTTGAGGACGCCGAGACGCTCGCGCCACAGCGCCTTCATGGACTGCACGGCGTCACCGTCGGGCAGCTTCTCGTGCGCGACGCCGACAAGGGTCTTTCCCATGCCCTTGCCGGTCATCCCGAACACGACGCGCGAGGGTGGATCGGTCCAGTCGAAGCGGGCCGACTTACCCGGCGTGGACGCCCGCAGCGACACGCCGGTATCGGGCAGCCACCGCGAGCGCAGGTCATCGTCGGTGGCCGCGAAGAGGACCCGGTCGATCGGCGCATTGACGGTCCGGCTGGCCGACGCCACGAAGCCGGAGGCGGTCTGGTACTTCGCCCGCATGCCGCGGGCGCGCTCATACGCCACGGTCACGCTCTGAGCCCACCAGCCCGGGACGCCGTGCTCAGTCACCAGCCAGCGGGCGATCTCGGCGTGGCGACGCTCCCGCGCCCCCCATTCGTCCAGGATTGGCAGCCACTCCGCAATCGTCCGGCCCGTGGCCTGCCGCATGGCCTTGTCGGACACACCGGAAAGCTCCATCGAATCGGGCTCGGCTGCCGGGGAGGCAGCATCGGCCTTGCGCAGGATTTGGGCGCGGGCGCTCGTGTAGGATTCGCCGGTCTTGGCGGCGCGCGCGCGAATGCGACGCTTGAAGGTCTTCTGGGTGGTCATCGTCTTCGCTTCCCTTGCTCAGCGCAACGCGCCGGACTCACGCTCCTGCACGTCGCGCGGCAAGCTGAGACGGACCTTCCCGAGGAAGCCGATGTTCCCCTCTGCCTCGCGCGGCCGGCGGCGTGAGCGCCGGAATCGAGGTTGGGCGTGGGAAGCGCCACTGGCACCAGCATACGTCGCCGGTCAAGACGCCAGGTCGACCGCCTGGGCAAGCATGGCCACGGTGATCGGGCCATGGCGCAGGACGCGCGCGGGCGTCACCGAGAGGTCGATCACGGTCGAGGCCACCCCACCCGGCACAGGCCCGCCGTCGAGCACGGCCGCCAGCTCATCCTGCTGCGTGGCGAATGCGATGAGGACCTCGTCGGCACCGAGGGTGTCGGGCTCGCTCGAGCGGTTGGCGGAGGTGGCCAGGATCGGCCCCGCCAACCGGATGAGCTCGAGCGCGACCGGGTGGTCGGGCGCGCGGAAGGCCTGGGTCGCGCCGGACGCGTTCGCGAGCACCAGGGTCAGGGCGCCCGGCCAGAAGCGCTCGCTGAGCCGATGCGCCCGTGCATCCACCTTCCATCCGGCCGCGGCCGCCTGGTCGAGACCGGCCACCAGGATCGGGATGAGCTTGTCGAGCGGGCGAT
>JALZDF010000024.1 GCA_030862645.1 Chloroflexota bacterium
GCACCGGCCCCGTCCCGTCCGCCAGCCCCCCGTCCGTTCGTCGACATGGTTCATCTCCCGCCGTTGGGGGCGCCAGTCTCACACGTTGGACCGCCGGCGCCAACCCCCGCTGGTACCAGGTCGGTTCGTTCGATATTTCGGCATGCAGTCACGCGACAGGCAAGGTTTTTCGTCCGCGAGGGCCGGCACCGGCTCCACTTTCGAACGCACGTGGCCTCAGGGGCGACTCGGGCGGTATGCCGGCGACAGATCGGCGAGGGCGACCCGGCATCGGCGCCGGCGTAGAGGTTCAGATATCGGCCTCGAAGGTGTTGCAGGCGTCGGCCGACTTCTGCTCGAGACCGATGCCGAACCA
This sequence comes from Chloroflexota bacterium, assembly GCA_030862645.1. GTDB lineage: Bacteria > Chloroflexota > Limnocylindria > QHBO01 > QHBO01 > JACDBZ01. The sequence goes on from JALZDF010000024.1 coordinate 356, forward strand.
TTGCTGGCGCTGCTCCGCCGAGCCGTGGGTCCATGTCTCCGGGTTCACCTGGCCCTGCGTCTTCTCCTGGATCCGGTCGTCCCCGATGACCGACGCCGCGTCGAGTGCCTGGCCGATCTGCTCCTGGGTCAGAGGCTGGAGAAAGCCGGTGTCAACGGCGTTGCCTCCCCACACGCCCGCGAAGCAATCGGCCTGCAGCTCGGTGCGGACGGCATCGCCCTCGGCGCCCGCCTCCCGTCCGGTGTCGAGCAGGCCCAGGAGGTTCTGGAGGTGATGCCCATACTCGTGCGCCAGCACGTACTCCTCGGCGAACTCTCCGCCCTGTGCGCCGAATTGCGACTCGAGCTGGTCGAAGAAGCCGAGGTCGATGTAGATCGTCTGGTCGACCGGACAATAGAAGGGGCCGACGGCGCTCGACGCCGCCCCGCAATCCGTGGTGACCTGGTCGGAGAAGAGGACAGTCCCGGGCTGGACGAACTGCCGGTTCTCGCCGCTGAATGCGTCCGACCAGTAAGCGCCCAGGCTGTTGACGGTACCGACGATCCGGCAGTCCGGCCGCTCGTTGGCGTCGGCGCCGGTGGTGCACTCGGACGCCAGCTCGCTCGAAAGAGGCCCGGTCTCCGGCGCGCCGCCGCCGAGACCGCCGAGGTCTCCGAGGTTGCCTCCCATCAGGAGGATCAGCGCCAGGATCACGAGGCTGCCCAGGCCGCCGCCGAGCGCGACCCCGCCACCGCGCACGCGGCGTCCGCGCCGATCCTGCACCTGGCCCGGATCGAGCTTCACGTCCGGCCGAAACGTCATGGGGTGGTCTCCTGGCCTGGCATGCTGCTACGGCGCGGTCGGCGCGCACCCGAGAGGCATAGCGCGCAGCGTGCCAGAGTCACGGCGAGAGCCGATCCGCGAGCCAGCCGACCGCTTCGGGATACCGCCAGTCGATCCCGGCATGGGTGCCGTCGAACAGCTCATAGTGCAGGCGGTCCTCGGCGATGCCCAGCGCCGTCAGCTCGCCGCGGAACGCCTCGGCCCCGAGATCGAGGTAGAAATCGTCGCTGCGTCCCGCGTCGATCCAGGTGGCGCGCAGGCCACGCAGCGCCTCCGCGTGGGAGCCCGCAATACGGACCGGGTCCCAAGCCAACCATCGGTCCCAAATCTCGGGAATGACGCGACCGGTGAGGGGCTCGAAGGGGAGGTGGACGGTGCCGTCCGGGTCGGCCGAATAGCAGGCCGCCATGCACCACACGTTCAGGAGCACGCCGTCGGTGCGCTTCGACCGACCGGGGCGCGAGCGGAAGTCGGACCAGAAGGCCTCGTACGAGCCGTCGTAGCCGTCGCGCAGCGCGCGGGCCGCCTCGCGGAAGTCCGGCGCGTAGCAGACCTCGAAGAGGGCGTCGCCTGCATGCGTGACCAGTCCGCCGAACAGGTCGGGGCGCAGCATGGGCGTCACCATGGCGCCATAGCCGCCGCTGCTCTTGCCCGCCACGCCGCGGTGCGCCGCATCGGTGAGCGTACGGAACCGTCCGTCGACGAACGGGACGACCTCGTCGCACAGGTAGGAGTGGTAGCGGCCCGTCGCCGGCGAATCGAGGAACTGGGCGCCGCCGTGGCTGGTCCAGGCGTCGACGAAGACGACGACCGCCGGCTGGTTGCCGCTGGCCGAGAACCACGCGTCGAGCGCCTCCGGCGTTGTGCGGCTGAATGCCTTCCGCGCCCGCCACATGTCGACCTGGCCGGTGAGGCCCTGCAGCAGATAGACCGATGGATAGCGCCGATCCGGCTCGTCGTCGTAGCCGGGCGGCGTGTAGACGTAGATCGGCCGACGATGGGGGTCGCCGAGCGGATTGCCGGTGAGGGCCTCGGAATCGATGACCTCCTCATGGAGGCGCCCCTTCCAGGAATGTCCCCACGGCGGCGGGAGTTCCATGATCGTCACCCTAGCAGGACGTGGATGGTACCGACGGGCCATGGAGCGGGCCTGATCGAGGCAGCACACTCACCGCCTTCGGCGCCTTGCTCCGATCACGGATGCGCTCGACCGATCTCGTGGCTCGGTTCGGCGGCGAGGAGTTCGCCGCGATCCTGTTCCGGGCCACGCTCGACGACGCGGTGCGCATCGCCGACGAGGTACGGGCGCAGCTCGCGGCCACGCCGATCGTCGGCGTCTCAGGCGAGGAGCTTTCGGCCACCGTCTCGGCCGGCTGCGCGGCGCTCCAGCCGCAGCAGGAGTCGGGCGCGGAGCTGCTTCGAGCGGCCGACGTGGCGCTGTACATGGCCAAACGGGCGGGCCGCGACAGGGTCTGCGCCGCCTAGCCGGTTTCGCCGCGCAGCTCGACGGCCGACAGGCGTCGGATCGCCAGCGCGATGGCGATCACCGTGACCGCGCCGCCGGTAAGCAGGGCCGTCTCCACCGCAAGCCCGGCTGGAACCGCGCCCTCGCCGCCCAACGCGTCGGCCAGCGCGAGGGCGTGCTGACGGATTGAGACGATCCGGGTGCCGGCGAACAGCCCGGCAACGACTCCCTCCCAGACCACGACGTAGGCGAGGCCGATGACGAGGGCCCGCGAGGCAACGAGCGAGAGCGCCAGGAAGACGGCCGTGTACTCCAGGGCGCCAACCAGGGCGGCCGCGCCGTATGCGATGCCCAGGTCGCTCGCGCCGCCGCTGCCGACCATGCCGGCGAGCACGACCGGTACGGCCACCAGCAGCGCCGTGAGCAGCCAGCCCACCATCAGCTTGACCGCCACGATCAGCGGGCGTGGCAACGGCTTGGCGAGCATGTACACGATCGTTCCGTCGTCGAGCTCCGAGCCGAGCGCGGCCGTGCCGACGATCACCGCGACCAGGGGTAGCAGGATGGCGAGGCCGAAGTTGGCGAGGAGGCGTCCGGTGAATTCCAGAGCTTCCGCCGGGGCTGGCTCGCTGAGCCGGTAGACGGCGGCCACCACCACGATCAGCCCGCCGACCAGCCCGAGCAGCATCATCCGCCGTCGGTTGAGCAGCGCGCGCACGGTGATCGACGCGAGGGTTCCGATCATCGGCGCACCAGGTAGCTGAAGACCGACTCGAGCGATTCATCGGCCGGCCGAAGCTCGAGCAGGGAGACTCCGGCCCGCTGCGCCGCCGGCGCAACCGCCCTGGTCAGCGCGCCGTAGTCGCCGGTCCGAACGGTGAGCACGCCGTCGCGCAGCTCGACGGACTCGACCTCCGCGGCGGTGAACAGCTCACGCGCCAGGCGGCGGTCATCGGTGGAGTGCAGGGTGAAGCTGTGCGGGCGATCGGTCATGAGGCGGCGGATGCGGCGGAAGTCGCCCGAGGCCGCCAGGCGACCGGCGACGACCACGAGCACCCGATCGCTGAGCCGCTCGACCTCCTCGAGGATGTGGCTCGAGAACAGGATCGTCCGTCCGTCCGCCGCCATGGCCCGCAGCAGGTCCATCATCGACAGGCGCTGCCGTGGATCCATGCCGTTGAACGGCTCGTCGAGGATGAGCGTCGGTGGATCGTGGACCAGCGCCGCGGCCACCTTGGCACGCTGCCGCATCCCCTTCGAATAGCCGCCGATGGCGCGATCGGCCGCGTCCCGCAGCTCCACCATGTCGATGGCACGGTCGGCGGCCGCTCTCGCGTTCGCGACGCCCGCCAGCCGGGCGGAAGCGAGCACGAACTGGCGGGCGGTGAGGAAGCTGTACACCGCCTCGCGCTCGGGCACGAAGCCGATCTGCCGGTAGACGTCCGGGTGGCGCCAGGTGGGCGTCTCGTCGTGCCGCACGTCGCCCGCCGAGGGCGCCAGGAAGCCGGCCATCATGTGGAGCAGCGTCGTCTTGCCCGCTCCGTTCGGGCCGAGCAGGCCGGTGATGCCCGGTCCCACCTCGAACGTCACGTCGTTGACGGCGACGACGTTGCCGTACCAGCGTGACACGCCGGTCAGCGACAGCCGGGTCACGTGGACACCCGTCGGTAGCGGACGGCCAGGATGGCGAGCGACCCGCCCAGCAGGGTCGCGGTCGCCAGCCCATAGGTGGCGAGGGGCACGTCGGCGGCCGACACCGGCGACTCGGCCACGCCGCCGCCGAGGAGCCATTGCCGTGCGCCGTCGAGGATGGCGAGCGGATTCAGGAAGGGTGCGAGCGCCTCCAGGCCGCCGCCCTGCTCCTGGAACGTCCCGCTTACCACGCCGCCGATGAGGAAGACCGCCAGCACCGCGCCGGCGGCATAGGCTCGGCGAGCGGCCAGCGAGCAGATGGCGAGGCCCAGGCTGGCCAGCACGACCGCGTGGAGGACGCCGCTGCCGAGGATGGCGGGCAACGATCCGATCTCATCGCCGAGCGCTCCCACGAGATCCTCGGCCGCCAGCACGCGTCCTGCGAAGAGCAGGAGCACGGGCAGCAGGGTGATGCCGAGCAGTGCCACGCTCAGGGCGGCGAGCTTGGCAGCGACGTAGTCCAGCCGCCCGATCGGCCGGCTGAAGTAGAGCGGCAGGACACGGTGCCGCAGGTCGTTCACCACCAGCTCCGGTGCCTGGGCGGCGAGGAAGATCGGCAGCAGCGCGCCGATACCCCACAGGTAGTTCTCGTAGCTGTACAGGTCGACCAGATCACCGACCAGGACGCGGATGGCGACCGCCACCACGGCCGGCATGAGCCCGAGGATGAGCGTGCCCCACGGCAGGATCTTCGAGCGACCGGACCGGCCGAGGCCGAACACGGCGCGCATACCGGCACCGATGATGGCGGCAATGGCCCCTCGCCGGCCGAGCCGCGGGCCGTCGTAGTGGCGGTAGCCGATGTCATAGATGGTGCCGATCGTCTCAGGCAACGGGCTCATCGGCCCCTCCCCGGCGGAACAGATCCTCCAGCTGGTGGCGGCGGTGCTCGAGCCGCACCAGTGCCAGCCCGAGGCTCACGGCTTCGTCACGGACAGCGTCGTAGATCCCGAGCTCGCTGCCATCGCCGGATGCCAGGTCGGCAACCACCGTGCGGCCGTCGGCGCGGGCCTCGATGCCGCGTCTCAGGAGGCGCGCGGCGAGTGCTTCGGCGGGCTCATCGGTCTCGATGAGCAGCTGGCCGGTGCGCTCGGTGAAGCTGGCGAGCGGGGCGGTGCGCAGGAGGCGGCCGGCGTCGATCGCCACCAGCCAGGTTGCCACCCGCTCGATCTCGCCGAGCAGGTGGCTGGCGACGATGACGGCGATCCCGAACTCGCGACCGATGCGCTCGATCAACGCCAACATCTCGTCGCGGCCAGCCGGGTCGAGCCCGTTCGTCGGCTCGTCCAGGAAGAGGACGCGTGGGTCGTGGACGAGGGCCTGCGCCAGCTTCACCCGCTGCTTCATGCCGGTCGAATAGCCACCGATCGGCCGATAACGCTCCTCGTAGAGGCCGACGTGGCGGAGCACGTCGGCTGTTCGTTCGCGCGCCGCCCCCGATGGCAGGCCGGAGACGCGTCCCATGTGAGCGACGAACTCGGTGGCCGATACGTCCGGCGGCAGGCAGTCGTGCTCCGGCATGTACCCGACCACCTCACGAATCGCGGCGCCCTGCGTCGCTGTGTCCAGGTCCAGGACCTGCGCCCCGCCCTCGGTGGCGTCGAGGAGCCCAAGCAGGATCTTGATGAGCGTGCTCTTGCCGGCGCCGTTGGCGCCGACGAGACCGATGATCCCCGGCTCGAGCTCGAGGGTCAGCCCATCGAGGGCGGTGACGCCGAAATATCGCTTCGTCAGCGCTCGGGTGCGGAGGAGGGGCATGCGCCGGTCAGTCTAGAGGCCGAGCATCGCCGGTGTTCATGGCCGTCTGTTCGTGCCCGAGCCGGTCCGGCGAGGTCGCAATCACCGTCGGCGAAGACAGGAGGCCGTCGTCGACAGAGCGTACGCAGCCTCCCCGGGGGATGCCGGGCAACGCGTCACATGCTGGGCTGGTAGGACGGATCGAAGAACTTCGCCGGGTTCTCGTCGAAGTCGAGCTTGCATCCCTTGCCGCAGAAAAAGTAGGTCTCGCCTTCGTGTTCCGAAGTCAGCCCCTGTGCCATGGCGATCTCCCGGTTGACCTCCATCCCGCATACCGGATCCTTGGCCGCGGGGGCCATATTGAGCTCGTTCATCTGCATCTCCATATGTGCTTCAGGCCGCGCGGAAGGTCCGCAGCCGCAGTGAGTTGGCCACGACGCTGACGCTCGAGAGCGCCATGGCAGCGGCTGCCAGAGCTGGGTTCAGCAGGAGCCCTGCCAGCGGGAAGAGGAGCCCTGCCGCCACCGGAATGAGCAGGACGTTGTAGCCGAACGCCCAGCCGAGGTTCTGGCGGATCGTGCGCATGGTGGCGCGAGACAGGCGCACCGCAGTCGGGACACCGCCGAGATCGTCGCCCACAAGGGTGATGTCGGATGCCTCGAGGGCAACGTCAGCGCCCGTCCCGATGGCGATGCCGAGATCGGCCTGGGCGAGCGCCGGCGCGTCGTTGATGCCGTCGCCAACCATGGCGACCACCGCCCCGGCCGCCTGGAGCTCCGCGACCTTGGCCGCCTTGTCGGCGGGCATGACTTCAGCCAGGATCCGGTCCGGGCCGATGCCGACCTCGGCTCCGATCGCTTCGGCGGTGGCGCGCTGGTCGCCGGTGATCATCCAGACGTCGAGGCCCGCACGCTGCAGACGGCCGACCGCCCGGGCCGACGCCGGTTTGACCGTGTCCGCCAGCCCGATGAGCCCGATAGGCTGCCCGTCACGGGCGATCAGCACGGGCGACACTGCCCCGAGGTCCGCTTCGCTCAGCGACGTCGGGTCGATGCCCTCGTCGCGCAGGAAGGACTCGGTGCCCGCAAGCACGGCGGCGCCGTCGACGGTGGCGCGGATGCCTCGCCCGGCAACCGCCTCGAAGGTGGCCGCCTCCGACGCGCGGGCTCCGGCCGTCTCAGCGTGTCGCACGATCGCCTCGGCGAGCGGATGCTCGCTGCCGCGCTCGGCGGCGGCGGCGACCTGAAGCAGCTCACGCTCCTCGACGCCGGGCATCGGCCTGACAAGTGTGACGGCCGGCTCGCCGCGGGTGATCGTGCCGGTCTTGTCCAGGATGACCGTCGTGATGCGCTGAGCCTGCTCGAGTGAGCCGCCGTCGCGGATCAGGACGCCGTTCTCGGCGCCCTTGCCCGTGCCGACCATGATCGCCGTCGGCGTGGCCAGCCCCATCGCGCAGGGGCACGCAATGATGAGGACGGCGATGGCGCTGGTGAGTGCGTACGTGAGGCGGGGCTCCGGCCCGAGCACGAGCCACCCCGCGAACGTGAGCGTGGCGATACCGATCACCGCGGGCACGAACCAGCCGGTGACCCGATCCGCCACGCGCTGGATCGGCGCCTTCGAGCCCTGCGCCCGCTCGACGAGGGTCACGATCTGAGAGAGCGCCGTGTCCTGGCCGACCCGCTCGGCGCGCATGACGAACGAGCCGCTCGCGTTCATGGTCGCGCCGATGGCTCGATCGCCGACCCGCTTCTCCACGGGAAGCGACTCACCGGTCAGCATCGACTCGTCGACGGCCGATGCGCCGTCGATGACCACGCCATCCACCGGCACCCGATCGCCGGGCCGGACGCGGATGAGGTCGCCGACCACGACCTGGTCGATGGGGACCTCGCGCTCGCCGCCCTCGCGCAGCACGCGGGCCGTATCGGGCCGCAGCTTCAGGAGGGCCTTGACGGCGCCCGCCGCCTGGCCCTTGGCGCGCGCCTCCAGCCACCGGCCGAACAGGATGAGACCGATGATCACGGCGGCAGAGTCGAAATAGGTTTCGTGCCCGAGGCCGGCCGCCATCACCTGGTCCGGGAGAAGGGTGACGTAGAGCGAGTAGCCGTAGGCGGCGAGGGTGCCCATGGCCACCAGCGTGTTCATGTTCGCCTCCCCGTGGCGCGCGCCGCGCAACGCGGCGACCATGAAGCGGCGGCCGTAGACAAACTGGACGATCGTGGCCGGCACAAGGAACCAGCGGTTGATGTCGATCATCGGCCATGGCGCCCCGCCCGGCCAGAACATGATCGCCATCATCGTGACTCCGACTCCGAGCGAGACGACGGCGCCGGTCAGCAGCTCGCGTCGCTCGGCGGTTCGTTCAGCCTCATCGGCCGCATCGGTGCCCGCCGGGAGGGCTGCCTCCCGTCCGACGTCGTAGCCGGCTGCCTCGATGGTCGCGACAATCCCGGTCCGGTCGATCAGTGCCGGGTCGAAGCGGACGGTGGCGCGCTCGGTCGCCAGGTTCACGTTCGCCTCCGTGATGCCATCGGCGCGGCTCAGGAAGCGCTCGATACGGTTCACGCAGCTGGCGCAAGTCATGCCGACGACGGGTAACGTCAGCTCGGAGGGCTCGGCTGAGGCGTTCGTCACGCGTTCGACAATACTACAGGGGAGTATATCCTGCCTGAGAGCTCCAGGGCTGCGGATCTCGTACAAATTCAGTCGACGGTGCGCGGTATTCGCGTACTCTTCGCCCGGGAATAACTGATTCGCCGCTTGCTTGCCTGCGTGGGCACGGCCCTTGCACAGACGCGGACAGTAGCCATGCGCACGCCAATCGGATCTTTGCCCTCGACTGACGACCACACGAACCCGGCCATCGGGCGGTCCGAGGCGGGGGAACGCCCTCCCAACCTCTTCGTGGTGGATGATGACGTCGCCACGCTCGAGCTGCTTTGCGAGATCGGGCGCGATGCGGGATGGGTAGCGCGGGGCTTCACCACACTCGCGGACCTTCGGGCATCACTGGATGAGGGAAAGCCGACACTGCTCATCCTCGACGACGACCTCCCGGATGGCCGGGGCGGGGACATGGCGCGCGACCTTCGCGACGACAAGCGACTGGCAGACGTTCCGCTCCTGGTCTGCACCGGCGCGCATCCGATGCGGCAGGCTGAGATTGGCGCGTGGGCGCCCGTCGTCTCGAAGCCGTTCGATCTGGACGAGATCGACGGCTTCCTGCGCGCCGCCGCCACCGGGCACGACGGATCCGGCTCCTTCGGCCAGCGGGCAGGCTAGGCTTGGCGCGTGCGCGCGCTGATCCTCACCAACGAGTTCCCACCCTCGATCTACGGCGGCGCCGGCGTCCACGTCGACGAGCTGACGCGCCAGCTCCGACCGCTTGTTCAGCTCGACATTCGCACGTTCGGCACTCACGCCGTCGACGAGCCGGGTTGGAGGGTCCGGGGCTATCAGCCGGCTCACGACCTGGCGGCAACCGATGACCATCTGCGGCCGATGCTTGCCTCCCTCTCCCGCGACGTGGCGATGGTTGCGGATCCCGTGGACGCCGACATCGTCCACGCGCATACCTGGTACACCCACCTCGCCGGCCTGCTGGCGCGCCTCGCGTATGGCATCCCGATGGTGCTCACCGTCCATTCCCTCGAGCCGCTGCGGCCGTGGAAACGGGAGCAGCTGGGCGGCGGCTACGAGGTGAGCAGCTGGATCGAGCGCACGGCGCTCGAATCGGCCGATGCGGTGGTCGCCGTCAGCCGGGAGACACGCGAGGACGTGCTCCGCCTGTTCGACGTCCCCGCCGAGCGCGTCCATGTCATTCACAACGGCATCGACGCCGATTTCTACCACCCGGATCCAGGCACGGCCGCCCTGGAGCGCCACGGCATCGACCCCTCGGTCCCGTACATCCTTTTCGTCGGCCGTATCACGCGCCAAAAAGGCATCGTGCACCTGGTGCGGGCGATCGAGCACCTGGAGCCGGGCATCGGGGTCGTGCTCTGCGCCGGCCAACCGGACACGCCCGAGATCGGCGAAGAGATGAAGCGCGGCGTCGCCGCAGCCCAGGCGGCGCGCCAACACGTCGTCTGGATCGGCGAGATGGTCAGCCGCGAGGACGCCCGCCAGCTCTACGCGAACGCGGCCGTGTTCTGCTGCCCATCGGTCTACGAGCCCTTCGGGATCATCAACCTCGAGGCCGCCGCCTGCCAGACGCCGGTCGTCGCCTCGGCCGTCGGCGGCATCCCCGAGGTGGTCGTCGACGGCGAGACTGGGCTCCTCGTCCCCGTCGAGCTGCGGCCGGATGACCCGATGTCGCCGACCGACCCGGACCGCTTCGAACGAAACCTGGCGGGTGCCATCAATGCTCTCATGGCCGATGCCGCCACGCGAGAAGTCATGGGCCGCGCCGCGCGCCGCCGAGCGGTCGAGCGGTTCAGCTGGGCGCGCATCGCGGCCGAGACGGTGGACCTGTACCGGACCTTGGTGACGTGATCACGTCATCGCTTCTGGGACGGCCGATCGCGGCGTCGCCGCTACACCGGCGAGACGCGAGACATGAGGGCCAGCGTGTTGCCCTCGCCGTCGTCGAAGAAGGTCATCCACTCCTCGATGCCGGTCTCGTCATCCGTGTAGATGACGTGCGGGGCTCCGGTGAAGTGGACGTCCTGCTCGATCAGGGAGGCCTGGGTGGCGTGGATGTCGTCGACCAGGAAGTAGAGGATCGAGCTTGGCCGCCAGTCGGGGTCGTCCTTGCGATGGAGGTACAGGCGGACGCCGCCCGCATCGAAGAACGCAAGGTCGCCGAAGGTGAAGACGTGCGGCAGCCCGAGCGTCCGGCCGTAGAAGCGTTCGGCGCGGGCCACGTCGCGGATCGCGAGCGAGACCTGGCCGATGACGCCCAGGCGCACGCTGCCGGATGAGAGGGTCATGGTCGGTACGGTCCTCCGGTCGGTTGTCGCGTTTGGAATGCCGGGCCAGTGCCGAAGCCGACTGGTCGGGACGCCGAGCTTGCTGCTGATGTTGGCGAGGTGGTACTTGACCGCGTCGACCGTGATGCCGCGTCGCCGTGCGATCTCCGCTCGCCGCATCCCGTGGCGGAGCATGTCGAGCACCTTCCACTCGCCCGGCGTCAGCACGTCGGGGTGCGGCGGGCGGCCAGGGCCCCGTCGTGAGCTCATGGGCTGCAGCCTAGCGCGCGACCGCGTGAATTTCCCTACCCGTCGGCGGCCCTCTGCGAGCGACCGCCCGCCCGGGTAGCATGCCCGCGATGACCATCCCGAGCGCCCTGCCTCGTGCTGCCCCCGCGATGAGCGCCGGCGAACCTATCATCACGGTCCGCGGCCTGCTCAAGCGGTACGGGTCGCTGACCGCGGTCGACGGGGTCAGCTTCGACGTCGCCGAGGGCGAGGTATTCGGCATCCTCGGCCCGAACGGGGCCGGCAAGACCACGACGCTCGAGATGATCGAGGGCATGCGCCCGATCGACGCCGGTGAGGCGGTCATCGACCGCGTGGACGTCCGCAAAAATCCACGGGAGGTCAAGCGGCGCATCGGCATCCAGCTCCAGGCATCGGCCTTCTTCGATGAGCTGACCCTGGTGGAGCTGCTCGACCTCTTCGGGCGGCTCTACGGTCGCGCGGTCGATCCGATGGCTCTCCTCGCCGACGTCGGCCTGACGGAGAAGGCACGCAGCCAGGTCCGGACCTTGTCGGGCGGACAGAAGCAGCGGTTCAGCATCGCGTCGGCGCTCGTGAACGAACCGCGCGTCCTCTTTCTCGACGAGCCGACCACCGGGCTCGATCCGCAGGCGCGGCGGCACCTGTGGGCGCTGGTCCGCACGCTGCGAGACCGCGGCCACACCGTTGTCCTGACGACCCATTACATGGAGGAGGCGGAGGAGCTCTGCGATCGGGTCGCGATCATGGACGGCGGCCGGATCGTCGCGCTTGATCCGCCGCACGTGCTGGTCGACCAGCTCATCGGCCGCGGCTTCACCAAGCCGCGCGCGGAGCGGCTGGCCAACCTCGAGGACGTGTTCATCGACCTCACCGGGCACGAGCTCCGGGAGGAAGGCTGATCAGTGGCGACCAACTTCGGCCTGTGGTGGGCCCTCTTCATGGCCAGCGTCAAGATGTTCATCCGCAACCGGACGGCGCTCTTCTTCAGCCTCTTCCTGCCGCTGGTGATCATGCTCATCTTCGGCGTCCTCAACTTCGAGGGCTCAACGACGATCTCGTTGGGCATCGTCGACGAAGCGCGGACCGATGCGAGCGCCGCCCTGATCGAAGGCCTCGACGAGTTCGAGTACCTCGAGATCAGCATCGGCGGCCGTGATGCCGAGCTCGCGGCGCTGGAGCTCGGCGATCGGGGCTTCGTCCTCGTCATCCCGGATGGCTTCGAGCTCCAGCTCGATGGCGAGAGGGGCCTGACCGCCTACGCCTCCACCTCCGACCCGTCGCAGGCCCAGGTCGGGCAGGGGTTGCTGCAGCAGGCGGTCGGTGCAGCGCTGGCGCGGGCGGCCGGCGCGCCGATTGGCTTGAACGCCGGCTTCAGCCAGCCAGTCACCTTCGAGTCGGTCGCGTCGCGCGACCTGGGCTACATCGACTTCCTGGTGCCGGGCATCGTGGGCATGACCGTCATGCAGCTCGGCCTTTTCGGCGTGGCCTTCGGCTTCGTCCAGCTCAAGCGCACCGGGGCCTTGCGGCGGCTGTTCGCCACACCAACCTCGCCGGCGTACTTCCTGTCGGCGCAGGTCGCCAGCCGCCTCGTGCTCGGGTACGTCCAGGTGGTGATCCTGGTCGGCATCGGCATCTGGTTCGGGCTCCAGATGTTCGGCTCGTGGCTAATCCTGGGCGCAATCGTCGGGCTGGCGCTGCTCATCTTCCTGGCGGTCGGCTTCGGGGTCGCCGGCTGGGCGAAGAACGAGGACCAGGCCGCACCGGTTGCCAACCTGATCAGCCTGCCAATGCTCTTCCTTTCCGGTGTCTTCTTCCCACGCGACGCGATGCCTGAGTTCCTGCGCAACGTCACGCAGTTCATGCCGCTCACCTACGTGAACGAAGCGCTGCGCGGTGTGATGAACGAGGGCGCCGGGCTGGCGGACCTCGGGCCGCAGCTGCTGGGCATGGGGGTGTGGGCGGTGATCACCTTCGTCGCCGCCGTGCGGCTCTTCAAGTGGGAGTGACACCGGTCCCGTGACGGCCGCCTCGGAGCGGCGCGCCACCCATCGGCCGATAATGTGCCGATGCACGTGCATGCGGCACCGATCAGCCGCCGGCGGCTCCTGCAGCTCGGCGCCGCCGCATCCGCGGCCGGCCTGGCAGCCTGCGTCTCACCCGCGCCCTCGCTGACGGAGCGGCCCTCGCCGAGCACATCGGCGGCCGCCCCGGCGGCGCCGCCTTCGCCAACCTCCACGCCGACGGCGACGCCCACGCCGACGCCGGCGAGTGGACGGGTCCTGTATCACGACGGCGCCCTGGCCGATGGACGTTCCGCCACGCTCCAGCGCAACCTGAGCATCCTCGTCGAGGGCGGGCGGATTGCCTGGATCCGACCCACCGGCGGCGAGGACGACCCGGGGGACGCAACCGTGATCGACTGCACCGGCGCGACGTTCGTCCCGGGTCTGGTCGACTGCCATAGCCACATCACGGGGCCGGGCGGCGCGAACTGGATCGAGCGGTTCAACGACGCGCCCGAGACGCTCATCGGGGTAGCCGAGCACAACGGGCGCATCGGCCTGGCCGCGGGCGTGCGCTGGATGCGCGACGTCGGCTCGCCGGTCGGGGTCGACCCGGAAGACGGACAGGAGCGCGCGCTGGCGCTTGGTGTCCGGGATCGATGGTCCGGCCGGGCCGATCGGCCCTACCTGCGCGCCGCCGGCTCATGGCTCTTCAAGCGGGGCGTGAACCCGATGCGCTCCTCCATCGAGGCGGAGACGGCCGACGAGCTGCTGGCGGCCGCGATCGGGCAGCTCGACGCCGGCGCCGACCTCGTGAAGCTCTACATGGACGGGCCGGACGTGAACGTCTCGCCCTGGACGGCTGACGAGGTCGGGCGGGTCGTGGCCGCCGTCCACGAGCGCGGAGCGAGCGTTGCCGCCCACTCCGGACGGCTGAACGGGGCGCGCGAGGCGGTGCTGGGCGGCGTCGACTCCATCGAGCACGGCTTCGACCTCGATGCGGACGTGGCGGCCGAGATGGCGCGGCGGGGGACCACCCTGGTCAGCACGCTGGCGGTGATGCACTCGTGGCTGAGCTTCGGCGATACCACGAGCCTCGAGCGCTTCGCCGGCGTGGTGGGCCGCGCGACGGTCCAGGCGCGGCTCGAGCAGGGCGAGGCATCGGTTCGCACCGCTCGAGATGCGGGCGTCGCGATCGCCACCGGCAGCGACTTCGGCGGCGGGTCGTTGCGCGCGAACCAGCTGGCGTGGGAGGTCGGCAGCCTGGTGGCCGCCGGCATCGAGCCGGCCGACGCGCTCGGCGCCGCCACGTGGCGCGGCGGAGAGCTCATCGGCGAGGAGGGGGCGGGCGTCATCCGCGACGGCGGGCCGGCCGACTTCTTCCTGGTCCACGGCGACCCGCTCTCCGATCCCGGGTCGCTGTGGCGAGTCTGGCGCACCGCCTGGGAGTCTGTGGTCCGGACCGAAGGGTGAGCTTGCCTCGACACGCGCGCGGTTGACCCGCGGACCATACTGATCGAGCTCGGGGCGGAGGTCGGACCGGACGAGGCTGACCCGAGTGCCTC
>JALZDF010000030.1 GCA_030862645.1 Chloroflexota bacterium
GTGTCGACCGCGCCGGTGGCGGTGCGGTAGACGCGGATGGTGGGCGGCGGAGCGGTCTCGGACCGATGGGAGCCGCATTCGCCGGCAGCCGAGGTCGGCGTGGGTACCGCCGATGGTGCCAGCACGACGGTCAGGGTGATCGCGGCGAGTGCGCTCGCCAGGCGATGTGGTCGGTGCATGGAGCCAGCACCTTACCGATGGCTCAACCTCACCACACTCCACCGAAAGTACCGGCAGGCCCTCAATCCGCCCAGCGGTGCACCCGTTCGCGGACGGTGTCGAACCCAAGCTCGTCGCACAGGGCGAGGAACCGCTGGCGCGGCACGCCGTGCCACTCCAGCGAGTCGAGTGTCGGCGTTGCTCCGTCGATGTCGGCGTCACGGTTCAGCGTCGCCAGTCGCCGGTAGAGGAGCGCATCGGCGCGCTGCTGATGGAGGGTCGCTGCAAGGCGCGAGGCGTTTCGCACGGGAACCTCCCAGTCCAGCGCCGACGACGGAATTGCCTCGAGGTGATTCCAGCGACCAAGTACTGCCGCGGCGCCCTTCGCGCCCCAGCCGGGCAGGCCGGGGAAGCCGTCGCTGCTGTCACCGACCAGTGCGAGATAGTCGGGGATGCTCTCCGGTGCGACCCCGAACTTCTCGACGATCCCGGGCTCGTCGTACGTCACCCGGCGCATCCGGTCGCGGAGCACGATCCGGCTGCCGTCGACGAGCTGTCCGAGGTCCTTGTCGACCGAGCAGATGACGATCCCCTCAAGCCGCCGGTCGCCGCCGAACCGGTCGACCGCCGCCGCGATCGCGTCATCGGCCTCGTCCTCGACCATCGGCCAGACCGGCATGCCAAGCGCCGCGAGCGCGCGCTCCGCATCGCGGAACTGGGCAAGGAGCTCCGGATCGACGCCGGCGCTGGACTTGTAGCCCGGGTAGAGGTCGTTGCGCCAGGATTCGATGACGTAGTCGGTCGCCGCGCCGATGTGCGTCACGTCGGGCTCGCGCAGGAGCGATAACATCGAGTCCACGATGCCCTGCACGGCGTTCACCGGCCTCCCGTCCGGGGCGCGCCGCGGAGGGCGCGAATAGAAGGCCCGGAACAGCTCGAACGTGGCGTCGACGAGGTGCAGCTTCATCGGTACCACGAGCATACCCGCTGCTTCCGTGGGAGGGCGGGTGCCACGGAGGAAAGCCGATGCCAGCCAGTTCGATCGACGAGTTCCTCGCCGCGCTCCCCGCCGCCCAGCGTGCGGCGCTCGCCCGGCTTCGAGCGCAGATTCGGCGCGCAGCGCCCGATGCGACCGAGACGATCAACTACGGCGTTCCAGCCTTCAAGCTCCACGGGCGGCCGCTCGTCAGCTTCGGCGCGGCCAAGGGCCACTGCTCCTTCTACGTGCAGAGTCCTGCCGTGATCGAGGCGCACGCCGCTGACCTCGCCGGGTACCGGCTCACGAAGGGCTCGATCGGGTTCCAGCCAGTCCAGGGCCTGCCCGACGACCTGGTGACGCGGCTCGTCCGGGCTCGGTCGGCCGAACTGCGAGCGGGTGAGTCCGCGCCGTAACCGGCCAGTAAGCGGCTGGTAATCGGCGATACGGAAGATGGACTGGGCGGGTGATGCGGCGTGGAGAAGCGTGCCCTGCATCGCCGGATCGCGGCACCCCGAGGTCGGCGATCCAGGCCGCATCACCCGTTCGAGGCGCCCTGGCACCGAAACCCCAACACGGATGTACGCGTGGGGCCCGAGCCTGCTCCTGGGCCCGAAGTGAGACGGAGCAGCATCATCCTGCCACGCAGGATCGACACTGCGCTGCCGGGCCCCGTGGCGGCCCGATTCCGCCCGCCCGACACCTCGCTCGCGGAGGAGTTCTGGCTCACGCGGCTCGGACGTCAGGGAGGGTGACGGGACCGCTCGTCAGACGGCGAGCGGCTCCCGGTACTCGCCGTACACCCGTCGCAGAACGCCGCACATCTCGCCGATGGTGGCATATGCCTCCACCGCCGTCATGATGGCCGGCATCAGATTGACGTCGCCACCGCGCGCCTCGTCCTCGAGCCGCTGCATGGCGGCCGCATGCGCCGATGCGTCCCGCTCCGCGCGCACCCGCGCCAGCCGGTCCAGGTGGCGGCGCTCCTGGACCGGGCTGATCTCGAGCAGGGGAATGCGCAGGTCCTCGTCCGGATCGGCGAACTTCGTGACACCGATGATTTCGCGCTCCTTCATCTCGAGCTCACGCTGCTGCTCGTAGGCGGCATCGGCAATCTCCGCCTGCGGGTAGCCGGCTTCCAGGGCCTTCACCATGCCGCCCATGGCGTCGATCTGGCGGATGTAGGCCCACGCCGCCTGCTCCGTGCGGTTGGTAAGGGTCTCGACGAAGTAGGAGCCGCCGAGCGGGTCGACCGTGTTCGCGACGCCGGCCTCCTCGGCCAGGATCTGCTGCTGCCGCAGGGCGAGCATGGCGGCATCCTCGCTGGGCACCGCCCAGGCCTCGTCGTACGCATCGGTGTGGAGGCTCTGTGTGCCGCCGAGGATGCCGGCCAGCGCCTGGACGGCGACCCGCGTCAGATTGTTGAGCGGTTGCTGCGCCGTCAGCGACACGCCGGCGGTCTGGGTGTGGAAGCGCATCCAGGTGGAGCGCTCGTTCTCGGCGCCGAAACGCTCGCGGGCCAGCTTGTACCAGATGCGGCGAGCCGCCCGGAACTTGGCGATCTCCTCGAAGAAGTCGTTGTGGCTGTTGTAGAAGAAGCTGAGGCGCGGCGCGAAGTCATCGAAGCGCAGGCCGCGCGTCAGGGCATCCTCGACGTAGGCGATCCCGTCGGCGATGGTGAAGGCCAGTTCCTGCACCGCAGTCGAGCCGGCTTCCCGGATGTGATAACCGCTGATGCTGATCGTGTTCCAGCGGGGCAGCTCGCGCGTGCCCCACTCGACCGTATCGGTCACGAGCTTGAGCGATGGGGCGGGCGGGAAGATGTACTCCTTCTGGGCGATGAACTCCTTGAGGATGTCGTTCTGGAGGGTCCCGGCCAGCTGCGCGCGGGGCACGCCCATCTTCTCGGCCGCCACGATGTACATGGCCCAGATCATCGCCGCGGGCGAGTTGATGGTCATCGAGGTCGAGAGCTCGCCGACCGGCAGCCCGTCGAGCAGGATCTCCATGTCGGCCAGGCTGCTCACGGCGACGCCGCACGTTCCGAACTCGCCCTCGGCCATCGGCTCGTCGTGGTCGTAGCCGTACAGCGTCGGCATGTCGTAGGCGATCGAGAGCCCGGTCCCGCCCTCCTTGATCAGCTTCTTGAACCGAGCGTTGGTGTCCTCGGCAGTGCCGAACCCGGCGAACATCCGCATCGTCCACAGGCGACCACGATGGCCGGTCGGATGGATGCCGCGCGTGAAGGGCGGATCGCCGGGTAAGCCGAGGTCGTCGATCTCGTCCCATCCATCGGTCCCGACGTCGGGTGGGCTGAAGCGGTAGCGCGGGCGACCGGCATCGGGATCATTGACCGGATCGGCGAGGTCGGCCGGAGTATAGAGCCGCTCGATCTCGACGCCGGATTGGGTGATGAAGCGCGGACGACGCTCCGGTCCCTTCTCGAGCGCCGGCTCCAGGCGCTCGCGGACCCAACGATCCTGATGGTCCTGCCATCGCCTGCGGTCCGTCATGGGCGCAGTGTGCGGGCAAGTCGGACGCCGGCGCAACCCGGCATGGTCGATGCATTGGGCGCTGGCATGTTTGCCCTGATTCGTCGCTTCGTCATCGGCTGGCTGCTGGTCCGCCTCGTCCGACGCCTGACCACCCGGAGCAGGACCGGGCGCCGCCGGTAGCCCTCGATCACCCGCTCGAGGACGACGAGCCCGGAGCACCGCTCAGCCCGTTCGCGCGGCGTCGCGCTCCAGGGCGGCGGCTCGTTTGGCCTCGAACCTGGAGGCCTGGTCGTCGAGGTCGGCCATGAAGCGCCGCAGCTCCTCGCGGCGTGACTCGGCAGAGGAATCCAGACCCTCAAGCTCGAAGACGCCCCAGTGCTTCAGCAAGGGCCAGATCACCTCGTCGTGGTGGACGCGTAGGTCGTAGATGCCGGCCTTCGCCATCATCGCTGCCTTGCGGGTGAAGTTGACCATCCCGGCGCCCGGCATCTGGAAGTCGGTGATCTCGTCGGCGATTGCGTGCACCGCGGCGGAGGCGTCCACCTTCATGGCT
Source organism: Chloroflexota bacterium (assembly GCA_030862645.1). GTDB lineage: Bacteria > Chloroflexota > Limnocylindria > QHBO01 > QHBO01 > JACDBZ01. Next base: position 4,184 of record JALZDF010000030.1, read on the forward strand.
TCCGACAGCATGTCGCGGTAGAAGACCATGTGCAGGTTCTCGTCGGCGGCGATGCGGTTCATGATCCTGTCGGCCACCGGGTCGCTCGAATAACGGCCGGTGTTGCGGTGGCTGATCCGCGTCGCCAGCTCCTGGAAGGCGACGTACGCGAGGCCGCGCAGTACGTTGCCGCCATCGTCGTGGTTGTACGCCGCCTGGAGCTGGTTCATGCGTCCCCGCTCGAGCGCGACCGGGTCGATGTTGCGGGTCACCACCAGGTAGTCGCGCAGCACGATGCCATGGCGACCCTCCTCGGCGGTCCATCGGTTCACCCAGTTGATCCATGGGCCGTCACCCCGACCGAACATTCGGTGGATCTCGCGGTGATAGCTGGGCAGGTTGTCCTCCGTGAGGAGATTGACCTCGAACGCGATCTGGGCCACGCCGCCGATGCGAGGCTGGTCCGGCGTCCACGGCTCCTTGTCGAAGTCGCGGCCGACGGAGTACGGGATGTAGTCGTGCGGAAACCATTCCCTGGCCATGCCAAGGTGCCGGTTGAGAAGCCGCTCAGCTGCGGGCTCGAGCTCGGACAGTAGATCGCGCGGGGCGGTGAACGTCGGCGTCGTCAAGAGGATGCTCCGGAAAGAAACTGCCGGCGACCGTGGAATCACGGCGCAATTCAGGTACGATGAACGACCATCGTTGCATGATCGGGGCCACGGCGCAGATGGCCGATGTTCCTGGTGCGCGGCGGACGCCCTATGGGTAGAGGCCTCGCAGGGTGGTCGCATCGGCCACGCGCCCGACGGCAACCATCATGGCCGCGGCCCGCAGATCGGCCGCTTCGCTGAGGGAGACCGCCTGGATTTCCGTCATCGCCTCGTCGATGATCCGGTCCAACTGGGCGGTGATCTCGGCCTCGCTCCAGAAGAACGCCTGCATGTCCTGTACCCACTCGAAGTAGCTGAGGACAGTGCCGCCCGAGGTGCAGATGATGTCCGGAATGACCGTGATCCCACGATCGGCCAACACCTGGTCCGCGGCGGGAGTCGTCCCGCCGTTGGCGACCTCGGCGATGAGCGATGCGCGGACGGCGCCCGCGTTGGCCTCGGTGATCTCGCCCTGCAGTCCGGCAAGGGCGATGACGTCGCAGTCCATCGCAAACAGGTCGGCCTTCGTCATGGGCTCGACGCCGGGCAGCTCGCGGATGGCGTCGTGCTCGCGCATCCAGCGCACCGCGGCCGCGACGTCGATGCCGGCTGCATTCGCCACCGCGTCGCGGTCGTCGGCGAGGCCGACGATCGTGGCTCCTGCGCGGGCGAGCTCCTCGGCCAAGGTCATGCCGACACGCCCGAACCCCTGGATGACGACCCGGGCGGCAGCCAGGTCGCGATCGACCGCTCGCGCGGCGGTCGCGATGCAGCGCAGTGCTCCACGAGCGGTGGCGCTGCGACGCCCGCGGGTTCCGCCGATGGCCTGCGGCTTTCCGATCACCGAGGCGGCCACCGTATGACCGCGATGCATCGACAGCGTGTCCATGATCCAGGCCATCGTCTGCGAGCCGGTGTTCACGTCCGGTGATGGGATGTCGCTGTCCGGTCCGAGCAGGATGCTGATCTCGGTCGCAAAGCGGCGCGTCAGGCCCTGGCGCTCGCCCTGGCTGAGCCGCCGGGGGTCGACCCGCACGCCTCCCGCCGCTCCGCCGAATGGGATCCGCACCAACGCCGCCTTCCAGGTGTTGAGCATGGCCAGCGCGCGAACCTCGTCGAGGTCGAGGTTCGGGACGTAGCGGACGCCGCCGGAGGCCGGCCCGCGGTTCACGTTGTGATGCACGCGGAAGCCGGTGTAGACCTCCACGCGCCCATCATCGTGGGTCACCGGGAAGTTGACCGCGAGCTCGCGCTTCGGCACGCGCAGCACCCGATGCATGCCCTCGTCGAGGTGAAGCCGCTCGGCGGCCGCGTCCAGCTCAGCCTGAGTGGTCGCCCAGATCCCGTTCGGGGTTCGTGCGCCGGGCTTCTCGGTTGTCATCGGAACTAGGCTAGCGCCCTCGCGCAATGCGGGGGGTCCAGCGCGGCAGGGATGCGGGGGCGATCGTTCGGATCGGCTCGTACGCCGCCAGGAGCAAACGGGTGGCAAGATGTTGCCGTCCAACCAAGACCGATGCGCCGGCGGGCCGACTCGACCGACCGACGCTCACCCGCACTCCGAGGAGGACCGCGATGGCGCCACGCGTCATGACCGTCTCCGGACCGCTGCCGCCCGACAAGCTTGGATTCACGCTGCCACATGAGCACACCGGCATCAGCCTGTGGCACATCGGCAACCGATGGGATTACTGGGAGCTCACCCCCGACGACGACCTCATCATCGATGAGCTGCGGGATTTCCGACGGCGCGGCGGCGGAACCCTCGTGGACCTCACTCCGCCGGGCGTTGGCCGAGATCCCGATCGGCTTCGGAGGCTGGCCAGCGCCTCGAGCCTGAACGTCGTGATGGGCACCGGCTGGTACCGGGAGGCGTACTACCCCGCCGATG
>JALZDF010000037.1 GCA_030862645.1 Chloroflexota bacterium
GGGATCGAGGCAACCCGTCGCCTGGCCGCCGATCCGCGCCTGGGCGACGTTCGACTGATCATCCTCACGACCTTCGAGACCGATGCGTACGTCTTCGAGGCGCTCCGCGCCGGCGCCAGCGGCTTCCTGGTGAAGGACACGGAGCCCGCCGAGCTGCTGCGAGCCGTCCGCGTGGTCGCCGGCGGCGAGGCGCTGCTGTCGCCCGGCGTGACCCGCCGGCTGATCGCCGAGTTCGCATCGGCCATTGCTCCGGCCACGCGTCCCAGCCCGCGGCTCGAGGCCCTCACCGAGCGCGAGCGCGAGGTCATGGCACTGGTGGCGGCCGGCCTCTCGAACGATGAGATCGCCGAACGCCTGGTCGTCAGCCCGGCGACTGCCAAGACCCACGTCAGCCGCGTGATAGGCAAGCTCGACGCGCGCGACCGGGCCCAGGTCGTGGTCGCCGCCTACGAGTCGGGCCTCGTCCGTCCAGGCCAGGGGTGACGTCCGCGGCTCGAGGGTCTGGTCAGAGGAGGCTCGCGACCATGATCGGCGAGGCGATTCCGCGCAGGCGCTCCTCTCGCAGCTCGCCATGCTCCGGCCGGGTATCGGCCGCGTCGAGAACGTCCCTGCTGACAAGGATTTCGTCCGCGCCCGCGAGCGCGCCGATGCGGGCGGCGACGTGGACCCCTCGCCCCTCGAACCCCGACGTCGTCATCAGTGCCTCAGAGCTGTGCAGGCCGATGCGGATCGAGGGAGCGAAGCCGTGCTGCCGCCGATGATCCTCCAGCTGACGTCGGATGGCCAGCGCGCAGCCCAGCGCCGCATCGGCTGACGGGAAGGCGACGAAGAAGCCGTCGCCGGCGTGGTCGATCTCCTGGCCGTCGTGCTCGATAAGAAGGCGCCGGATCGTCTCGTCGTGCCAGCGCCGGAGCCCGCTCCACGCCTCGTCGCCGATCGCCTCGATCAGGTAGGTGGAGCGCACGATGTCGGTGAACATGAACGTGCGCACCGCGCGGCGAGCGGGACCGGCGGATGGCTCGGACGCAGCGCTCCGAAGCAGCGCCCCCGCTGAGGCTGCCTCCGGCACGGCTCCGAGGCGCTCGAAGGTGGCAACCGCTGCTCCCAGCTCCAGGGCGGCCTCGTCGCGTTCCCCGGACCCGAGCAGGGCTTCGCCGAGCGATACGCGGGCGCGGGCCGCCTCGTACGGCGCGTCGGTCTCCTGCCACCTCCGCCATGCATCGCGCAACGCCTCGATGGCGGCCTCGAAGTCGCGGCGCGCCAGCGCTACCTGCCCGCGCGCGGTCGAGGCCGAGGCGCGCAGGACGTGGGTTCCGTAGCTCTCCGCGATGCGGTCGAGCTCCTCCGTGGCCGCCTCCGCCCGTTCCATGGCGCCGATGGCGAGCGCGACCTCCACCTCGGCGGGGAGAACCCGGGCGCGCCGCAGTGGAGGCATGGTCGTATCGGCGAGGGAGCGGGCAAGCGTCACGGCGGCTGCATCGGTGCGTCCCTGCGCATGTCGAAGGAGCGAGAGCCCGGGTTGCGGGTCGCGGCCCATGCCGTGCGCCTGGGTGAACGCCGTCTCGGCTCCATCGAGGTCCCCGACGCGGAGCCGGATCTCGCCGATCTGGTAGAAGCCCTCGCCGGCGTAGTCGAGGCAGAAGTCCTGCAGCTCGGCGCACGCCTGTCGAGCCTCCGCCTCCGCCTGGGCCCATGCCCCCCGCAGGCGCATGATCTCCACCCTGCGGACCCGGCACATGCCGGGAAAGCCGGTGATGTCCTGCCGATCGCACCAGCGCTTGGCAACCTCGGCGAACTCGCTGGCACGGCGGTAGTCGGTGAGGTCCCCGCATGCGACGGTCGCGTTGCAGTACACGACCGCGGCCGTGTACGGCGCCACGTTTCCGCTGACGGCCGCGACAACCGCCTCATCCAGCAGGTCGATGCCCTCCGCCACCTGCCCAGCGGCAATCAGGGTGCGTCCCTTGTCCTGCAGACCGAGGGCCTCGAGGTCCGGGTCCCGCAACCGGATGGCGATCTCGCGCAGTCGCTCCGCGTGCTCGAGCGCCCTCGCGAAGTCGCCGCGGGCGAGCGCGGCGCCGATCAGCGGCCGCTGGAGAAGGCCGTGCTGACGTGACTCCGGAACGTCCGCCAACAGCCGCTCGGCGCGTCGCACCCATCCGGACGCGACCGCGCTCTCGAGGCGATGGCTGTAGTCGTTGGCGAGGGCCAGGGCCGTGCCGGCCGCAAGCCGAGTTTCATCTGCGGCTATGTGGGCCGCAAACGCGCGCTCTCGGAGCTCGATGGCGAGGCCCAGGCGTCCCTCCCACCAGGCCGCCTCCGCCCACGCATCGAGGTCGGCGGCAGTAGCGCCGCCCTCGGCATCCGCCTCCGGCAGAAGCTCGAGCGCCTCGTGCCACCGGCGGCTGGACAAGGCGCTCCGCGCGCGGTCCAGGATCGTGCCTGATGGGGTAGGGGTGGCGCTCATCGGGGTCCGGCTGCGATGGTCCGCCACACGGTAGCCCGCAGCCCGCGGGTCGTCCACCTCGACGACACCGAGTCCGGGCTGGCATTCTCGTCAGCGGGCGACCCGGATGCAGGCGCCGAGCGGCCCCTTCGTCTCCGGCCGATGAGGATCGGAGGCCCGGAACCTCATCGCCGGTTCAGGTGCTGTTCGACCTCTTCGTCGTTCGCTTCGAGGTCGCTGGCTTGGCCTCCGTTCCGGTTGACTTCGGCGCGGTGCTCTTTGCCGTGGTCGACTTCGGGGTCGACGATCGCTTCGCGGCGCCGGATGTCGTGCGCGCCGTCGGACCGGTCGAGGCTTTCGATCCGCTCGTGGCCTTCGATCCGCTCGTGGCCTTTGGCCCCCCGGTGACCTTCGATCCGCTCGAGGCCTTCGAACCGCCCGACCTGCGCGACCGGGAGGTCTTCTTGTCGCCAATCGGCAGTGCCTTGCCAACGGCCTTCACGGCATCGCCGGCCACACCCCCGACACCACCCGCGATCCTGCCGGCTGTCTTGCCGACCTGCCTCACCACCTTGCCTGCATCTGGCATTGGTCGTCCTCCATGCATGCGCCGCTTCACCCTGCGGCCGACCGCATGCGATGCATGCCCCATGCCGTCCCAGCGGCCGAGCAGCGCCCAGCACGGCACGGATCTCTGACGCCGCAGGCGATCCTCACGGGCATCCGTCCTGCATCATCTGCGCCCGCAGAGGCAGTGCAGGAGGAACACCGGTGAGCGAATCCGATCCCGGCACCCAGGCCGCAGGCCAGACTCCGCCGGAGAAACATCCAGACGCCCCGGGCGGCGATGCGGTCGAGGATGCGCTCAACGAGCCGACGCGCGAGAGCATGGAGCAGCTTGGCCGCGCCGACCTCGACGACGCCTTCGATCCGCGGGACGGGGAGGCCGACGATCGGCAGTCGCCCGCGGGACAGAACTCCGATTGGCTGCCGCAATAGTCGGCGACGCCGGGTTCACGGCCGTGTCGGCGTCACTCCGGCGCGCCGGCGATGATCGGCGCCGATGGATCGAAACCCTTGATGGTCAACCACAGCCCGAGCGAGAGCTCCCAGAGGAAAATCGGCAGCGTCGCAATTCCGGACCACACCGACACCGGCTGGTTGAGCCCCAGCAGGGTGGCCACGGTCGATAGGAGGAGCAGCGGCGCGCCGATGAGGCCCATGGTCGGGATGACGCGCGGCACCAGGCGGGACCGATACAGGAGGTAGCCGAGCAGGAACGCGTTGAAGGCCGGCATCAGGCTCGGGCCCAGCAGGAAGGTCCAGTCGCGCACCGCCACCAGCGACTGCGCGATGGCGACCAGCGTCGCGGCATCTGTTCCGTCAGGTGGGTCCTGGCGCAGGCTGACGACGGCGAGCAGGCTCACGACGCCGATGGCGATGACCGCGGCTTCGAACACGCGCGTCGTGACGAAGCCCAGCGCAAGGCCTTCGTGCTGCCGCCTGACCACCGAGTAGAGCGCGACCGCGGTGCCGATGCAGGCCAGCGCGTTGACCAGGTCGAGCAGTGCCCCGAGCCGCACCTGAGTGTCGGCGCCGGGCCCGACGACGTAGTCGGGGTTGCTCAGCACGGGGTCGAGGAGGAAGACCGCCGGGATCGAGCTCGCGAAGGTGATCAGGTAGAGGATGCCGGCGACCAGCGCGGTCCTGCGCTCAGACGTCATGGCTCACCATCCCATGCGAACGGCCGCTGCGCCAGTGCGATCGCCGACGCAGCTGCCTCTCGTCACCGAAGTGCAGTGAGGCCGCCAGCGGCTCCAGCTGATGAACCCCTCTCCTCGAGCTGGGCGACCGCCGGGGCAAGGGACGCGAGCTGGCGACGAAGCCACAGGAGTGCGACGTCCTTGGCCTTGGCCTCCAGCATCACATCGAGTGGAGCGTGCGCCAGCGACATCAGGTCGAGGAAGTCCCACG
>JALZDF010000056.1 GCA_030862645.1 Chloroflexota bacterium
ATCGCGACGGAAGATGAAGCCGGCTGGATCCCTGAACGAGGCGGGGTCCACCGCCGGCGCGTCAGCGATCGGTGGTGGCGTCCTCGCCGCCCTCGGCGCGGTTCGTGTTGTCGCGATTGCCCCGGACCCTGCCCCAGGCGTCGCCGATCACGCGACGGAAGAAGAACGGGACGGCGAGCGCGCCGGCCAGCAGCACCTGGAGCAGCATGCTGCCCGAGCCAGGATCGATATATGCCAGGAACGGCATGGGTCTTGTGCCTCGGCTATGTTAGGCGGATGTTATACGGGGATCGGCGCGCGGGCCACTCGGGGCACATCGACTTCAGCGCCCTTCCGCTGCATCCGTTGCTGACAGCCGCGTATCCGGTCGTGTTCCTGTTCGCCAGCAACGCGGCCGATCAGGTGACGCTCGAACCGCTCTGGCGCCCGCTCGCGCTGGCCGTCGGTGGCGCCGCGATGTTGCTCGCGGCGGCCACTTTCCTCGTCCGAGACTGGCATCGGGCCGCGCTCCTGACCACTGTGCTGGTGGTGACCTTCTTCGGATACGGCCACGCCTGGAATGCGGCCGCGGAATTCCTCGACAGCCAGTGGCCGCTCATCGCCGCATGGGTGCTGCTGGCTGGCATCAGTCTGTTCGTCGCCTGGCGTTTCGGGCGCCGGGCGCGGGCGGCGACCCGAGCCCTCAACCTCATCGCCGTCATCGCGCTGCTCCTCAACGCGTGGAGCCTGGCCGGCACCATGGTTGCGTTCGGGGCGGTGGATCCACCGCGCGACGACCTCAGCGACCTCGAGCTGGCACCGCCCGATCCGACCGACCTGCCCGACGTGTACTACATCGTCCTCGACCGCTACGCCGGCTCGAAGGCCCTGGCCGAGACCTACGACTTCGACAACGAGCCGTTCCTGACCGCGCTCGAGGATCGGGGCTTCCGGGTCGCGCGCCATTCCCACAGCAACTACATCAAGACTCCGCTCTCGCTCGGCAGCTCGCTCAACCTCGATTACCTCGACACCGATGCGCTGAAAGCCGAGGCGGACGGCGGCGACGACCGCGAGCCGATCCATCGGGTGCTGCGCGACCACCTCGTGGTCCCCACCGCCCTCAAGGAGCTCGGCTACCAGTACATCCACGTTTCCAACTGGTGGACGCCGTCGGCCACCAACATCGATGCCGATCGCACCTTCCGCTATGAGGGACAGGACGAGTTCTCGAGCGTGCTGGCACAAACCACGCTGCTGCGGGCCTTCAGCGAGCCCGAGGCCGCGCCGACCGACCCATGGGACTGGCGAGTCCTGCGCGAGCACACCCTGTACGCCCTCGATCGACTCGACGAGATCCCGGCCATGGCCGGCCCGAAGTTCGTGTTCGGGCACGTGCTGCTGCCACATGATCCGTACGTCTTCAACGCCGATGGGAGCTTCACCGGGCGCGCCCAGGTCGATCAGCTGGGGCAGGCGGAGAGCTACCGCCGGCAGCTCAGCTACGGCAACGCCCGCATGCTCGAGCTGGTCGACCGCATCCTGGCCCGCTCGGAGGACGCGGTGATCATGCTCCAGTCCGACGAGGGTCCGTTCCCGGCCCGCTATCGAGCCAACGAGTGGGCCTTCGACTGGCGCGATGCGCGCGACGAGGAGCTCGAGGAGAAGTTCGGCATCCTGTTCGCCATGCGGGTGCCCGGCGTCGATCTTGACGCCGCCGGCTTCCATGACGCCATCACGCCGGTGAACACCTTCCGCATCATCTTCAACGTGCGATTCGGGACCGATCTTCCGATCCTCCCCGATCGCGTGTGGGCGCACGAGAACCTCTCACACTTCTACGACTTCTTTGAGATCACCGATCGTCTGGACCACGGATCCTGACGGGTCGGCGCGTCCTTTGGCCCTCAATCGCGCTTGGCGCGACGCCTTCCCGGGCGCTCGGGCCCAGCTGACGCGACTGGAGCGCGCGGTGTGTCAGGCCGGTGCGGCGGTGGCGAGCACGGCCCGCTCCGCGAGCGCGATCGGGAGCCCTCCGGACGACGTGATGCCATCGTGGAAGGCGCGCAGCGCGTCGGTGTCGGACGCGCCTCGCGCCGCGAGGAAGGCCTCGCGGATGCGCAGGATCTCGAGGCAGCCGGTCAGGTAGGACGACGCCTGCGTGGGCCAGGCG
>JALZDF010000061.1 GCA_030862645.1 Chloroflexota bacterium
CGTCCAGGGAGCCGGCTCTTCGCATGTCGGGCGGGCGGGGCCTAGCTCGGGAGGGGGAGGCGGACGGTGAAGGTGGAGCCCTCTCCAAGCCGGCTCTCCACCTCGATGGTGCCGCCGAGCTGCCCGACGACGGCCTGGGAGCCGGCAAGGCCGAGGCCGGTGCCACGCAGATCGCGCGTGTTCGAGCCGCGACGGAACTTCTCGAACAGCAGCGGGACCTCGTCCTCCGGGATGCCGACGCCGTGATCGGTCACTGCGACCATCGCCCACGCCTTGTCGGCTCGCACGGCGACTTCGACGCGGCCACCGTCGGGGCTGTACTTCAGCGCGTTGTCGAGCAGGTTGCGCAGGACTCGCTCGATACGGACTGCATCCCAGTGGCCGACGATGCCGTTCTGCAGATTGGCGGTGATCTGGTGATTACCGCCCAGCCGCCGATACTCGTCGGCCGTGCTGCCCACCACGCTGGCCAAGTCGACCGACTCGCGGTTGAGCGGAAGCGGCTGGCCGCTGCGCAGGATGCTGATGTCCATCAGCTCCCCGACCAGGCCCGTCAGCTTCTGCGTCGTTCGCTCGGCCGCCCCCAGGTTCTTGGTTATCTCCGACAGGTCGATGTCGAGATCCTTGAGCCGCCGACGGGCGAGCTGAAGGTTCGCCAGGATCACGGCCAGCGGCGTCCGCATGTCGTGCGACGCCATGGCGAGGAAGTCGTCGCGCAGGCGGATGGCGTCGTTCGCCTCGTGCAGCAGGCGCGCGTTGTCAACCACCGTGGCGGCCCGCCCGGCCAGCTCCTCGATGACCGGCAGGTCGGCTTCGGTGAACCGGTGACTGCTCGTCGAGCCGATCAGGGTCAACGCGCCGAAGACCTTGCCGCGTGCGCGGAGCGGCACGATCACCACTGAGCGGATATCGGCCTGCAGGAGGAGCCGGTAGTGCTCCTCGTCCTGGGCGGCCGGTCGAAGGGCTTCGTCGGTGACGTCGGTCGTGAGCGTGGGCTGGCCCGTTCGCATGACCTCGTATACGCCGCCGGCCGGGTCGGGAGCGGAGGGATAGCGCCGCTGGATCTCCTCCGCCAGCCGCCGCTTGGCCGGATCCGCATGCGCGACCGCAACGCGGGTTGCGTCGGAGTCTCCCTGGAGCACGTCAACGACGCACCAGTCGGCGATGGTCCGCGCCAGCAGGTTTGCCAGCTCCTGGAGCGTGTGCTGGTAATCGACCGACTGGCCGAGAACCGCGCCGGCATCGGCGAGCAGCCGGAGCCGATGCTCGGTTCGCTTCAGCTGCGTGACGTCCTGGAAGGTGTTGATCACCAGGCGTACGCCGCCTCCATCGTCGCTGATCGGAATGGCCTGCACCATCGACCACCGGTCGTCCCCGGTAACAACCTCGCGGAAGCGAACCATGGTGGGGGACCCGGCTCGCCCCGCGAGTGCCTGGCGACTCGGCAGCGCATCGGCCTCGAGCGGCAAGCCATCCTCGTCGAGCAGCTCGAACCGGGACAGCACCTCCCGAATGGGAGTCTCCATCAGCGCCTCCGGAGAGTCGTAGCCCAGCGAGCGGGCGGCAGCGAGGTTGGCGTACACCAACCGGCCGTCGGGTGCCTGGACGGTGATCGCGTCGGCGGCATGCCGGAGGACGATATCCAGGTCGGACCGGGAGAGCTGCGAGCGATCCAGATCGGTCATGAGGCTTCGCCCGCCGCCCGCTCCGCATACACGCGCTCGATGACACGCAGCATGTCGTCGATGCTGACCGGCTTATGCAGCCAGGCCCTCGCGCCGATGGCGGCCGCCTCGTCGGCGATTCGATAGTGGGCGGCGACCACCACGAGGGGGATGTCGCGCCAGCGTGGCCGCCTCCGGAGGTGCTCGGCAAAGTCCCAGCCGTTCATTCGGGGCATGCGCAGGTCGAGGAGGATGACGGCGGGCGGTCCCCAGCGCTCAACCAGCTCGAGCGCCTCCACGCCATCGGCGGCCGTCAGCACCGAGTAGCCTTCGTGGCTGAGGATCTCGGAATGGACCAGTCGAAGATCTGGGTCGTCCTCCACGACGAGGATGCTCGCGCGTTGTTCGGGCACGTCCACTTGATTACCCACTCGGGCCGGATAACTAATGCCCGCGCGTGAGCAGGCGCAAGCACGCGCGGGCTGGTGGCCGGTCCTGCAAGATTGCGGCCGTGAACAGTGGTCGTGTATAGGCGTCATCCAAGGTCCGGAGCCGCGTTTCCAACACGGTCGTACAAACGGCGATGAGTGGAGAAACTTCCTCGAGCACCTACGGGCTGCCGGTCGCCCAGATGAAATCGCCCCTCGCGGGTATCATTGACGGGTGCTCCCAACTCTCTTGGCGCCGGTCCCGCCTGCCCGCCGAACTCCAGTCGGCGGCGTGTCGCGACTGCTTGACGTATCAGCCATCTACCACGAGCCCGAGGCAGTCACACATCCGCGCGGGCAGGAGATCCTTGCCCGATTTCCTCGCGCGGAACTGATCGAGGTCGATTCTCACTGGAAGATTCCCGGGCTCTTCGGTAACGAGGGCAACGTCGAGCACTGGAACAGGATCAAGCGAACCGTGCTCGTGCTCGGCAGGAAGAGGAGCCTTGCCATCTCCGCGAACGGCCGAAGCACAGACTTCCTTGCGCCATCGACCTCGAACGGCTGCGCGATGGCGTGCGCCTACTGCTACGTCCCGCGCAACAAGGGCTACGCGAACCCGATCACCCTCTTCGTCAATGCCGACGAAGTTGCGGCCGCCGTCCGTCGGCACGCCGGTCGGCTCGGACCGAAGCTCGAGCCCAACCAGGTGGACCCCTTGCACTGGGTCTACGACATCGGCGTCAACAGTGACTGTTCGGTTGACGCAGCGCTCTCCGACAACGTGAGGGACCTGGTCGAACTGTTCAAAACGTTGCCAAACGCGAAAGGGTCGTTCGCAACCAAGTTCGTAAACCCCGCGCTTCTCGACTACGACCCGCAGGACAAGATGCGCATCCGGTTCAGTCTCATGCCCGCGGAGACCGGTCGCGTTCTGGATGTTCGCACGACGCCGATGCACCAGCGCATTGCTGCCATGGAATCGTTTCACGACGCTGGCTGGGAAGTCCAGATCAACTTCAGCCCGGTCGTGATCGGCGAAGGGTGGCTCGAGCGCTACGACGCGCTTTTCACCGAGATCGACGACACCATCCCGGCACGCGTAAAGGATCGCCTGGCGTGCGAGGTCATTTTCCTGACGCACAATGCGCGGCTGCACGAGGTCAACCTGCGGTGGCACCCTTCGGCCGAGGACCTACTGTGGACCCCGGATAACCAGGAAGCGAAGGTGTCGCAGGGGGGTGGTCACAACATTCGCTACCGGCGTGGATACAAGGGGCGCATGGTGCGTCAGTTTCTCGAGCTGCTCGAGCGACGCCTTCCGTACATTCGCGTTCGATACGCCTTCTGAGAGGAGGGCCCGGTATCGGCTGGGACAGCGTCCGGCGCACCACGACGTGGGGCGACCGCCAATCCTTCGCGCAGAACGTTACGACCAATACGGTGCTTCTCGACTAGGCCGTGCTGGATTCGCGCTCGATCCCAATCGCGATGGGCCACTGCTATCGGTCCTCGCCCGATAGCACGCTCCGAATGCCGGTGATCTCTCCGGCGTGGCAAACGTCATGTCGAAGCATCGTGGAGAGAGCCATACCTCAGGGCGCTTCGGTTGACGAAGCGGTATCCGATGCTATACTCCTCATTCGCGTGTCCGCGCCCCACCATGCCCTCTTCGAGGAGTCCTGAATGGTCCTGGCCGAGTCGACCGGCCGCTTCGAGCTGGCCCCGACCCGTGAGAATTTCTCTCATATTCCCGAGGTCCTCCCGCTTCCGAACCTGATCCAGACGCAGACCGAGTCATTCGAGTGGTTCGTCACCACCGGTCTGCGCGAGCTACTCGACGAAATCACCCCGATCACCGACTTCACCGGCAAGAACCTGGAGCTTCACTTCCGCGAGTTCTACTTCGAGGAGCCCAAGTTCAACGAGGAAGAGTGCCGAACCCGTGACCTGACCTTCGCGCGCCCGCTGAAGGTCGAGGTCGATCTCGTCATCAAGGAGACCGACGAGGTCAAGCACCAGACCGTCTTCATGGGCGACTTCCCGTGGATGACCGAGCAGGGCACCTTCATCATCAACGGCGCCGAGCGCGTCGTGGTCAGCCAGCTCGTCCGATCGCCGGGGGTGTACTACACCGCCGCCGAGGATCCGGCGACTGGTCGCATGCTGCACGCCGCCAAGGTCATCCCGAACCGCGGGGCTTGGCTCGAGTTCGAGACCAGCAACAAGGATTTGCTGAGCGTCAAGGTCGACCGCAAGCGCAAGATTCCGGTCACCACGCTGCTGCGCGCCGTCGGCCTGGAGACCTCCGAGATCGAGAAGATCTTCGGACCAGCCGATGACAACCCGGAGCACCCGTACGTCGCGCTGACCCTGGAGAAGGATCCCGCTGAGGACCAGGACCAGGCGCTTATCGAGGTCTACAAGAAGCTGCGCCCCGGCGATCCGCCCACCGTGGACAATGCCCGGGCGCTCGTGACCAGCCTCTTCTTCAACTTCCGCCGTTACGACCTCGGTCGCGTCGGCCGCTACAAGCTGAACAAGGCGCTTGGCGACATCGCGCGGAAGCTGAAGTTCGAGCTGCCGGCCGAGGACAGCGCCAACCCCCGTGCCAGCCGCGTCATCAGCCGTGACGACATCGTGGCCATCATCGGCAAGCTGATCGAGCTGAACAACGGCCGGGGCGAGCCAGACGACATCGACCACCTCGGCAACCGGCGCATCCGCGCCAACGGTGAGCTGATCCAGAACCAGTTCCGGATCGGCCTGCTCCGCATGGAGCGCGTCGTCAAGGAGCGGATGACGATCACCGATGCCGACCAGGCGACGCCGAACACCCTCATCAACATTCGGCCCGTCGTGG
>JALZDF010000063.1 GCA_030862645.1 Chloroflexota bacterium
CCCGGACCTCGACCTCGTCGTCGAGCGGCATGATCACCAGCCGCTCGCCGGTGGCGAGCTTGTCCGTGGTCAACAGCGCGCGGTTGCGGGCGCCGCCACCGGCTTCGCGGACCAGCACGGCGTGGTCACCGCCGGCCTCCAGCGCTGCCGCCTCCAGGCGACCGGAGCGGCCGACCGCCATGGTGACGGGGGTCACATCGGCGCTCGAATCCATGCCGCCGATGGTATCAGCCGCCAAACGCGGCGAGGGTCGGCTCGAGGGCCGCGATGCTGTGGACGGTGATCGGATCCAGCACCAGCTGGACGTGGCCGACGCCGGCATCGGCGAAGGCTCGCAGGGCCGGCACGAGCGTTGCCGGATCTCCGTCGATCGGCTCGAACGCCGCGTCGCTGACTGCCGAACCGCGACCGACCGCGCCCGGGAAAGCGACGAGCAGGGCCAGGGTCCGTTCCACCTCGCCGGGATCGCGACCCGCCTCGCGGCATGCCGCGTCGATGCGGTCGCGCAGGGGCAGGTACCCCTCGATGCTGTTCCCGAACCAGGCACACCAGGCGTTCCAGGCCCGCACGTGCGGCAGCGTGATCCGCAGCATTCGCTCGCCCATCGAGCCGAGCATGAGCGGCGGGCCGGCCGGGCGCGGACCTCGCGGCAGGAGCTCTGCGTCGTCGAGCTGGTAGTACGTGCCGTGGAAGTCGCACCGGCCGGTCGCGAGCAGGAGGCGGATGATCGTGAACGCCTCCTCGAAGCGACTGACGCGATGGTCGAACGGGAACCCGAACGCCGCGTACTCGGTCTCGTTCCAGCCCGCACCGAGGCCAAGGATGAGTCGGCCGCCACTGATCTCCTCGACGGTGGCCGCCTTCTTGGCGAGCATGGCCGGGTTGTGGAAGCTGGTGGACGCCACCAGCGGACCGATCTCCACCCGCTCGGTGATGGCGGCCAGCGCGGCGAGGGTGGACCACGCCTCCCACGGGCCGCGAGAGGGGCTGCCGTCGCCGCGGTAGAGCAGGTGGTCGCCCACCCAGATCGAATCGAGGCCGATGCGCTCGGCGGCCTCGGCCATCTCGCGCAGCTCGGCCCATCGCACCACGCGCTCCACCTCGGGCAGCTGGACGCCGATTTTCATGGCCTGGCCCGTCGCACGTCGGGATTCTGACACCGGAAGAGCCAAGCGGCTCGCGAGGTGCATGGTCACCGCCGACGGTCTCGCGGCGCAGCGAGCGATGGCGCGCGCGACCGGCGCCTCCGATTGAGGCGACGGGGCACCGCGCGGGCTAGGCGACCACCCGCTCGAGCGAGCGCAAAGACTCGCCGCGCAGCGCCTCGAGGCCGACGTCGGCGGCATAGATGAGGAGCGCACCGGCAAGGAAGGCCGCCATCACCCGCGCGCGCAGCTCCGTGAGCCCATCGATCGGGCCGTAGGCCCGGAAGAACGCCTCGCGGGCTGTGCCGACGAACGAGCCGAACGCCATCGCGAGATCGGCGCTCGGGTCGCCCGCCGATACGTCTCCCCAGTCGATGACGCCGGTGGCACGTCCCGCCGGGTCGACGAGCACGTGGCGCACGTGGAGGTCGCCATGCAGCACGAGGACGCGCGACGGCGGCGGGAGCCCGATCGCATCGCGCAGCAACCGCTCGATGGCATCAGTCGGTTGCCAGAGGCCGGCCTCGAAGGCCTGGTCAAGGCGGCGACGGGCGTGCGGGACCCGGAAGCCCATGTCGGCGCGGCGCATCGGATCGATGGGCAGCGACGCGGCGATGCGCGACGCCAGCGCCGCCGAGTGGAGCTCGTGCAGGAACCCGCCAAGGGCAGCGGCGAGCGGCGAGCGCCCGCCGTCGGCGAGCCCCGACTCGGCGAGCTCGACGCCGGGCAGGTACGGAGCGCCGAACCACGGCCACGGGTAGCCGTCGGCCGGAACGCCGACGAAGCGCGGCTCGGGGATCGGCAGGGGCAGGTGCTCCGCGAGCCGCGGCAGGACCTCGATCTCGCGACGGACACCCGGAACCGCGATGGCCCGGCGCGGGAAGCGAAAGGCCCAGCGATTGTCAACCAGATGGACGGCGTTGTCCCAGCCGGCGGCGACCTCGCGCACGTCCGCGTTCGCCAGTTCCGGAAACTGCGCGCCGATGAGCGTCCGTGCGCGATCGGCGTCGATCTCGATCTCGGCATCCCACTCGGGCATGCCGCCGACCTTAGCGGAGTCGCATCGGCGCCGTCGCGCAGCGGTCGGCAGTCCCGCGGTCACGGCGTTGCGCCGTCAGGTCGCGGCGTGGGGTCGTGGGATGGAAGGTTGCGCTCAGGCGACGCGCCGGGTCTTCTTGTTGACGTAGTCGACCAGCACGTACTCGCCGAGGTGCTCCGGCTCGACGTAGAACGCCCGCCCGCGGTTGATGCGGCTCATGAGGTCGACGAATTCCGAGAGATACCGCGACCGCTCGAGCATGAACGTGTTGATGACGATCCCCTCGCGGGTGCATCGGCCCACCTCTCGCAGCGTCGACTGCACGGTCCGCAGGGTGGGCGGATAGGCGAACTCGACCTGGCCCTGCTCGATGTGCGCCGTAGGCTCGCCATCGGTGATGACCACGATCTCCTTGTTGCCGCCGGTGGATCGGCCGAGCAGCTGGCGGGCGATGATCAGCGCGTGCTGCAGGTTCGTTCCGTACTCGAACTCGTACGGAGACAGGGTCGGGATCGACTCCGGTTTGAGCTGGCGGGCGTAGTAGGCGAACCCGACCACGAACAACCGGTCGCGGGGGTACTTGGTGTGGATCAGCGTGTGGAGGGCCATCGCCACCTTCTTGGCGGCCGATGAGCAGCCACGCAGCAGCATCGATCGGCTCATGTCGAGCAGGAGGACCGTGGAGGACACGGTGGTCTCTTCCGAGCGGGCGACCTCGAAGTCGTCGACGTCGATGACGACCGGCGTGCCCGGCCCCCGGCGGCTCATGGCATTGAACAGGGTGCGGTTGATGTCCACCGCGAATGGGTCACCGAACTCGTATCGCTTCGTCTCTTCGGTCGGCTCGCCGCCGCGTCCGGGACGGTGCAGCGCGTGCCCGCCGAAGCCTTCGCGACGCAGCCGGCTGAAGATGTCGGTGAGGGCCCGCATGCCGAGCTTGCGAGCGGCACGCGGCGTGAGCTCCAACCGGCCGCCGTCCCGATCGAGGTAGCCGGCCTCTTCCAGGGCCCGTGTCAGCTCTTGAAGCTGCTCGAGATCGTCGATGGCGTCGTCGCCGGCCAGGTCGCGCAGCGCGTCGGCGTCGACCTTCTCGAGCGCGTCCGGATCTCGGGCGGCTCCCAGCGCCTCCTCCATGGCGTCGTACTGCTGCTGCCGGTCGATGGCGGCGAGCGCATCCGCCAGGCCCATCGGCTCGTCGCCCTCGAAGGGATACGGCTCGCCGAAGGGCAGGTCGGGCCGGGCCATCTGAAGATTGCCGGCCAGGCGCGCCACGTCGATCTGGAGGCGATCGTCACGGAGCAGGTCGTCCATCATCGCGCGCAGCTCGTCGCGCATCTCCGGCGACATGCTGTTGAGCAGCGACGCTATCTGCGAGGCCTGCCGGTGCAGATGCTCGATGAGCTCGTCGACGCTGCCGATGCCGGGCGGGAAATACTGGCCATGCTGGGCCATGAAGGCCGTGAAGTCGTCGCTGGTATCGGCGCCGGTGGCATGCTTCTCGAGGAGCGCATTGAGGTCACGGACCATCTCTCGGATGCCGGCCAGGTCCTCCGGCGTGACGCGCTCGACGCCTTCCTTGAGTCCCTGGAAGTAGGTGGCCAGCATCTGCTGCCTGAGCTCGTCGGTCAGCTCCGTGAAGGCGTTGCGGGCGGCGTCGTCCATGAACTCGTAGTCGCGGAGGCCGTGGAGGCGTCCGGCGAGGTTGGGCGGCAGGGCGTCGAGCCGATACTCCCGCTGGCGGGCGGTGCGGCGCATGACCTGCTCCGCCATGCGCGCCTGGTCCTGCTCCTGACCGGGCGGAGCGTCGAGCGCCCGCTGCTCGGCGGCCTTCACGCGCTCCGCGATCCCCTGCCGCTCAGTCTCGAGGATCTCCTCCAGCCGCCGGTTGACGTCGTCGATCACGCCGTCCAGGTTGGCGCGCTCCAGCTCCGCCTGCCGCTGCGCGCGGAGCCGATCGACGATCTTCCTGAGTCCCGGGATGTCGCCGCCGCGCGTGCCCCGGATCCCCCGCTGCATGAGCCGCTGGAGGGCCCGCCGGACGTCGCCCTCGGCCAGGATGTCGTCGGAAAGGGCGTCGAGCACGTCGTCCGCGTCGAAGGCCGGCAGCTGCTGGCTGCCGTCCCATCGGGAGTAGCGGAACGTGCTCATCGTACCGGTCAGCCTATGCCCATGTGGTGCCGCCGTCCATGAGGGGCTGCTCGAGCACCCGTACCTGGCGCTCGGTTACGAGCCCCGTGGAGATCGCCGAGGAGTCAGCCGGTCCAACCGAGCTCCGGCAGCGGGATCGGATCGGCGGGCGTGCCCGCCGGATCCGAGATCCGCATGCCGAACCAGGCGACGTCGTGCCAGACGCCGAACTTGAAGCCGACCCGCTCGTACACACCGATGCGCCGCATGCCGATCGACTCGTGGAGCGCCACGCTGGCGGGGTTGGGCAGGGCGATCCCGGCGTAGACGTTCACGAATCCTTGGCTCAGCAAGATCGGCAGCAGGGCGTCGTAGAGCGTGCGGCCGACTCGCCTCCCGTGCCAATCGGCCCGGATGTACGCCGACACGTCAACGGACCACCGGTACCCGGCGCGCTCGCGATGCAGCCTGGCATACGCGTACCCGAGCACGCCGGCCCCCGCCTCCCCCTCGGCCACCAGCCATGGCGTGTGGGTCAGGGTCTGACGAATGCGGCGGGCCATCTCCGCGGAATCGGGCCCCACCTCCTCGAAGGAGGCGATCGAGGACTCCACGGCCGGCCGGTAGATGGCGGCAACGGCATCGGCGTCGCGGTCGGGATCGGCGAGTCGAACCCGCAGGGCATCGGTCATGATCGCCATGATGCGGCACGCAACGTGCTGGCCGTGGCGGCATGAGCAGCAACGACATCCACGGAATCGAATCCGGTTGGTCGGTCAAGAGCCTCGACGGCCACGGCGTCGGCTCGGTCGAGGAGACGACGGATCGCTACATCCTGGTCAAGTCGGGGCTGATCAATGCCTCGCACCATTACCTGCCGGCCGTCAGCCTCGAGCACGTTCGCCCCGAGCTCAAGGAGATCGGCATCTCGCTGACCAGGGCTGAGATCGACGAGGGTGACTGGTCGGAGCCGCCCGCCGAGGGCCCCCGCGTCAAGGGCGCGCCGCTCAACGTCGACTCCGACGCCGAAATCGACGACGTTATGCGCGCCACCATGCCTGCGGGCCCCGAACGCCCGAACGAGGACATCGTCTCCAGGGCCTGACGGCGCTTCGCGGCAACAGCGGGCGGATCTACCCCGCCATCTGCTGAAGGACGCGGCCATCGGCGGCGACGCGCACGATGGTCGGGACCAGCGCCACGCCGTACTTGCGCGCCAGGTCCGGCCGATCCCTCACGTCGACGGTCACCCAGCGCTGGCTGCCGGCGGCGAGGTCTCCGAGCACCGTGCGGCAGTCGGTGCACAGCGGGTGGCTGAACGCCACCACCAGCTCGCCACGACCGCCGGCTCCCTGCGGCTCGCCAAGCTCCGCCAGCTCGACGCGATCGATTTCCCGGCGTCGGATCCCCCGCAGTCGCGCGCCGATGCGATACATCTCGCACCCGGCGCAGAATCCGGTCGCCGCGGCCAGCAGGGCAAGGCCGGCGACGAGGATGCCGAGCGCGGTACCGATGGGCGCCAGGCCGATGATGTGCGCGATCGTGGCCGAGCTCAGCACCAGGAGTCCGACCTGGTTCGCAAACCTCGGCGGCCGCGAGTCCTCGATCGGTCCCTCGCCGATGCGAGGCTGGACCAGCTCGAAGTAGGCGACGCAGGCGAGACAGTAGCGGCGGCCGAATCTCAGGCCGATGGCGAGCTGCGCGGCCAGCAGCGCCAGCAGCGGCCACCATCCGGTGACCACTGCGACGAGCGAGACAATGCCGACGACCGCCTGGTTGAAGCGCGGCGCGCGGGCATCGATGACGTCGACGTCGCGGTAGGGATGGGCAGTACGAGTGCGGACGGTCATGGTCGAGCTCCGAGGGGCAGGAGGAAGATCGGTGGAACGGGCCGGAGTGGCGGGAGGAAGCCTCAGTGGGCGGGCGAACGGACGACGCGCCGATGAGCGGGAGCGGAGCTCCTCCCGCCTAACGACAGATGCAAGTGCAGGTGCGGCGTGCGTCGGTCACGATGAGTGCAGCGTACGCTCCGTCCGCCGATCCGACAAGCGGCCACCACCGGCGACCCTTCACAACGGGACCACCGCCATGCCAAGCACCATGGCGACGCACGGCCGTGCCGGAGGGACTAGCGAGAGAAGCCGCTCGGCACGCGGCTCGGGCGACCTCGACGCCCGGCGCCGAAGCGCACGCGACCACGATCGCCCGATCCGTGCCGGGGTGCCGGCGCGTTGCGGCGCTGGCCGCCGTGCTGGCCCGAGCGAAGGCGGATCGGCTCGGCGCGAATGGAGGCGTTCGGCTCGTAGCCGGGAATCACGTGCGACGTGATCGGCGCGCCGAGCAGCCGCTCGATGTCTCGGAGCAGCGGCGCCTCGTCGACGCACACCAGCGAGACGGCGGTGCCGGTGACGCCCGCCCGGCCGGTTCGGCCGATCCGATGGACGTAGTCGGCGGGGACCATCGGCAGCTCGAAGTTGACGACGTGCGGCAGCGCCTCGATGTCGAGCCCCCGCGCGGCGACCTCGGTGGCGACCAGCAGCAGGACACGGCCCGCCTTGAAGTCGGCGAGGGCGCGCACGCGCTGTGATTGTGACTTGTTGCCATGGATGGCGGCAGCCGCGATCCCGTCGCGGGTCAGCTGCTCGGCGAGCCGGTTGGCGCCGTGCTTGGTGCGGGTGAAGACCAGCGCCTGGTCGATGACACGAGTACGCACCAGGTGAGTGAGCAGCTCGCGCTTCCGCTCACGATCGACGCGGTAGACAAGCTGCTCGACGAGCTCGACGGCAGTGTTCTCGGGCGTCACCTGCACCGATGCTGGACGATCGAGGAGGCCCTCCGCCAGTCCACGGATCTCGCGCGAGAAGGTGGCGCTGAAAAGCAGGTTCTGTCGCCGATCCGGCAGGAGGGCGAGTACCTGGCGGATGTCGCGGATGAATCCCATGTCGAGCATCCGATCGGCCTCGTCGAGGACGAGGATCTCGACGGCGCGCAGGTCGATGGTTCCCTGCCGCGCATGGTCGAGCAGCCGGCCCGGCGTGGCGACCACGATTTCGGCACCGCGACGCAGCGCGCCGACCTGGCCTCCGAAACCGACGCCACCGTAGATGGCCGTCGACCGGGCGTTGCCGCTCGAGTACGTGCGCACCGACTCCTCGACCTGGATGGCCAGCTCGCGGGTCGGGGTCAGGATGAGCACGCGAACGCGCCGATCGCGCGCAGGGCGCGTGGCGAGCCGCTGCAGGATCGGCAGCACGAAGGCGGCGGTCTTGCCGGTGCCGGTCTGCGCGCCGGCCAGCAGGTCGCGGCCGCCCAGCACGAGCGGAATCGCCTCGCGCTGCACGGGAGTGGCATCGGTGTAGCCCTGCCGCGCGACGGCGCGGAGCAGGTCGGGCGTCAGCCCGAGGTTGGAGAAGGACAAGGGAAAAGCTCCTGACGAGGCCCTCCCGCGATCGTTCGCGGGGCCCGGTCAGGGCGAAAGGCAAATCGAGGTCGGACGGAGGTAAACCGCGGCGCAGACCGGTGCGCCTTTCGAACACGTGTGCGAAATGTACCACATGGATCGGTGGTACGCTATGAACCTCCCACAAGAAAGGCGGCCATGACCGACCGATGCATCCACGGGTTCGACCCGCAACGCTGCGCCAACTGCCGCCGATGCGCACACGGAATCCTCGAATCCCGCTGCTCGACCTGCAGCCCCAAGACCGCCCGCGAGGCGACCATCATGCTTGCCAATGACGCCCCCCGGGCGACCGAGCAGCACCGCGGCTACGAGATCAGCTACGTCGCAGGCGAGCGCAGCTGGTACATCAAGGCGGACGCCGATGCCCCCCGCTCCCAGCACTCATACCGCTCGGCCTTCCAGGCACGGCGCGCCATCGACGCCATGCTCGACGCTCCCGAGCCGGTCGCGAGCGGCAAGAAGAAGAAGGGCTGACAGCCGCGCGACCTCAGTCGCGCCCGGCACTTTCATCAGGACGCCCATGCGCCCCATCGGAATCGGACTGCTCGTCGGCTGCATCGTCGGCTTGGGCGGCACGCCTGAGCTGCTCACGCTCGGCATGTCCCCATCGCGCACACCGTCGGCTCGACGTCGCGTCGGTATCGCTGTGACGGCCTGCCCCCGTCGCCCGGCAGCCTTGTCAAGGTGACCGGCTGGCGCTGATACTGCGGCGCACGACAAGAGGAGCCGCACGCCCGAGTGACCTGTAGCAACTGCGGGGCCGCCAACGAAGCCGGCCGGAAGTTCTGCCTGGAGTGCGGTCAGCCGCTGTCCGCCGGCTGCCCGCGATGCGGGTCCGCCAACACTCCCGGTGCGAAATTTTGCGGCGAATGCGGCCTCCCGCTGACCGAGTCGGCCGCACCGGCGGCTGCGGTTACGCCGGCCACCGAGCGTCGGCTGGTGAGCGTTCTGTTCGCCGACCTGGTGGGCTTCACCACGCTGTCCGAGGCTCGGGATGCCGAAGACGTCCGCGAGCTGCTGGCCGGCTACTTCGACACCTGCCGCGCCATCGTCGATCGCTACGGCGGCACGGTCGAGAAATTCATCGGCGATGCCGTCATGGCCGTCTGGGGGACCCCGATCGCCCAGGAGGACGATGCCGAGCGCGCGGTGCGGGCCGCGCTCGACCTCGTGGAGGCGATTCGCCGCATGGGCAGCGAGAACGGCGTTCCCGACCTCGCGCTTCGAGCGGCGGTGCACACCGGCGAGGCGATCGTGACGATCGGCGCAAGCGGCATGGGCATGGTCGCGGGTGATCTCGTCAACACGGCCTCCCGCCTCCAATCGGTCGCCGCGCCGGGGACCGTCCTGGTCGGCGAAGGGACGCAGCGCGCCGCAGGCGATGCCATCGATTTCGAGCCGGCCGGTGACCACGATCTGAAGGGCAAGGCCAGCCCGGTCCCCGCCTTCCGCGCGCTGAGGGTCGTCGCGCAGCGCGGCGGCGTCGGGCGCAGCGAGGGCCTCGAGCCGCCGTTCGTGGGACGGGAAGCGGAGCTGCGGCTGATCAAGGACTTCTATCACGCCACCGCTCGCGATCGCGGTCCGCGCCTGGTCAGCGTCATCGGGCAGGCGGGCATCGGCAAGAGCCGGCTGGCCTGGGAGTTCCTGAAGTACATCGACGGCGTCACCGAGGACGTGTACTGGCACCAGGGCCGCTCCCCCGCCTACGGCGACGGCATCAGCTTCTGGGCGCTCGGCGAGATGGTGCGCATGAGGATCGGCATCAGCGAGGGCGCGGACGAGGCATCCACGCGCGAGCGCCTGGCCGTCAGCCTGAACGAGTTCGTGACCGATGTGGACGAGCGCCGGGGCCTGGAGGAACCGCTCCTGCATCTCCTCGGCATCGGCGACGGCCAGACGCGCGAGCGCGGCCAGCAGTTCGTGGCCTGGCGAACGTTCTTCGAGCGCATCGCCGAGGTGGGTCCCGTGGTCATGGTCTTCGAGGACCTCCAATGGGCCGATGACGGCATGCTCGACTTCATCGAGGAGCTGGTGACCTGGTCGCGCGGCCGATCGATCTACGTCATCACCCTGTCCCGCCCGGAGCTCGTCGATCGCCGTCCGACGTGGGGAGCGGGGCAGCGCTCCTTCACCTCGCTCAACCTTGCCCCGCTGGCCGACGAGGACATGCACGCGCTGCTGGCCGGCATGGTGCCCGGTCTGCCGGAGCCCGTGATCGACCAGATCGTCGGGCGCGCCGAGGGAATCCCGCTGTACGCGGTGGAGACGGTCCGAACTCTCCTCAACGACGGTCGGATCCAGCGCGACGGCGAGATGTACCGACCCGTCGGAGATCTGAGCACGATGACCGTGCCGGAGTCGCTGCAGGCGCTCATCGCGGCCCGGATCGACGCGTTGCCCGCGCCCGAACGCATGCTGGTGCAGGACGCGGCGGTCCTGGGCCTCTCGTTCGGCACCGCCGCCGTCCGAGCGGTGGCGCGCTCGACCGAGGATCAGGTCGAGCCGATGCTCCAGCACCTGGTGCAGCGCGAGATCCTCACCATCGACGAAGATCCGCGCTCGCCGGAGCGCGGGCACTTCCGGTTCGTCCAGGGGCTGCTGCGCGAGGTTGCCTACGGAACCCTGTCGCGCGACGACCGTCGCGCCCGACACCTGGCAGCGGCGCGCTACTACGAGGCGCTCGGCGACGACGAGCTGTCCGGCGTCCTGGCCCAGCACTACGTGGATGCCTATCGGGCCCACCCTGACGGGCCTGAGGGCGCCGCGGTCGCTGCCCAGGCCCGCGTGGCGCTGCGCGGCGCGGCCCAGCGCGCCGGGGCCCTCGGCTCACACCGCCTCGCCAACGGCTATCTCGAGAGCGCCCTGCTGGTCGTCACCGATCCGGCGGAGGAGCTCGAGCTACGCACCCTGGCCACCGAAGCGGCGGCGAAGGCCGCCCTGTTCGACCGGGCCGTCGAGCACGCGGAGCGCGTGGTTGAGCTGGCAGGGACGCTCGGACGCGACGCGGAACGACGCCGCGGCATCGCCAAGCTGGCCGACATCCTCCTCGAAGGCCACCAGCAGCGGGCGCTCCAGCTCCTGAACGACGCCATCGCGGAACCCGGCATGGTGCCGGGAGCTCCGGGCCACGTGGAGGTCATGACCCTCCTGGCGAAGGCAGAGATGCGCGTCCTCAACGACGTACGCGCCGTCGAGCTGGCCGACCAGGTGCTCCCCACCGCCCACCACGCCGGCGACGCGCACCTCGTCCTCGACCTGATGATCACGCGCGCCGTGTCGCTGGCAAATCTCGGACGCATGGTCGAGGCGGTCGTCACCCTGACCGGGGCGCTCGACGTCGCGCAGCGGCTCTCGCTGCCGGACATGGCCAATCGGGCGGCGGTGAACCTTGGCTATGCGCTCGCCCCGGACGATCCCGCACGCGCGCTCGAGGTGTCTCGAGCCGCGATCGAGCAGGCGAAGCAGGACGGCGTGATCTGGTCGATCCGCTACATCCTCGGCAACGCGGTGGACTCCGCCATCGAGGTCGGCGAGTGGGACTGGGCGATGGACGCCATGGCCGAGATGGACGCGCTCTTCACCGAGCCGGCGGAGCAGATCTGGTTCGGCACCTTTGCCAATGTCATTCGCGCGTACCGGGGCGAGGACGTCCACGACGCCGCGCGCCGGATCTACGAGGGGTCGCGGGACTTCGACGATCCGCAGTATCTCGCCGTCGGGTCGTACAGCTATCTCGTCAGCGCACTGGTGCGCGGCGATCTCGACACCGCGGTGCGGGTGTCGGAGGAGAGCCTCGGATCCGGCATCGCCGGCCTGGATGGCGCGGTCTACGGCGTCCGTGCGGCGATCTGGAAGGGCGACCTTGCGCCGGCTGTCCGTATGCGTGATGCGTATGGGGCATCGGTCGCGGGGCGACGAACGATGGCCATGCTGGCGACGATGGATGGCGGCATCGCCATGCTCGAGGGCCGCAGCACCGATGCACGGGCCAGGTACGCGGAGGCGCTGCGGGTGGCGCGCGAGATCGGGACGCCGTATTGGACCGGCCTGATCGACCTGGACATCGCCATCACCGGCGCCATGGAGCCGTCCGAGCGCCGCCGTGCCGTCGACGAAGCTCGCGAGATCTTCACCCGCCTCAGGGCAGACGCGCTGCTCGCCCGGCTGGACGCTGCTGTCGCCGCCGACGCACGCCGCGAACCGGCCGCCATTCCGGCAAGATCCGCTCGGACGGCGGAGGTTTCACAGGAGGCCTGATCGAGAGCGCCTTGCTAGTGGAGGCGGGAGCCGCCGCCTTCGTCGGGCTCGTCATCGCCACCGCCCTCGCGCAGGAAGCGCTCGATGTCGGCGATCAGCTCGTCGCCCTCGGGCAGGCGCGACTCGTCGGCCAGCAGCTCGAGGCGCTCGACGTGCGCCTTGGTCTCCTCGTCGTTGGCCGCCGCGGCGTCGAGCATGTTGCGGCGCTCGAGAGCGCGCGTTGCAAGCGTCCCGACCGGCACCTCGACGCCGAGATGCCGGCCGAGCGCGGTGAGCAGGGCGATGGCGGCGGTGGGATAGGTCGCGCTCACGTAGTGCGGGACCTGGGCAAAGAAGCCGACGGCCGGGATGCCGGAGGCCGAGGCAGTCAGCTCGAGCACTGAGAGGAGCGCCGCCGGCACACGCAGGAGCCCGTCCGGACCTTGCCGGATGCCGTCCGGCAGGAGGCCGGGAGCCGAAGCGGTGGCTAGGACCGGCACCGGGCGCGTGTGCGGCACCGCGGCCGGAATGGCTCCGAGACTGGCCCAGCTGACCACGCCGAGCCGCTTGGCGACCTCGACCACGTCGGTCGCGAGCTCGCGCCACCGATAGTCAGGCTCCGGCCCGGTGAGGACCAACAGGTCTCGGTCGCCGATGCGGGACGCGGTGAGCCGCAGCTCGGCCCACGAAAGGCTCATCGGTCGGCCGTCGACGATGTCGAGCGTGGGGCGGCGAGCTCGAAAGTCGTAGATGGCATCGGAGTCGAAGGTAGCCACCAGCGTGCCGGACTGCGACAGCTGGGCCGCCGCCGTCGTTCCCGCCGCTCCCGCGTCGACCCACCCCTCGAGGGCAGCAACCAGGACGGGCGCATCGAGCTCCGGATCCTTTTCGAGCCGATAGAGCGACATGCCCTAAGGATACGGCGCGGGCCGCTCCGGTCAGCGCGCGTACACCGCGACGTGCCAGAGCCCGACATGACCCGACGACACCTCGCGAAAGCCGGCGCTGGCCAGCCGCTGTTCGATGCGACGCACGTCGTGGACATAGCCGCGACATCCCTGGTGCAGCAGGTCCCACACATTCTCGGCCGCCCACATCGGCCGATTGAGAAGGCCGCGCCAACCGCGCGACTCGGGAACCGAGACGGCGATCCGGCTGCGCGCCGCCCCGATGACGGCCGCGAGCAACCGATCCAGGTTGCCGTCGCAGCAGAGAACACGGTCGACGACTACCCAGTCATGCACCTCACCGAGGACCGCCGCTCCCTGTCCGACCTCGAAGGTTGCCTGCTCCGCGAACCCGGCATGCGCTGCTCGGCGGCGGGCGAGATCCACGCTGGCTGCGGACAGGTCCACGCCCTTCACCGACCTCGCCCCCATCTCGAGCAGCGCGACGCTGACGCCGCCGGTTCCACATCCGATCTCGAGCACGCTGGGCCGCTCGAGCGTTGCGTCCCGCAGCTGATCGACCAGTCTTGCCGATACGTCGACGATCTCCGGAAAGCCCTCCGCATCGTCCCAGTCGGTCCAGGAGCGATCAAAGCGGCGCGCCACCCGCGGGTCGGCGGGGGGTCCGCAGCAGTCGGCCTGGTCGCGGTCGGTCACGGCGCAACCCCGCGCGGCCAGACCGGATCGACGGGCTCGAGCGTGTCCAGGGCGTCCCAATCGGACCTGATCGGCGAGAAGACGTCGATCACCACCGCGCCCTCCGCACCGGCCACGGCCTCGTGCGGGACGTTGGACCGGATGCGCCACGTGCCGCCCGGACCCAGCGTCCGCCGCTCGTCCCCGACCCGGAACTCCATCCGGCCGGTGATCACCATGCCGTGCTGCTCGCTCGGGTGGCGGTGTTCGGGGACGACGGCGTGGGGGTCGAGCTCCACGACCGCCAGCGTGACCAGGTCGCCCTCTACCCGCCGCACCCGGACGCCATCGAAGACCTGGATCGGCGCTAACTGGTCGAGATCGGCGAGATCGGTCATGCGTCCTCCGTTTCGGCTCGTGGTCCGGCCAGACTACCGCGAGCCCGCTACGCTTGGCGTCATGCCGCGAGCTGCCAAGCCGAAGAAGACCGATGCCGGCGCCGATCCCGACAAGCTCATCCGCCAGCAGGCCGGCACCTACCGGACGCCTGACGAGCGCTTCGAGGTGCGGGAAGCCGACGTCGGCTGGTTCCTGGTCGATGCCGAGCAGACCAACGAGTTCGGACAGGAGCTGATCCAGGGTCCGTTCCCGACCCTCAAGGCCGTCCGCGAGACGCTGCCGGAGGCGCGCTCCACGAAGCGGTCCGGCCCGCCACCGCGGGCGGCGAAGAAGGCAAGGGGGAAGGAACGCAACGCCAAGCCGCCTCCCCCGCCGCCGCCGAGCTGGATCGACGAGCTCCCGAAGGCGGAGGCGGCGGCCGTGCGCCGGCTGATCGGCGCGCTCGAGAAGGACGGCGTGACCGACGCCGAGGCGCTCGTGCGCCGCGACCGCGACGGGCTCCTGCCGGCGGTCGCCACGCGCCTCATCGAGCGCCGGCTCCAGGCGCTCATTGAGGACCTCCCGGATGCGGAGCAATCCGCGGCGAAGGCCCTGCTGCGGCGCGCCGCCGAGGTCCTCAGCACCGAGGGCAGCACGCTGCCCGACCCGTTGCCGGGCTGGACGCTGGTCGAGACCGGGCCGGAGCCGGCGCCACCGAACCGGCGCATCGACCTGCGCAGGTAGGCCCCCGATGCCGGGCGCGGTGCGGCGCGCGACCGCGGACGAGGTCCCGGCGCTGGCGGCCACCCTGGCCCGCGCCTTCGCCGATGATCCGTTCTACGCCTTCCTCGCCGGCGACGCTCCCGAGCGCAACCAGCGCATGCGCGATGGCTGGAGCGGCATCCTGAGGTTCGGTTCGGCGAGGCTGGCGGAGACCTACACGACCGACGATCATGCCGGCGTCGCGGTCTGGATCCCTCCCGGCCACCGGGGCCCGACCTTCCTCGATAGTCTGCGCATGATGCCGGCCGTCGCGCGGCTGGCAGGGTGGCCCCGCCTGCGCGCCGTGACGAAAGCGATCTCGGCGCTCGAGGACCGGCACCGCCATCATGCCAGCGAGCCGCACTTCTACCTCTCCGCTCTCGGCGTCGAGCCGCAACGGCAGGGAGAAGGGATCGGGACCGCCCTGCTGAAGCCGGTCCTCGACCGATGCGACCTCGACCGGACCCCGGCCTACCTCGAGACCGCCACCGGCCGCAACGTTCTGCTCTACGAGCGACTCGGCTTCGACGTGGTGGAGGAGCTCACGCTTCCGAACACGGACGTCCACGGGTGGCTGATGCTGCGTTCACCAAGCGCCTAGCGTCCGTCGGACGTCGCGTCCAACCCGTCGAGCTCCGCACGCGCCCGGTCCAGGTCCGTCCACAGATCGTCGGTTCCGTGTTCAGTCACGGCCGGCGCGAGGTCGTCGAGGAGCCACCGGCCACGTGCGACGACGTCGGCGAGCTGCGGGTCTCCCGGACCGAGGCTGCGCACCGCAGCGCGCGTCGACACCCGGATGACCCTGATGCGCAATCGCAGCGCGGCGTCGTCCATGGCGGCTCCGTCGTGCAAGCACGATGCCGCTGATGCGGTCCACGCGTCCGTCGCCCACCGTACCATCGAAGCATGGACCCCGAGACCATCCTGGCCGACCTGAACGACGAGCAGCAGCGCGCGGCCCGCGCGACGAGCGGCCCGGTCGTCATCCTGGCCGGCGCCGGCACTGGCAAGACCCGCGTGATCAGCCATCGGGTCGCCTATGCCGCCGCTACCGGCGCCGTGGATCCGAAGCGCGCCCTCGTCGTGACCTTCACCGAGAAGGCGGCTGCGGAGATGAAGCATCGGCTGCAGCAGCTCGATCTTCCGCAGGTCCAGGCCTCGACCTTCCATGCCGCCGCTCTTCGGCAGCTGGCATACCACTGGCCACACGTCCACGGCCGCGACCTGCCCGAGGTACTGGACACCAAGATCAGGATCATCGGTCCGCTGGCGCGGAGCCTGCCCGGTGGCTACAGGTTCACGCCCGCCAGGGACCTTGCCGACGAGATCGAGTGGGCCAAGGTGCGCCGCATGCGCCCGGAGACCTACGAGCCGGAGCGCGAGCCGCCCGTCCCCACCGACATGTTCACCCGGCTGTGGCGGAGCTACGAGGCGGCGAAGGCGCGCATCGACCGCATCGATTTCGAGGACATGCTGACCCTGGCGGTGGAGCTGTACGGCGAGAACGAGGACGCCCTCGGCCTGGTCAGGCACCGCTATGCCTGGTTCAGCGTGGACGAGTACCAGGACACGAACCGGCTCCAGGAGGACCTGCTGCGACTCTGGCTCGGCGATCGGCGCGACCTCTGCGTGGTCGGCGACCCGGACCAGACGATCTACAGCTTCACCGGCGCCAGCAGCCAGTACCTGACCACCTTCGCGGACCGATACGCCGATGCGCGCGTCATCCGCCTGAGCCGGAACTACCGCAGCACGCCGCAGGTGCTCGAGCTCGCCAACCGCCTGATCGCCGGCCGCGAGCTGCGCTCGTCCGGGACCGATGGGCCGAAGCCCGAGCTGGTCCCGCATGCCGACGGCGACCGCGAGCTGGCGGCCGTGGTGGCATCGGTCGGCGCGCTCGTCGCCGATGGAGTTCCGGAAACCGACATCGCGATCCTGGTTCGCACCAATGCGCAGCTGGTCCCGTTCGAGGCCACCCTCACCCGGGCCGGCATCCCGTTCACCGTGCGCGGCGTCCGCTTCTTCGCCCGCCCCGACGTCCGCGCGGCTCGCCGCGCCCTGCAGACCGATGCGGCCGGCCCGCTGTCCGCCATCGTGGCCGGCGCCTGGCAGAGGGAGCTCGGCTTCGACGAGTCCGAACCGCCGGGCTCGGGCGCTGAGGCGCGTGACCGACACGCCGCGCTGAGCGCGCTGCTGTCGATCGCCCGTCAGCTCGAGGCCGAACAGCCTGACGCCACCGCCGCGGACTTCCTGGCCGACCTCGCACGCCGCGATGCCACCGAGGCCGGCGCCGCCGGCGAGGGCGTCACGCTCTCGACCCTGCATCGGGCGAAGGGCCTCGAGTGGGACGCCGTCTTCCTGCCGGCCCTCGAGGAGGGCACGCTGCCGATCCGACAGTCCGCCTCCGACCCGGAGGCGCTCGCGGAGGAGCGGAGGCTGCTCTACGTCGGCATCACCCGCGCGCGCCGGCACCTCGTGTTGTCGTGGGCGCTCAACCGGGTCGGTTCGAGGGGCTCCGTCCGCGCGCAGCCCTCCCGCTTCATCGCCGAGCTTCGCCCGGGCGCCGTGGCGCGGCCGCGCGCGGCGGTCCCTGCGCCATCGCCGTCCACCCTGACGGCGGCGGATGAGCCCCTCCTCGCGCGCCTCATCGACTGGCGGCGAGAAAGAGCACGCAGCGACGGCGTGCCGGCCTACGTCGTGGCCGACAACAAGACCCTCGCGGCCATCGCCTCGCGGCGGCCGGCTGATGCGCAGGCGCTGCTCGGCGTGCCGGGCATCGGCCAGCGCAAGATCGCCGTGTACGGCGACGAGATCCTCGGGCTGGTGACGGACGCCTGAGCCCGTGCGCCCGGGCCGGTGCATACTGCTCGCCATGCGGCGCTACGCTCCCCTCCTCCTCCTCCTCCTCATCCTCGCGCTGACCGCCTGCGGCGGCACGGCCGTGTCGGCCACCTTCGGCGAGGTCGGCGAGGAGGTCCCGGTCGAATCGGCGCCGGCTTCGGACGGCACCGCTCCGTCGGACGGCACCCTGGTCATCACCGGCGGAGCCGCCGTCGACGGCCCCGGACTGCCGATCGCCGATGCGGTCGCCAACGCCGGCGGCGAGCCGCAGCTGGTGAGCGGGGTGCTGCTGATGGACACCGATGGCGTGATCTGGCTGTGCGAGTCGCTCGAGCCGACCTCGCCGCCCGCGTGTGGCTCGCCCCGGCTGCGGGTCGAGAACTTCCCGGAGGGAACGGCCGATTGGGATCTTGGCAGCGCCGACATCACCGGCCTGCAGGAGGAGGACGGCGTGATGTGGTTCGAGAACAGCAAGCTGTTCGGTGAGGTCCAGCCCTAGCGAGAGCTAATCCTGGGACCCGGTGCCGAAGACGAGCCGCTGTCCTCGGCCGAGGAGCCTGGGCAGGTACGGCACCACCAGGGTGCCGACCGCGATCAGCAGCAGGATCGCCGAGATGGGGCGGGTCACGAAGACAGACAGGTCCCCCTGGCTCAGCTGCAGGGCGCGCCGGAACTGGGCCTCCAGCATCGGCGCCAGGATGACGCCGAGGATCATCGGCCCGACCGCAAAGTCGTATCGGCGCATCAAGAACCCGAGCACGCCGATGAGGTACATGATCAGCACGTCCACCAGCGAGTTCGCCAGGCTGTACACGCCGAGGGTGGCGAAGACCAGGATGGCGCTGTACAGCAGCGGCCGCGGGATGGCCAGGATCTTCACCCACAGCCGGATGAGCGGCAGGTTCAGCACCAGCAGCATCACGTTGCCGACGTAGAGGCTGGCGATCAGGGCCCACACCAGCTCCGGCGAATTGGCGAACAGCAGCGGTCCGGGCTGCAGGTTGTAGATCTGGAAGGCCACGAGCAGGATCGCCGCCGTCGCCGAGGTCGGGATCCCCAGCGTCAGCAGCGGCACCAGCACGCCGGAAAATGCCGCGTTGTTTGCCGCCTCGGGGCCGGCCACGCCCTCGATCGCGCCCCTCCCCCACGGCGCCTTCGGGCTGAGCCGCTTCTCGAGCCCGTACGACAGAAAGGTCGGGATTTCGGCGCCGCCCGCTGGCAGCGCGCCGATCGGAAAACCCAGGGCGGAGCCGCGCAGCCATGGCTTCCAGGACCGCTTCAGCTCGTCGCGGTTCATGAGCAGCGAGCCCCGGACCGGCACGATCTCCTCTCGGTCCTGGCGCAGGCGTGAGGCGACGTACAGCGCCTCGCCGACCGCGAACAGGCCGACGGCCACCACCACCACGTCCAGCCCGTTGAGCAGCTGCGGCACGCCGAAGGTGAAGCGCTGCTGCCCGCTGAGATTGTCGATCCCGATGAGGCCGATGAAGAGTCCCAGAAAGAGGCTGATCATGCCGCGCAGGATCGAGCGGCCGATGAGGGCGGTGATGCTCACGAAGGCGACCACCATGAGCCCGACGTAGTCGGCCGGCTGGAACGACCGGGCCAGGCCGGCGATGACCGGCGCCAGGAAGGTAATGGCCAGCGTCGAAAGCGTGCCCGCCACGAACGAGCCGATGGCAGCGGTCGACAGCGCCGCGCCGCCACGGCCCTGCTTCGCCATCTGGAAGCCCTCGATGGTCGTCACCACCGAGGCCGATTCGCCCGGCGTGTTCAGCAGGATCGACGTCGTCGAGCCGCCGTACATGCCGCCGTAGTAGATGCCGGCGAACATGATGAATGCGCCGGTCGCCTCGAAGGTGAAGGTCAGCGGCAGCAGGAGGGCCACCGTCAGGGCCGGGCCGATGCCCGGCAGCACCCCGACCAGGGTCCCGAGGGTGACGCCGACGGCCGCGAAGAGCAGGTTCTCAAGGGTGAGCGCGGTGCCGAAGCCGCCGGCCAGGTCCCCGAGGACGTCCACCTACGGCACCAGGTCCAGGATCCCGGCCGGCAGCCGGACGCCGAGGAACTCTGTGAAGCCGATGTACACGACGAGGGCGAGCCCCACCCCCACCACCAGGTCGCGGATCGGCGATCGGCTGCCGAGGATCCTTGCCGTCACCGGCAGGAACAACCCGGTCGCCACGACGTACCCGAGCCCGTCGAGCGCCACCCCGTAGGCGACCAGCGCCACCGCCACCAGCCCCACCGTCGGCCAGTGGGTGGCACGCTCCTCCTCGGCCGCCCGCTCGGCAAGATCGGCGTCGGGAAGGAGCGTCGTACGAAGGACGAACGTCGCGGCCAGCACCAGCAGGCCGATCGACACCAGCAGCGGAATGGTGGCCGGGCTGATGACCGTGTAGCCACCGCCCCGCGCGATCCCGATCGCCGACACGATGAGGATCGCCGACAGAGCCAGCAGGAAGATCGCGACGAGTCGCGGACCGAGCAGGCCGCCCCCCTGAGCGCCCCTCGGCCCGCGTTCCTCCGCCGTCATCGGGTCAGCCGCCGGTCAGGCCGATCTCGGCGAGCACCCCTTCGACGCGAGCCTCCTCCTCGGCCAGGAACGTCGCGAATTCGTCGCCGGGCTTGAAGAAGTCGGCCCAGCCGTTATCGGTGAGCGCCTGCTGCCAGGCGTCCGAGTCGTGCATCTCGGTGATGAGGCCCACGACGGCGTCGCGGTCGGCGTCGCTGAGCTCCGGCGCGCCCATGACCCCGCGCCAGTTCTCGAGGACGACGTCGAAGCCCGCGTCGGTGATGGTCGGCGCGTCGATGCCCTCGGGCGCCGATTCGCCGGACACGCCAAGCCAGCGCATCTCGCCCGCCTCGACCTGGTCGGTGAATTCGCTCACGCCTGAGACGCCCGCCGTCACCGAGCCAGACAGGATGGCGTTCACCGCCTCGCCACCACCGGAATGCGGGACGTAGTTGATGCCGGACGGGTCGACCTGGGCCGCCTGGGCAAGCAGGCCGACCAGGATGTGATCGGTCCCGCCGGCCGAGCCGCCTGCCCACGAGATGGACGTCGGATCCGCCTTCCAGGCCTCGACGAGCTGCTCGAGCGTCTCGTACTCGGAGTCGGCCGGCACCACGATGGCCTCCTGCTCTGAGGTCAGGCTGGCGATGGGTGTCACCGCGTCGAGGGTGACCTGCGACTCATTGGTCAGGATGCCGCCCACCATGACGAGGCCCATCACCATGAGCTGATGAGGATCACCGGTAGCCTCCTCTGCGAACTGGGCGAGGCCGATCGTGCCGCCGGCGCCCCCGACGTTGTAGACCTCGGCGCCCACCCCGCCGACCTCTTCGAGCACCGGCTGCATCGCCCGCGCGGTGCTGTCCCAGCCGCCGCCCGGATCGGCCGGTGCCATGATCTGGAGGTCTCCCGACGGGTAGCCGGTCGTCGCGCCGCCGGTGGCGCCGCCGCCACCTTCTTCGGCCGTGCAGGCCGCCATGACGAGCAGCAGCCCGCTGAGCACTGCGAGCCAGGCCGGCCCGCGCCTTC
>JALZDF010000074.1 GCA_030862645.1 Chloroflexota bacterium
CGGCGATGGCGCCTTCATGATCGGGCGTCGGTGCACGCCTTGGCCGATGAGGGTTCACGGTTCCGATGCTAGGCAGGGGCGCTTTGTTCGTCAAAGCGGGGTAGGGCGCGACAGCACCACGTTCGCGTTGGCGCCTCACCTTGGCCAGAGCAAACGCCGCCATCGGCCCGCAAATCGTGGTTGCCGAACGCCGGTCGCGTCGGGTCGCGCCAGGCACCCAGAGCGGTTGGAGCACTATGCCAACATCTCGTCGCTGCCCGCCGGATAGACCGTGTGGCTGACGGTGGCATGCTCGTTTCCACGATCAGCGCCGCCATGCCGGGGTCGTCCTCTTCGTAGCAGGTCGCCATATCGCCGGCATGACGGTTGCCCCCGCGGCGATGTCAGTACCGAGCCCCACGCTGGTACCGGTGGCCGCGATCGTGAGGAACTGCGCACTCGAAGAGTGATGGCGGCTCACGCGTCGTCCGTCAGGAAAGCAGCAGGATCGATGTCGTATTGGCGACAAACCCGATCAGGCCGAAGCTCGTCGCTGCAGCGCCGCCCCAGACGAAGAGACGCTGGAACCGGTGCGCCGTTCCCACGAGCATGCCCAGAGTGGCTAGGAGCACGGCAGCCTTCGTGATGAGCACGCCATCCAGTCCGGATGCCCGGTACAGCGCCGTGGCGATGCCATTACCCTCCAGCCCGATGCCGAACCGGCTCACACCGATGGTAAACGTGAAGGCGTCGGCCAGCTGAGCCAACACCAGCGCAAAGAGGATGAAACGGGCGGTGAACACAGTACCGGCGCCAAGTGCAGGATGTGCGCCATGCGTCCGGGCCGATGATGGCCCGTAAGGACCATGTAGCTCATGCGCACCACATTCGATACTCCGGCGGCCAAGCCAACTTGCCCCGAGGTATAGATCGATGCAATACCTGCCGCTCTTTCTCCTCTTCATGGCCGCGCTGATCGCGGGCTACTTCTATCTCCAGCGCGCCAAGAACCGGGATGCCACCAAGCCTGCGGACGAAGGGACCCCGTCGGACACGCCTCAGTAGGTGCGGCTTGACCACGTCGCGCATGCTGTGAGCGATGCGAGGCCTGCTGCTTGTTGTCCTGATCCTCGTTGACCTTGGTGGCGGCCTGATGACGGCAGGCGTCAGCCTAACCCCTGACCGACCCAATGGGTCCGGTCGGCGCGGACAGGAACCCCGAGATGACTGACGCGCAGATCCGGCCGCCCGGCTCTGATGCCTTCGAAGCTCCCTGAGCGGCGGTTGTCGACGTCATTTGCGGCCATTCCCGAGACCCAAAATCGGTGATCCAGCACGCCTCGGGTGAAGTGGCATCCGAACGGCGACCGAGGTCGCTGGACGTTGCCTCGATCGCATCGGTCTGCGCATTGGCGTACGTCGTCCTGCTGGGGGGAACCGCCCTTGGTGAGGTCGATCCGCTGCTCCGGCTGCTGAACGCAGTTGTAGCGGCTGCCTTTGTGGGAATCTATCTCGTGAAGGCGCCCGGCTCTGCCGACCTGCTGGACAAGGGCGTTCTCCTGGCGCTGCTGGTCTTCCTGGCGGCCGGGGTGCTGTCGATCTATCCACGTCAGTCGCTCGATGCATCCCTGGCGGCGCTTGCCTATACCGCTGCCCTGTTCGTTGGACGAGGGCAGCTCGTGCGCGATCGCCCACGAACGATCTTCATCCGCGCCGTCATTGGGCTGTCGTTGCTGCTCACGATCCTGACTGCCGCACGCTGGCTGACGACGTTCATCTCCTGGTGGGCTCTAGCCGAGTGGAGGATCACGCCTCCACTCGACCTGCACTTCGGCGCGGAACCGTGGGGTCACCGACACGATCTGGCTCTGCTGGTGGCGATGCTGTATCCAGCCTGGTTGGTAGGCGCGATGTCGTCGCGGCGAGTGGTGGCCGCATGCCTGATGGGAATACTCGCGCTGATCATCGTCGTGCTCGACGGCTCACGAACCCTATGGTTCGCCGTCGGCATGGCGACGGTCATTCTGATCGGCTACCGAGTTAGGCTGAATGCGCTCACGCGGCGCGCGTGGATCTCCATCGGCCTCGTCGGCGTGGTCGCGATGGCGGGAGCCCTGGCAAGCGGCTTGGTCGGTGCCACGCTCGATCGACTGCTCAACTTTCGGACCGTGGAGGCACGCGCCGAAATGTGGGGCGCTCTGACCGACGCGTGGCTCGCGCATCCCCTCGGCGGCCTGGGGCCGGGGTCGTTCCCCTGGGCTCTGCAGACGACGAACTATTTCGACGTGAATAGCTGGGCGCCGAGGCACCCGGACAGCGCGGTTTTTCAACTGTTGTCCGAGGTCGGCTTGCTCGGCGCCGCTGCGGCAATCGTGGTCCTCGTCGTCGTCGGAGCGGCCATTCATCGCAGCAGGTCTGGCGCCGCGCGCTGGGCGCTGGTTCTGTTCGTTGTCGCTGGCCTCGGTGCAAATCCGACGGACTTCGCCTTTCTTGTCGCCCTTGCGGTGGGATGGGTGGCCTACGCAACTCCCCGCAGGAGCCCCTCACGGGCAACGTTTCGACTCATGACGCCATACGCGAGCATTAGTTTGGCTTGCCTCGCGATAATCGGAATCGTAGTTGGGATGAGCCTCGCAGCCTCATATTCGTATGAGCGCGCGAGGATGAGCGTCAGCCGCGGCGACATCGAGGGGGCGGTCGCGCCGCTTGATATGGCCATCCTCCTGGACCCCGGGTTGGCCCTCTACCTTCGTCAACGGGGGACGCTCCGCTACCTACAGAATGAACCACTCCTCGCAGCTACGGACCTGCGTCGCGCTGCGAACATCAATCGAACCGACGATCTCGCGTGGCGAACCCTCGCTCTGGCGCACCGGGCAGCGGGCGATCATGCTCGCGCGCGCGCCGCCATCGACAAGGCCGTTGATGTCCAGCGCTCAGACCCGACGAATTTGCTCTTGAGCTCGGCATGGCATGCCGAGGAGGGCCGGCCGGACGCGGCGATGCTCGAGCTCGCGGAAGTGGTTCAGGGTTGGCCGAGCATCGTCGCTGCGCCGGAATGGTCGAACGTGCTGCCGGGCACCGTGTCGACGGCGGACGTCGTGCATGAGGCGCTTGAGCGATGGCAGACCCGGCAACCAAATCCTCAGCCCGAGACAGATCAAGGCGTCTGGCTCACCACGCTGGGAGGGCGGCCCGAGCTTCTCGAAGCGGCAATGAGTCGAGACAGCTACAGCGTCGAGCTCGCCACTTCCACGGCAGCCGCCATCGAGTGTGACGCGGTCAGTCTCGGACGCCATTTGAGCAAGACATCTGTGGGTGACCGGCGCCTACGAGCGCACTGGCTGAATAAGCTGCGTTGGGGAGCATTGAGTGGAACGCCGGACGAGAGGGCATTCCGGCTAGTGCAGAGCATGGGCCAGGCGCTCGATCCCGCGTTCGCGAAGGACACGCTGAATCCACTTGACGAAAACGGATTGTTCAGCGCGGATCTGTGGGGCTATCGGCGCGCACCGATCGATTGGCCAGATGATGAAATGCGGCTACCGTCGCCACGGGCCGGCATGGTGCGGTGGACCTTTTACCCCTATGAGGCGGTCGAAGCCACAGGCTTGAGCGGGCGGTTGCCCCTGTGCGACTGAAGGCATCCCTGCTCGTCGTGCTCGTCGTCGGGTTGGCGGTGCGCACGCCGCTCATCCTCCAGTCTGACTTCCCGCTCCATGACGGTGGGCTGTTCCACATGATGGCGCATGAGATCCGCGACGCGGGCTTCGGCCTGCCGATGACGACCGCCTACAACAATGCGGCCATCCCATTCGCGTATCCACCGCTCGGCATCTACGCGCTTGCCCTCGGCTCGCA
Organism: Chloroflexota bacterium; assembly: GCA_030862645.1. Taxonomy (GTDB): domain Bacteria; phylum Chloroflexota; class Limnocylindria; order QHBO01; family QHBO01; genus JACDBZ01. The sequence continues at coordinate 3,841 of JALZDF010000074.1, forward strand.
AGTCATTGACCCGCTTCAGCTCCTCCGCTTCCTGCCGCTGCTCTACTCGGTTCTCGCCATCGTCGGCGTGTATGTGCTGACAGCCGTCGCGCTCAGTCGGCGGCACGCACTTGTGGCGTCACTCGTCTTCGCCCTCACGCCTCAGGCGTTCTATTGGCTGATCGTCGGCGGAGGTGTGACTCGCGGGCTGGGGCTGGTTCTCGCGCTCTTCACCATCGCAGCTGCCATCCGAGGGTGTCGTGACGGAGGACGTCTGCTCATCGGCGCGGCGGGTGTACTGGGGGGCCTCACGATCGTGACCCACCCCGAAGCCGCTGCCTTTGCGGCGGCATCCACGGCGGTCCTCTGCTTGGTCAATCGTGAGTGGCGAAGCCGTTCGATTCCTCTGCTGGCCATGGCGGCCATCGGGTTGACGATCTCAGCAGCATGGTGGGCCACCATCGTCCACAGGCATGGCCTCGACGTGCTGACCGGCGCATCCGGCTCACGCCAGGCACTCGTCGATTCGCTGCAGCGCGTCCTCGAGCTGCGCCTGACAGGCGGGCCGTTCCCGGCGCTCGACATTCCGCTCTTCCTTGGAATGATCGGCATCGCGGTTGCCGCCTGGCGCAGGCGATGGCTGATTCCCGCGTGGACGCTGGCGGTTTTAGTCACCCCGGCAGCCGGAGCGTTCTACATCACCGTGCCCTGGGCCGCGCTCGGCAGCCTGGCAGTGCTGGAGGTTGTCGACCGTACCACTGCCGGCATCGCTTCGGGGCGGCGGCTGCGCCTTGGCGGTGCCGTTTTGTTCGCATTGGCGCTCGTCAACGTGCTCCTGATTCCGCTCGATCGGTCTAGCCCTCTCGTCGGCATCCCTCGCAGCGACCGCTCGGCCATGGCTGCGATGGAGACCTCGGGGCCACCGGTCGCGGTCCTGACGAATCGGCCGTGGTGGCTCGAGGGTCCCGGGGAGTGGTTCCCCGCCCTCACCGGTCGGTCCAACGCTGCATTGGCTCAGGGGAGCGAGTGGTTGGGATCGGACACGTGGAACGCACAGCGACTGCGCCACGAGGGCCTGCAGCAGTGCGGCCGGTCGGTCGGCTGTATCGCCGAGTGGATGACTAATGCCGACGTCGATACGCTCTTCGTCAGTGCGGTAGCCGATCTCGATGTCGAGGAAATCGAGAGTGATGGGCGCTTCGCAGTTCAGTCACGTTTTGGCGAGACCGCCGTGCTACACCTGACCGAGCCGTCGGATTAACCGTGTCCCTTCATGCTCGGGCGGTATCGCGAGCGAGGTACCGGGGACGATCAGGCCATCTTCCAGCTGCAGACAGTGAGGTACAGTCGAGGCCGCTTCCCCCTCTGGCCAGGAGCCGCCCTCATGATCCTTCTCTACATCGACCCCGGCGCAGGCAGCATGCTCATCCAATTTGTGCTGGCCGGTTTGCTCGCCGTCCCCTTCTTTCTGCGATCACCCGTAGCCAGGACGGTCGCTCGACTGCGGGGCAAGCCATGGGACGGCGTGAATGGAGGGGCAGAGGCGCAAGGGCCTACCGACTGAGATGGCATGCTCTCCGCATGCCAGTAGTGAGCCAGCGGCCGAGGACGAGCGCCGGGGTGTAGTCGATCTTCCATGGCACCCGGTGCTCTTTACGGCATCACTCGTGATTGGGTTCTGGCTCGATACCGTGGTGAGCCCATACGCGGCATTCCGATCCCTTCTGGTGGGCGTGGCCGCTGCAGCGACAGTCACACTTCTTCTCACGATGCTGCTGCGCAGCCGGGATCGCGCTGGGATCGCCGCCAGCGGCCTCATCGGCATTCTATACAGCAAGCATCTCGTAGAGATCGTCAGCGATCTCCAGAGACGTGTCGAGCCCTGGCTCTTCGCACTGTGGACTGCCATGGTCGTCGCTGCCCTGGGACTGACCGGCCGCCTCTTGCTGAAGACGGCCCGGAGCTGGACGAGATCGAAAATGAACTATGTACTCAATCGAGTCTCCATCCTCTTGCTGGCGGCGACCATAGGCACAGGGATAGTGTCCGGTGGCTTGGCACACGGGGTGGACGATCTTGGCCAGGGAATGTCGCTCGACGAGGCGCTCAGGCTGGGGTCAGCCTCCTCGACGAGCTCAAATGATCCTGACGTGTACCTCGTGCTGCTCGACGGCTATCCCCGTGTCGACGTCCTGGACCACGCCTTCGAAATTGACAACAGGCCCTTTGTGGATGCGCTCGAAGAGCGTGGCTTCGCGGTCGCCACGGAAAGCCACTCCGACTATCTGTGGACCCAGCAGTCGCTGACGTCGATGCTCCACATGGCGTACATAGAAGACATCCCTCGATTCATGGACGTTCTCGAGCGTCGCGCGCCGTACCACCCTACGCTGCGGCGCCTGGTCAACAGCAATCCGGTATTCGATCTCGCCAGGGTCAACGGCTATCAGATCGTCGCCACGGGAGCCGGGTTCGAGCAGGTGGCCCTTCGAGACGCGGATGTCTATGTCGACGGCGGACACCTCAACGAGTTCGAGATCAAGCTCCTGACGTCAACCTTCCTCGGAGACATGCTGGCCGTGGTAGCTCCAGATCTCGCGTCCGGGGCGCATCGCGATCGCATAGAGTTCGAGCTCCGGGCCCTTGGTGAGATTGCGGCAGCAGAACGGACCGCCCCTCGGCTCGTATTTGCCCATATCCCGGCTCCGCATCAGCCGACGGTGTTCCGCCGCGATGGCTCACCTGTCACAGTCCCCATCAGCCGCCATTTCTACGCCGACTCGCCGCAGGAGCGTGGGGAACCTGCCGACGAATTTGTGCGTCGTTATGGCGATCAGCTCGAGTACCTCAATCAGCGGATCATGGAAACGGTCGACGCCATCGTTGCCAACTCGAATCGGCCGCCGGTCATCGTCCTGTGGGCGGACCATGGCTCGGCATCACGTGTCGACTGGCTGGTGACCGCGGCCGCGGACGCGGATCCGGACATTGTGCTCGAACGGACGGGCACCCTGTTCGCAGCGCTCACCCCCGGTCGTACCGGGGTGTTTCCGAACGACGTCAGCCCGGCGAGCATCTTTCGATACCTTGCCGACCGCTATTTCGGTACCGACTACGGGCGAGCGACACCGCCATTCGCCGGTGGCCACGTGCCTCCAGTGGACAGTTCGGCACTGGATGCGGCTTCAGGCAAATAGGACGCGCGCAAGCGAGGGGATACGACCGCCACCAGCACCGCTGCGGCGCCCGGCCAGATGATGGGCATCGCGAGCACGACCGCGACCGGGATCGTCCAGCGCCGGTCGGTTAGCGAGCCCCAGGCCACCAGCACCGCTGCCAAACCGACCCGCATCAGCAGCGGAACCTGGTCGCTGAGCATGTTCAATGAGCGTCCCTGGTTCGAGCCGAGGACGTCGGCCCACCCGAACCAGGCGGACGGGTCGATGGCGAATGAGACCAGCGCCGACCCGGCGGTCACGCCAAGGGCGCTGAGTAGCGGTCGCCACTCGCGACGCACGGCGAACCACACGACTCCAACGCCAGGCGTGACCTTCGTCAACAGCGGCAGCGCCCACGCCGCCCCCCACCACATGCCGGCAACGATGGCAGCCGCGTAGAGGATGTGAATGTTGCCGGCATGGAGCTCCATCAGCACGGGCGGAAAGGCGACTGTCCACAGAACGCGCATCCACCACAGCGCGGCGACGCTCGCACCGACCCAGAGGCCGTACACCAGCTCGACCGACAGGAGACGCATCGGACTGAACAGCTGCGCAAAGACGGGCGAGTACAGGTAGGCACCGGCGGTCCCGAGCTCTTGCAGACGGTATGGGTCCGCCGGATCGGCCATCCAGTAGGCAAACGTGTCGATGCCAGGCGGGACGCCGAGATTGAGGGTGAACGGGATGATCTCGAGCCAGGCCGCGAACAGGTACGCGAAGCCTGCGACGGTGAGGGCGCCGCGGGTAGCACGCCACCGCCTGGACCAGCTCACCGCACCCGCCCGGCGGACAGTGATGGCCGCGCGGTCCGATCGCGGCGCATGACGGCGACGGCCCGATCCCAGTCGAGCAGCAGCATGAGCCAGTAGTACGGCAGCCAATAGGGGGCAGCCATGACGCTGGCGGCGCCGACCCAGCCGCGGACGGTTAGCCAGACGGCGGCTGGCACGGCGACGATCAGCCACAGGTTGCCGATCAGCCTGCTCGGCGCGAAGTTCAGCTCCGACTCGAGCTCTTCCGGTCCGGCGGCCAGCAGGCGCATGACCCAGTCATCGGCCCATCCGGAAGCGAGGACCGCGGCCACATGGCCGATGAACAGGACGGCGAACGGAATGCGCCACGCCGGCCGCTGCCAGAGGATCCATGCGACCAAGGGCAGCATCAGCGGCCTTGGGACCAGGAGTGCCAGCGCGAAGAATGCGACTGTGCCCAGGGCTGATCCGCGGAATGCCCAGACCCCGGCCACCGCGATGAAGATCATGAGGTTGCCGGCACTGACGTCGAACCAGAACGGCCAGCTCAGCAGCGTTGCGATGCGCATGCCCCATGTCGGCAGCAGGAAGACGGCGGCCAGGTGCAGCGCTCGCCAGCCCCAGA
>JALZDF010000102.1 GCA_030862645.1 Chloroflexota bacterium
ATAACGAGGAACAAATGTAATGAGTGCCACGCAGAAGTCCGCCAAGGGCACGACTGCGACCGACAAGTCGTCCAAGGGGCTCACGCCGGAGGAGCTGGCCGCGCTGAAGGAGCGCGTCAAAGAGCAGAAGGCCGAAGCGCGGCTGAAGAAGGACAAGGCGGCGGGCGAGGCCGACGTCCTCGCGAAGATCGCCGAGATGCCCCAGTCGGATCGCGCCATGGCCGAGCGGATCCATGCCGTCGTCAAGGCCAGTGCGCCGGGCCTCTCGCCGAAGACCTGGTACGGAATGCCGGCGTACGCCAACGCGGACGGCAAGGTCGTCTGCTTCTTCACACCCGCGGCGAAGTTCAAGGAGCGCTACGCGACGTTCGGCTTCAACGCCGATGCGCATCTCGACGAGGGCAGCATGTGGCCGACGTCGTGGGCGCTCACGAAACTCACCGCCGCCGACGAGGCGAAGATCGGCGCGCTCGTGAAGAAGGCGGTGAACTGAGGATCGAGGCGGGCGGCTGCGGGCGCTCGGGGGGACATCGGTTTCTACCTCGGCTGGTCGGGTGACGTGCGACCGTCGGCCGCGCCTGGCTCCGATGATCGTCGCCTGCGCAAGAGCCACCGTTAAGCGATAAGTTTCCTCGCGCGGGCCGGTCACATCGCAGGACAATCGGTCTCATCGGCAACGCAGAGGGTACGAAGGTGGCGAAGTACCAAGACGTCGACGCGTACATGGCCCATCTGCCCGACGACCGTCGCGCGGTGATGGAGCGACTTCGCCGCACGATCCGGTCGGCCGCGCCCGACGCGACCGAAACGATCGCCTACAACATGCCGGCCTTCCGCCTCGGCGGCCGGTTCCTCGTTTCGTACGAAGCCTTCACGCGTCACTACAGCCTCTTCCCGTGGAGTGCGGCAATGGTCGAGGAGCTGGGCGAGGAGATAGAGCGGTACGCCGTCGGCAAGGGCACGATCCGCTTCCCCGCCGACGAGCCGATCCCGTTCGGCCTCGTCACGCGGATTGTCGAGATCAGGAACCGCGAGGTCGGAGGGGAGGGCGCGGCTCCCGAACGGCGATGAGGGCTGGGTGAGTCTCGGATCGTCCAGGAGGGATCGCGCGTCGTCGCTGGGCAACCGGCCGGTAGATTGGGACCAAGGGCCGTCCTTCGGTCGTCTGCGGTCTGCGCGTCTGGTTGCCGGCGGGAGTCACGTCGCCCAGCGGACGACGATCGGACCTTTCACACCCGGCAGCGGCAACGAGGCCGTCTCCGCCTCGACGGCGTCGCGTTCGGCCGGCCTGAGGTCTCGCCACAGCTCGATGTCCACGACGGCGTTGGCCCGCCGCCAGGTCCCGACGATCTCCCCGGCCACGAGCAAGGCGCCAGGCCAGACGCGCGGGGTCCACACGAGCCGGCGCCGATCCGCGTCGGGGACGAGGAGCTCGCGATCGGCTCCCTGGAGGAGGAAGTAGGTGTCGCCGCTCGGGAGGAGGCGCGCCGGCGCCGAGGGTCCGGCGGGAGCTCGGAACGCCGGCTCATCGGCGGCCAAAATCCATCCGTCGCCCGCCGGAGTGCGGACCGGCGTCAGCTCCGTGCCGAGGGCATCGACCGCTGCGCGTCCTGGTGGCCGCGCGATCCCGGCCCAATCAGCGAAGGCGTCCGCCGTCGCGGGCCCGAAGGCGTGCAGGTAGCGGCGAGCGAGTTCCAGGCGGGCTTCGAACGGGTCCACCGGTGGGGCGGGAACTCCGCGCACGGTCGGCTGACGCGCGCCGTCCCATCGGATGAGCACGGTGCCGGTCGGCGCAGCGTATCGGAGGGCGTTGGGGTGAACGCCGATGCCCCGACCCGCCTCGCCGTACGGCATCTCCCTGCCGTCGAGAAAGGCGTGAAGACGTACCGCCATCTCCTCGGCCCGCCGGCGGCCGCGCGGATCCTCGGGCAGGCGGCCGAGCGTGAACGGTGCCACGTCACCCGCCGCCACCGCGTAGGCACTGAACCGGGGACCCCAGAGTTGAACGAGCGACGGATCATCGAGGGCAGAAGACGTCGTCTCTTCCACGCGCGCGTGGATCGAGAGCAGCGCCGCGCGAGGCATGCTGTCCTGGAGCCCTGCCCACGCCGCCCTGCGCAGGGACGCAGCCCCGAGCGGGAGACGCTCGTCGAGCGCCTGAACCCGGCGGCGGTACGCGAGGATGTTTGCCCGCTCGAGACGGAGCCGCATCCGGCTCGTCCTGGTGTCGCTGCTCATCGGCTCGATCCTACCCGCGCCTGAGCCGCGCCCATGTGAAACGGGTGGACGCGGGACTTGACAGGGGTTTGCGATGATCTACCCAATGTGATCAATGTCGAAGGGCTCGCCAAGCGCTACAAGAAGGCGGAACGGAACGCGGTCGACGGCATCAGCTTCGAGGTGCGCGCCGGCGAATTCTTCGCCCTGCTCGGACCGAACGGTGCGGGCAAGACGACCACGATCTCGATCCTGACGACCACGCTGGCGCCGACGTCGGGCACCGCGACGATCGACGGCCACGACATCGTCCGCGAGGCGAGCGCCGTGCGAAGCAAGGTCGGGATCATCTTCCAGCGACCGAGCCTGGACCGGAACCTCACCGGCGAGGAGAACGTGCGTTTCCACGCCGTCCTCTACGGTGTCTACCCGTACGCCCCGTCGTACCGGCTCATGCCCGAGGCGTACCGCAGCCAGGTGGCGGAGCTGGCGGGCATCGTCGGCATCGGAGACGAGGTCTTCGAGCCGGTGCGCACGTACTCCGGTGGCATGAGCCGTAAGCTCGAGATCGTGAGGAGCCTCATCCATCGGCCCAAGGTGCTCTTTCTGGACGAGCCGACCTCGGGGCTGGATGCGCCGGCGCGCCGCAGCCTGTGGACGTACCTCGAGCGTGTGCGCCGCGAGTCGAACACCACGATCCTGCTGACCACTCATTACCTCGAGGAGGCGGAGCAGGCTGACCGCATCTGCATCATCGACCATGGACGGGTCGTGTCGTACGGGACACCGACGGCCATCAAGGCAGATCTCGTCGAGGAGTACGTCCTCGTCGACACTGCCGACCGGCCGGCGCTGGTGTCGGAGCTCGGTCGCCTCGGGCTCCCCTACTCGGGGGAGGGCCCGTACCGGGTCGCGCTCGACGGGCGCGGGACCCACGCCGTGCTCAAGTCGATCGACACACCGCTGAACGTCGTCCAGACGCACATGCCGAGCCTCGAGGATGCATATCTCGAGATCGTCGGGCGAGCCGAGCACGAAGCGCGGGTATCGACCGATGCATGAGCTGTCGGCGGTTCTGGCCATCGCTCATCGGGATCTCATCAAGCTGCTCCGTGACCGAGCGCGTCTCGTCGCCGACCTCGTCTTCCCGATGATCTTCATCGGGGTGCTCGGAACCAGCCTGCAGGCCGGATTCGGGGATGCCAGCGGCATCGACCTGCTCGCCTTCGTCTTCACCGGCGTGCTGGCCCAGACGCTGTGGCAGTCGTCGGCGATGGGCGTCATCAGCCTGATCGAGGACCGCGAGAACGATTTCAGCCAGGAGATCTTCGTCTCCCCGATCTCGCGCTACTCGATCGTCGTCGGCAAGGTGGTCGGAGAGTCGCTCGTCGCCCTGCCGCAGGGCATGGCGATCATCATCTTCGGCATCATCATCGGCATCGGGCTGGGGCCGGGGACGCTCCTGGCATTCGTGCCCGCCGCCATTGTCATCACCGCTTTCGGCGGCGCATTCGGCGTCCTCGTCCTCTCCCGGCTGCCGAACCGCCGTGCCGCAACCCAGATCTTCCCCTTCGTCATGCTGCCGCAGTTCTTCCTCGCCGGCGTCTTCAACCCGATCGAGAACTTGCCGTGGTTCCTCGACATCCTGTCGCGGCTGGCGCCGATGCGGTACGCGGTCGACCTGCTGCGCAACGTGTACTACGGGTTCCACCCCGAGCGAGTCGACGTGCCGCTCGCCGCGCTCGGCAGCAACCTCGCGATCATCGGCGGCCTATTCGCCGTCTTCATCGTCATCGGCACGGCCCTGTTCGTCCGCGCCGAGCAGAACCGCTAGGAGGGCGGGGTTCACATCTCAGATCGCGCCATCAGGTAGCCGGCTCGAACATCCCGAACCAGTAACCGCGGACAACGGCGTGCGTCACGATGAGCCGGAACCCAGCTTCTGTCATCTCGCGCAGCACGCGTCGCGGCGACGAGGCGTGGCGGCCACGCCACCGAGCCAGCAACCCCTCGCGTCGCGACTCGAGGATCGCCACTCTCCCGCCGGGCCGGAGGTGCGCCCGGGCCCGCGCGAAGTACTTCGGCGGTGCCGGGAGGTGGTGGTAGGTGGCGGAGACGAAGAGCAGATCCACCGGCTCCGGGATGTCGAGCCGGTCGCGGCGCACCAACACCGAGCGGAGGGTGGTGATGCCGCGATCGTCGGCAGCGCGGCGCAGGTCGTCGAGGGTACCCTCGCTCGCGTCGAGGGCGTAGACGATCCCGTCCGGTTCGACCGCGCGCGCCAGGCGCATGGTGAAGTGCCCCGCGCCCGGACCGAGATCGCCCACGACCATGCCCGGTCGCAGGTCGAGGATCGCGATCACCGTGTCCGGATCGCGCAGGCGGTCCTGCCGCGTCCCGCCGGCGTACAGCCATCGGCGGATCGGATCGGGCAGCCGGTCGAGGCTCACTTCGGGGCGTCGGCCGGCCCGTCCATGGTGATGACGACCTTGCCACGGGCGTGGCCGTCCTCCACCCAGCGGAGCGCGTCGACCACCTGGTCCAGTGGATAGCGCCGATCGATGACCGGCTGGAGCTTCCCGGCGGCGATCAGCTCCTTGAGGGTATCGACGTCGGGCCGGTGCATCGGCTTCCACCACAGCATCAGACCGGACCACCGGTCGCCGAATCGCGACATCAGCAGGCCTCCACCCAACGCCGCCAGGATTGTGCCCGTCTCGCCGCCCATCGTGAGGTAGACGCCGTTGGGGTCCAGAGCTCGCCGGACGGCGCGAATCGGATAGTGGGCGTCCACCGCCACGATCCAGTCGTATCGCCGCCCCGCCTCGGTGTAGTCGATCTGCTCGTAGTCGATCACGTGGTCGGCGCCGAGCGAGCGGACGAAGTCCAGCTTGTCGCCGCGGGCGACGCCGGTCACCTCGGCGCCCATGGCCTTCGCAATCTGGACGGCGAACGGACCGACGTTGCCCGATGCACCGTCGATCAGCACCCTGTCGCCGGGCTTGAACGTCCGGCCATCCCGCAGGCGCATCCCCTGGAGCGCAAGGACGGCTGAGTGCGGCAGCGTGGCGGCCTCCTCGAAGGACATGCCGGCCGGGATCGGCTCGAATGCCTTCTCCGGCGCGCAGACGTATTCGGCGAAGGCGCCGAATCGACCCGCCGCGAACAGATCGGTCATGACCTCGTCGCCGGGCTCGAAGCGGGTCACGCCGGGCCCGACCGCCTCGATCACGCCGGCCGCATCCGTGCCGACCTCCTGGTTCCTCGGCGCCCGAATGCCCATGAACAGGCGCATGAAACCTGGCTTCGGTTTCAGGCCATCGAGGTCCGCACGGTTGACCGATGCCGCCCGAACGCCCACGAGCACCTGGTCGTCTGTAGGCGTCGGTCGCTCGACCTCACGAATCTTCACGGCTTCGGGCGGGCCATATCGGTCCAGGAAGGCGGCCTTCATACGGCCCGAGCGTACACCCGGCGTCCCGCGCTGCCGGCCAGACTCGCGGCGCGGCTCCGGATGTTCGGGAAGGTCGAGCCACCAGGCCGGCGAAGGATCGGCCCAGCCGTTCAGGCCAAGACCGCTGAGCTCAGTCGGCCGCACTGATGGGCTCGGGAGTACTCGCCTCCGACGACGGCTCCGAGCGCGCGGGCACGCTCCGGAGGGCAATCGCGGCACCGACCGACGTCGCCACAGCGCCCATGGCGGCCACCGCGGCGACGAGATGGAGCGCGTCGACGAACGCTGTCTGAGCCACCGTCACGAGGGCTGCTCCCAACGCATCGGGCAGGCTCGCAGCGATGGCGAGGGCGCCGCCGAGCGTATCGCGCGCAGCCTCCGCGGCCTCCGCGGGAATCCCGGACGGGAGCGAATCCGCGACTTCGGTCCGGTACACGGCCGTACCGACGCTACCGAGGATCGCGATGCCCAACGCCCCGCCGAGCTCGCCGCCGGTCTCGGAGATCCCGGTCGCGGCGCCTGCCTGCTCGGGCGGGGCGCTCCCAACGATCAGCTCGGTCGCGAGCGTGATGACGGGCGCGAGCCCAAGCGAGATGACGATCGAAGCCACCACGATGAGCAGGATGCCCGTTCCGCCATCCGGCCCGAGACCGAGAAGCAGGGCCGTCCCCACGGCGGCGACGGCCATGCCGGAGCCCATGATTACCGACGGGCGAAAGCGATGGATGACCTTCGGCGCTGCGACCGAGCCGACGATGAACCCGACCGCCGACGGCAATGACCAGACCGCCGCCTCGATCGGAGACAGCCCGAGGACGAGCTGCAGATACTGCGCGATGAAGAGGAAGTACCCGACGACCACGAAGATGCCAAGGAGGTAGGTGCCGAGCGACGCGCTGAACGCTCGGATGCGGAAGAGGCGCACATCGATCATCGGAGAATCGAGGCGAAGCTGCTGACGGACGAACATGATGCCGAGCGTCACCCCGGCGAGGATGGAGAGGATCGGCACCGTCTCGAGCCCATCCTGTGCGGTCTCCTTCAGCCCGTAGACCACACCGAGGATGGCAAGCAGCGACATCGCGGCGCTGCGGAGGTGTAGCCGCCCGGCGTTGGGGTCCCGGTACTCGGGCAGGGTGCGAGGCCCGAGAATCAGCAGCAGCCCCATGACGGGCACTCCGATCAGGAACACCGAGCCCCACCAGAAGAATTCGAGGAGGATGCCACCGAGGACCGGGCCGATGGCCCCGCCCGCGGAATAGGCCGCGATCCAGAACCCGATCGCCGTTGAGCGCTGTTTCGGGTCGAGGAACATCGTGAAGATCAGCGAAAGGGTGGACGGGGCCACGGTCGCTCCGGCGATCCCCATCACGGCACGACTGACGATGAGCATCTCCGAGCTGGTCGAGAAGGCCGCGAGCAGCGAGGCCAGCGCGAAGCCCGCCGCGCCGCCGAGGAGGAGCTTGCGCCGGCCGATGCGATCGCCGAGCGTGCCCATCGTGATGAGCAGGCCGGCAACCAGGAAGCCGTAGATGTCGATGATCCACAGAAGCTGCGCGCTCGACGGTTGCAGCTCCGCGCTGATCCTTGGGACGGCAAGGTTGAGCACGGTCAGGTCCATCGCGTACACGAGCGCAGCGAGGGTGAGCACGGCAAGCCCGATCCATTCCCGGCTCGTGGCCCGCGCGGGCACTGCGTACTCGCGTGTCACCTGACCATCCACTTCTTCCCACGCTCCTTCCCTGTGCCAGCTCAATGATCCACGTCGCTCTCAAAACGGCGGAGCTCGTTCGTCCCTGCTCAGTAGACGGCAGCGTCACGTCCGACTCATCGGTCCACTAGCTTCGCCACTCGGGCGCTGGGTGCAAGCCTCGCGGAGGCATAATCCGCGTTGATGCGGTTGACACGCGATGCCGTCATGGGGCGGGCGATCGAGTCGAAGGGCGTATTCCTCGACGCGCCGCGGAGCTGAGTGGCGTTGGATCGGCTCGATCGCCTCAGCGTGAACGGTGTCGAGCTCGAATACGTGGACGAGGGTTCGGGCGTCCCCGTCCTCTTCTCCCATGGCGGTGCATCGGACCTCAGGTACTGGGAACCTCAGCGGACAGCATTCGCTTCCCGCCACCGATTCATCGCCTACAGCCGCCGCTTCTACGGAGCCGGGTCGTGGCCCGCGGACGCGGACGCGTCGAACGAAGCGCACGCGAGAGATCTCGTCGAGATCGTGCGCAAGCTGGATACGGGCCCGGTTCACCTCGTCGGTTTCTCCGCGGCGCCTCCGCTTCACGCCGCGATCGCGGAGCCCGGCCTCTTTCGGAGCCTGACGATCGTCGAGCCGAACGTTCCGTCGCTGCTGGAGGGGGACGCCTCGGGTGAGGCGATGCTCGCCTGGTGGAGGCGGGAGACGGCCCGGGTCCACGCGGAGGCCGCGGGCGACGTGAAGGTCCACGCGGAGCACTGGTTCGAGCTCGTGAACAATCAGGGGCCCGGGACCTTCGCGGGCCAGCCGCCCGCATTCCGCCGGATGTGGCTCGAGAACTTCGGCGCGAAGCGGTCAGGCGACGCCGTGCCTCTCACCTGCGAGAAGCTTGGCGCGGTGTCGATGCCGACGCTTGCTCTTGGTGCCGAGCACGGCATGCCGTATTCGCGGAAGATCCTCGACAGACTCGCCGGCTGCATCCCGGGCTGCGACCTCGTCGTGGTGCCATCGGTGACGCACTTCATGAGCAACCAGGCATCGGATGTCTTCAACCGCGTGGTCCTGGAATTCGTGGCGCGAAAACACCTTGGGACGCGTCGCGGTTGACGAAGCTTATATACAACCGTATGGTTGTATGTGTGCAGGTGTTGTTCGACCACGACCGTGTCTTCGCCGCCCTCGCTGATGTCACCCGCCGCGACATCGTCCGTCGTGGGATGGACGGGCAGGAAGGCGTCGCCGAGCTGGCCGAGCACTATCCCATGAGCTTCGCGGCCGTCCAGAAGCATGTGGCCGTCCTCGAGCGTGCGGGCCTGGTGACCAAGCATCGTATCGGCCGCCGCAAGATCGTCCGCACCAGCGTCGAGGGCCTCCGCGTGGCGCAGCGCCTGCTCGACCAGTACGAGCGGCTGTGGCGCGATCGCATCGACCGCATGACCGACCTGATCAACGAGACCACCGAGGAGAACAACGGATGACCGTTACCGCCGTCCGCAAGGATGCACACGCCCTGACCATGACTCTGGACGCCGAGTTCGAGGCCTCGCCCGAGCGTGTGTGGCAGCTCTGGGCCGACCCGCGCCAGCTCGAGCGCTGGTGGGGCCCACCGACCTACCCCGCCACCTTCACCAGCCACGACCTGTCGCCGGGCAGCCGCGTCGAATACCACATGACCGGCCCCGAGGGCGATCAGCCTCGCGGGTACTGGGACATCCTGGAGACCGATCCACCCCACCGGCTCGTCTTCCGCGACGGCTTCGCGAACGACGACGGCACGCCGAACGACGAGCTGCCCCGTAACGATGTCCGCACGACCATCCAGGACCTCGGCGACGGACGCACTCGCATGTCGATCGAGAGCATTTTCCCGAGCCGCGAGGCGATGGAGCAGCTCCTTGCGATGGGCATGGAGGACGGTTTAACGCAGGCCGTCGGCCAGATCGACGCGCTCCTCGGCGAGGACAGCGCCACGACCCGAGGCAGCTGACCGTGGCGGACTCACCGCTCGCGCGTCTCATCGGGTCCTGGGAGTTCGAGCCGCTCGTCGACGGTCGCCCGGCGGGCCGCGGACGCGCGACGTTCGAATGGATCGAGGGCGGAGCCTTCGTGCTGGAGCGTTCCGACGCGGCGTGGAACGATCCGGGCTGGGTGGAACACGCTCCGAAGAGGAGCCAATCGGTCATCGGCTGGGACGACTCGACCGATGAGATCGTGCAGTTGTACTCCGACTCGCGCGGGGTCTTCCGGATCTACCGCGGGTCCGTGACCGATGACGCCTGGACTCTCGAGCGGGCGGCTCCGGAGTTCCACCAGCGCTTCGTCGGCGAGTTCCGCGACGGCGGCCGGACCATCGACGGGCGCTGGGAATCGTCGGCCGACGGCATGGCCTGGGAGCTCGACTTCCCCATCGCGTACCACAGGACCGGGTGAGACCGGTGAGGATGGGACGGATGCCGGCCGCCTCAAGCGTCCGTCGCCGCGTACCTCACGAGGAACAGCTGCGAGCCGTCCAGCACGCGAGCATCGAGAAGCCGCAGGCCGGTGCGCGGACCGGTGAACACCGGCACCCCGTCGCCGAGGAAAGCCGAGCCGATCATGAAGTGCAGCTCGTCGACGAGGCCAGCCTTCAGGAGGTCGTTCCACAGGACGTGGCTGCCGAACATGAGGATGTCGCGTCCGCCGCCCTGCTTCAGCTCGGCGATCGCGTCGTGGGCATCGGCGCGCCTGACGATCCGGGTGTTCGTCCAGGGAGCCAGGTCGTCCTCCGTGAGCGAGTCGGAGACGACGACCTTGTCGATCGCGTTGTCGAGCCGCGAGATCTCGCGCTCGACCGGGTTCGCGTCCGGCTGGTCCGCGATCGGCGGCCAGTATCCCTTGAAGCCCTCGAACGAGCGGCGGCCGAGGAGGAGTGTATCGGCGGCTCGCAGGCGTTCGGCGTTGTAGTCGTCGAACGGGACGTCGAACGGCATGGCCATGACGTCGTCGTTCGGCCCGGAGTAGAAGCCGTCGACCGAGATGATGTTGCAGACGATGAGCTTGCGCATGGCCCAAGTGTGCCTGCTGGAGCTAACCGACGCGTGACCTGACCGCCCAAGCGAAAGGCCGATGAAATCCGGCATGTGACCAAGTCATAAATACGGAACAGGCGATCGAGCTGAAGGAGATCACCATGACGATGACCGAGCCCACGACGCGCACCCTGGAGGTGCCCGGCGTCAAGCTCACCTACGACGTCCGGCCGGGCACGGGGAGCGATATTCCGCTATTCCTCATCGGTTCACCGATGGGCGCGGCCGGCTTCGGCACCTTGGCGAGCCACTTTCCCGATCGGACGATCATCACCTATGACCCGCGCGGGTCCGAGCGCAGCACGAAGGCGGACCCGACGACCTCGAACAGCGCCGACGAGCAGGGCGATGACCTGCATCGGATCATCCAGGAGGTGGGCGGGCCGGTCGACCTGTTCGCCAGCAGCGGGGGTGCGGTCAACGCACTGGCGCTGGTGTCGAAGCATCCCGAGGAGGTCCGAACGCTCGTCGCCCACGAGCCACCGCTGGCCTCGATTCTGCCCGACAGCGAGAATGCCAAGGCGGCAGTGCGCGCGATCCGCGATTCCTACCAGAAGGGCGGATTCGGTTCGGGGATGGCCCATTTCATGGCGATCACCAGCCACCGCGGCGAGTTCCCGGACGACATCGCCAGCCAGCCCGCGCCCGATCCGGCGCAGTTCGGCATGCCGACCGAGGACGATGGCAACCGTACGGACGTGTTGCTGGCCCAGAACATCATCGGGACCACGCACTACGAGCCCGACTTCGACGCGCTGCGGACGGCGTCGACCCGGATCATCGTGGCGGCGGGCTCGGAGTCCGCGGGGGAAATGGCCAACCGCGGTGCGTATGCCGTCGCCGACGCGCTCGACACCGAGGTCGTGGTCTTTCCCAGCCACCACGGCGGCTTCCTCGGCGGCGAGTACGGCTGGCCCGGAGAGCCGGACGCGTTCGCGGCGAGGCTGCGCGAAGTGCTCGAGGAGACCGGCTGAGTCTCAAGTGCCCGTCTACGGCCAGCCTGCGTGGGGCGCCGGCGCTTCGGCGACGAGCACCTGGCCGGTGCGATCCGCCATCGCCTGCTCGATCTGCTCGAACCCCCTCCACTCCGCCGCCAGGATGAACAGCGTCTGGCCGTCGGGTCCACCAAGCATGCAGGCGAACGGGCTCCGATCGCATTCGATGCGTTCGAGGATCTCCCCGCCCTCGCGAACGCGCACGCTGGCCGTCTCCATGGCACCGGATTGGGCCCACACTGCGCCATCGGCGTCGAGGCAGATGCCGTCCGCACCGATGCCGTCCGCCCACGTTCGCCGGTTGGAGAGCGTGCCGTCGTCGGCGATGTCGAAGGCGGAGAGCCTCTGGGCGATCGATTCGGCGATGAGCAGCGTCCGGTTGTCCGGTGTCACGACCATGCCGTTGGGGAATGCGATCCCGTCCGCCACCTGGTGAACCGCGCCCCCGGGCGTCACGAGCGCGATGACCCCCCTCGGAGGCCCGCCGCTGAAGTCGAACTCGCAGCGGCCGTTGACGTAGATGTTGCCGCGCCCGTCGACGACCAGCTCGTTCCAGTCGGCGGCGATGACGCCGAGGTCGGCATGCGGGACGACCGACCCGTCGAGCTCGTGGCGGAACAGGCCGGTGCCGGTGGTCAGCAGGCGGCCATCGGGCAGCCAGTCCATCGACCAGCCGAGGCCACCCGGCCCGCGCCCGACGACCTCGCTGTTCCCGTCGGCGTCGACGGCTACGATCTCATCGGTCCCCCAGTGGGCGAACCACAGTCGGCCCTCGTGCCAGCGTGCCGACTCCACGTAGGCGAGGTCGCCCAGGATGACTCGTGGCTCAGGCATCGGTTGCCTCCATCGTCAGCCTCAATCCCAGAAGTGGATCCTGACGGGCGGTGTCAGGAACACAGCCCATCATCGATGTTCGGAGCGATACGCGCAGCCCACAGGATGGAGGAACACGCGTGTGACTGTCGTGCACCGGCTGCTCGACTCGGACCCCGCGAAGGCGGTGTCGAGCGTCGCATCGGGATGACGGAAGGCATCACCGTCGTCCCCGCCAACGAAGCGACCTGGGAGGATCTCCAGGCCGTGTTCGGCACACGCGGGACCGCGGTCATCTGCCAGTGCCAACGGTTCAAGCTGCAGCCGAGGGAGTCGTTCGGCTCCTTCCCTGCCGAGGAGCGTGCGCTGCGCCTCCGAATGCAGACCCACGTCGGTCAGCCCGAGGCGACAACCACGAGCGGGCTGGTGGCATATCTCGACGGCGAGCCCGTGGGATGGTGCGCCGTCGAGCGGCGCACGGCGTACAGCGGACTGCTGCGCGTCTACCGCGTGCCCTGGCTGGGCCGATCGGAGGACAAGGCGGACGACGGCGTCTGGGCCGTCACGTGCTTCTTCGTCCGCGCGGGCTTCCGGCGGCGCGGCATCACGTACGCGCTGGCACGGGCCGCCGTCGACTTCGCTCGCGAACGCGGAGCCCGTGCCCTCGAAGGCTATCCCATGATCACGCAGCCGGGACAGGAGGTGGGCTGGGACGAGGTCCTCGTCGGTACCCGCAGCATCTTCGCCAGGGCAGGCTTCGCCGAGGTCAGCCGGCCGACGCTTCGGCGGGTCGTGATGCGGATCGACTACTAGCCGATGGTCCATCAGCTCACCAGGGAAGAGGCGCGCCGCATCGCCGTCCGAGCACAGGCGCTTGACGCGGCGCGACCGCCGGACCTGGTGTCGCTGGTCGAACGCCTGACGCTGCTGCAGATCGACCCGACCGCGGCGATCGCGCCGAGCGCCGACCTCCTCGCCTGGAGCCGCCTCGGTTCGTCCTATCGGCCTTCCGATCTCACGCAGGCGTTGGAGCAGGACCGGACCCTGTTCGAGCTCAACGCGGTGATCCGGCCGATGAGAGACCTCGGCCTCTACCTCGCCGGCGCCGCCGAGCGGCCCACCTACCAGAAGGCGCGCGAATGGCTGCGCCACAACGAGCGGTTCCGCCGCGACATCCTCGACCGGCTGACGAGCTCGGGCCGCCTGACCTCGCGCGACATCCCGGACACCTCGCTGGTCCCGTGGCCGTCGAGCGGTTGGACGAACAACCGCAACGTCACGCAGATGCTCGAGATCTTGATGATGCGCGGCGAGGTCGCGATCGCCGGGCGGGTCGGGCGGGAGCGGATCTGGGACCTGGCCGAGCGGGTCTATCCATCCGATGTCGAGATCCCGTCGGTCGAGGACGCGGCCCGCCGGAAGAACGAGCGACGGCTCGCCTCGCTCGGCATCGCCAGGAGCCGGACGAGGGCGCTGCCGGTCGAGCCGGTCGACGTGGGCCAGGCTGGCGAGCCGGCCGTCGTCGAGGGCGTCAAGGGAGAGTGGCGCGTCGACCCGACGGCGCTCGGTGCGGCCTTCGAGGGCCGCACGGCCCTGCTGTCGCCCTTCGATCGGCTCATTCATGACCGAGTCCGCGCGCTGGAGCTGTTCGACTTCGAGTACACGCTCGAGATGTACAAGCCGGCGGCGAGCCGCCGCTGGGGCTACTACGCTCTTCCCATCCTGCACGGGGACCGACTGGTCGGGAAGGTCGACGCCGTCGCCGACCACAAGGCATCGGTGCTGCGCATCAACGCCATCCACGAGGATGTCGCGTTCGACCGCGCGATGCGGTCGGCCGTGCGCGACGAGCTGGGTGACCTTGCGTCGTGGCTGAGTCTCGCCGCGGTCGAGTCCCCATAGGCTCGGGCAGACGCTGAATCATTCCGCGTCGTGGTTGCGCCACGGTCGCGGACCCCTCAAAGCAACAGGAGAAGCACATGGCTCAGACAGGCAATTCGGCACCGATCATCCTGGTACCGGGCTTCTGGCTCGGCGCATGGGCATGGGACGAGGTCGCCGATACGCTGCGCGCCGACGGCCAGGACGTCACCGCCATCACGCTGCCCGGCCTCGACTCGGCCGATGCCGACCGCTCCTCGATCACGTTCGCCGACCACGTCGACGCGATCGCCGAGGCCGTCCAGGCGAAGGACTCCCCCGTCGTGCTTGTCGTCCACAGTGCGTCCGGCTTCTCCGGATACGCGGCCAGCGACCGGATCCCGGATCGGATCGCGGCGATGGTATACGTCGACACGGCCCCAGGGATCGGTCCGCTGGACCCCGACTTCGACGGCGTCGAGAAGCCGATGGTTTGGGAGGAGATCGAGGCGGAGGAGAACCTCGACGGGCTCAGCGAGCAGCAGAAGCAGACGTTCCGCCAGCGGGCGGTGCCGGTCCCAGGCGCCGTCCTGCGGGAGGGCTACGAGCTGACGAACGACGCAAGGCGCGACATCCCGAGCACCCTGATCTGCACCGGCTTCACCGCCGAGCAGTACCAGACCTACGCGAGCGAGCATCCCGAGTGGTCATTCCTCGCCGGCATCCCCGAGCTCCGCAACGCGACCTGGGTCGATCTGCCGACGAGCCACTGGCCGATGTGGTCCCGTCCGCGCGAGCTGGCGGCGATCATCGGCGACGTCGCGAAGGCGCATGCCGCAGGTGGCCGATGACCGCCTCCCTGCTCGACGACGCGATGGCCCATCACGTCTGGGCCACCGAGCAGCTGATCGACGCCTGCAAGGCGCTCACGCCGCAGCAGCTCGCGACGCCGGCGCCCGGGACGTACGGGTCGATCATCGACACGTTCCGGCACCTCGTCAGCACCGATTGCTGGTACCTGACCTTCTTCGGCGACCAGCCACGGCGCATCGACGAGCGATCCGAGGCAGGCCTCGACGAGCTGCGGTCGGCCATCACCGGCAACGGGAAGGACTGGGTGGAGCTGCTCGGCATCGGCCTCGACGGCGAGGCCGACAACGTCGAGCACGGTGACGGGTGGACCTTTCATGCGCCGATCGGCCTCCGCCTGGCGCAGGTCGTCCAGCACGGCACCGATCACCGCAGCCAGGTCTGCACCGCCCTCTCCAGCTTCGACGTGGAGCCGCCCGGCATTGACCTCTGGGCCTATGGCGAGGCCACCGGGCGCACGCGGGCCGAATACCTGGCACCCTAGGTTTCGCTCGCCGGCGACGGAGGCGCGCTCGAGCTCGCCGGCGGCACCGGGAGGGTCAGTAGCGACGGCGGAAGCGTTCGATGAGTCCGCGGCCTGTTGGCGGTCTGATGGATCGTGAGGACCACGACCGACAACGCGAGGAGCACACCATGACGACCGAGTGGACGACCGAAACGAAGGGCACCGCCGAGTATGCCGAGGTCAACGGCATCAACCTCTACTACGAGACGCACGGCAGCGGACGGCCGATGATCCTGCTGCACGGCGGCCTCGGCTCGGGTGAGATGTTCGGACCGAACCTGCCCGCGCTGGGCGCGAACCACCGGGTCATCAACGTCGACCTCCAGGGTCATGGGCGTACCGCCGACGTTGATCGGCCGATCGACATCCGGCTCATGGCCGACGACATTGCGGCACTCGTCGATCACCTCGGGCTCGAGAAGCCCGACCTCGTCGGCTACTCGCTGGGCGGCGGCGTCGCCTTCTTTACGGCGGTGAAGTACCCGGAGAAGGTCGGCAAGCTCGTCATGGCCGCGGCCAACATCCGGCGCGATGCGATTCCGGCCGAGATGCTGGTCCAACAGGGCCAGGTCAACGCGGCGGCGGCCGAGTTCATGAAGGACACGCCGATGTACGAGCTCTACCATCGCGTGGCGCCGCGCCCGGAGGACTTCGGGCGGCTGCTCGACAAGATCGGCGAGGCGATGAGCGGGGACTTCGACTATTCGGAGGAGCTGCGCAGGATCCAGGTCCCGACGATGCTCGTCTGCGCCGATGCCGATATGGCGCCACCCAGCCACTACGTCGACGCCTTCAAGCTGCTCGACGGCGGGCTGCGCGACGGCGGCTGGATGGGCGAGAACCGACCGAAGGGTGGCCATGCACTGGCGGTCCTGCCCGGCCTGACCCATTACAACCTTGCCGTCTCGCCGCTCTTTGCCGCGGTGGTCCTCAACTTCCTGGACGGGGAGCAGAGCCAGGACTGATGGCGGACGACATCGCGCAGATCCGGGCGCTCATCGAGCGTCGTCCGTCATGACCATGACTCCTTACCGCTCAGGGCCCGAGCGGCGGCGATGAGGCTGGTCCCGCGTCAGCTGAACCGGGCCACGCTCGGCCGGCAGCTGCTCCTGAGCCGAGCCCATGTCGGCGTGGTCGATGCCGTGAAGACGGTGGGTGCCCTGCAGGCGCAATCGGCCGCGTCGCCGTACATCGCCCTGTGGAACCGTGTGATGGGGTTCGATCCCGCCGACCTGGATCGTGCCTACGCCGATCATCGGGTCGTCAAAGCGACGCTCATGCGCATGACACTGCATGCGGTCACTGCCGAGGATTACCCCGCCTTCCACGACGCAATGGTCCCCGACCTGCGTCGGTCCCGGCTGTTTGACCGCCGATTCACCGACATCGGCCTGTCGATGGCCGATGTCGACGCGCTCCTCCCCGAAGTGCTGGCATTTGCTTCGGAGGCGCGGACGAATGCCGAGCTCGACGCGATGCTGGCCGAGCGCGTGGGAGCCGGGACCCAGGCCGGACCGTGGTGGGCGCTGAGGACCTTCGCGCCGATCGTGCATGCCCCCACCGGTGGCCCTTGGTCGTTCGGCGACCGTCCGTCGTATGTCGCGTCCAGGTGCCGGCCGTTCGGCGACGGCCGCGAGCAGTCGCTGCCGCTCCTCGTGCGGCGCTACCTCGAGGCCTTCGGACCCGCGTCCGCCGCCGACGTCAATCAGTTCACGATGATCCCGCAGGCGCCGATCCGCGCCGCGCTCAGCGTCCTCGCTGACGACCTGCAAATGCACGAGAGCGTGGACGGGAAGCTGCTCTACGACGTCCGCGGCGGTGCCCTGCCGCCCGAGGACACGCCGGCGCCGCCGCGGCTGATGGCGATGTGGGACAGCGTGCTGCTCGCGTACCGCGACCGCGGCCGGGTAATCCCCGAAGGCTATCGCAGGCACGTGATCAGGAGCAATGGCGACACCCTGCCGGCCATCCTCGTGGACGGCTACGTGGCCGGCGTGTGGAGACCGGCGCCGGACGCGGTGGACGCCATCGAGGTGACGGCGTTCCATGCACTGGACGACGCGACGTGGAGCGGGCTCGAGACCGAGGCACGCGCCATGCTCGCTTTCCTGGCCGACCGACAGCCTGAGGTCTATCGCGGGTACGGCCGCTGGTGGACGAGCCTACCCGCGGCCGAGGTCCGCGTGCTTGGGCAGCGCGAAGGTCGAGCGAAGGAGTCCGTCGGCTAGCATGCGCGCGGACACAACGCGGGGCGTGAAGCCGTCGAGAAGCACTACGGCTCCTGGGATGGCTCAGCCCCGAGCGGCGGCAACCCCGAGATCATCACCATCGCCCTGAGGGCCTGACCGCCTAGAGCTCGGCCCCGATGCGGCGAGCGGTGTAGGCGGCCCATGGCTCGTTGCGCTTGGGGTCGACCGCCTGAAAATCGGTAAAGCTGCTGGCAAGGAACTGCTCCAGCGCATCGACCGTGACGTCGTGGCCGAGCAGCGCGCCGATCCCGTGGTCCACTGAATATGAGGCATACCAGCGCGGCCACTGCTGGTCATAGACGCCGTTGAGCTCCGTCGCCTCGAAGGCGCCGTGGGCCTCCTGCGCCCGGCCGAGCAGTGCGTTGATTTCCTCCACGCGATCGGCTTCCATCCGCCCTTCTCCTTTCATCAGCGACCTCGACCTCCATGGCGAGATCGCGCGCCAGGATCGCCGACAGTCGCGTGACCTCCGCCGCCAGGTCTCGGCGCGGAACGCGGCCCGCCTCCGGGAACCACTCCACCTCCACCCGACCGCCGGCGAGCTTCCACGTCCCGGACACCACGCCGCCGACCACCACCGTCGGCGCGATCCAGCCGCTCTGACGGCTCACGAGGGATCGGCGCGCAGCCGGCAACACGCGGACGTCGTCCGTTCCGGGGCCGAGCACCCATCCATCGAACCCGGGCAGCAGACGGAGCGTCTTCGCCGGCGATGCGCTCATGAGCTCTTCCAGGTCCTCGGCGAGCACGACGGCGGACTCGCCATCGATATCAACCTCCGCCAGTCGATCCCCCAGCGCGTCGAACCAGCCGTTCAGCTGGCGCTTCCCGAACCATCCAGACGCGAGCCACCTTCCGAAGCGCTCTCTCGTGGCCGGGCCGTACGCACGCAGGTAGGCCGCGATGGCGATCGGAGCCGCCTCCTCGGAATGAGGCACGCCCGCCCAGCGCGGGCTCGCCTGGTCGGGACGGACGAAAGTCACGCGGGACCCCTGGCTCGGCCCGAAGCACAGCTCCCCCTGCCAGGCCAGGGGTTTCAGCAGCGTGCCCCAGCCCGACCTCAGGCCGTCCGCCAGGTGCCGGAGGTCCGGGCGCGTGCCGACCGCCTGGATCAGCTCCTCGCGCGTCAGGATCCGGCCGTCGAGCGACTCGCGGACGACCTCCCTGAGACCCTCGAGCGCGGCCGGGGTCATCCCGAACGCCCGCACCCAGCTCGGTCGCTCCCACGCCTTTCCGGATGCCATCAGCGAAAGGAAGGACGCGCCCTCCTGCGGCGTGAGCAGGTGGAGCGTCCCGCGCATCGCCCAGGTCTTGATCACCGTGCCGGCCGCCAACGCACGCGCCACATCCCCGGGCCGGGATGTCCGGCGCCGAACCCGGATCGCGAGCTCCGCTGACGACGCCACCTGGGACTGCACGCCGCCAAGGCGCCGCACGACGTCGGCGACCGGGAGCTCGGCCGGCGGGTCGAGAAGCTGCCGGCCCATCCGCCAGGCGAGCGCCTGTGGCCAGCTGATCGTCGAGCTCACGCCGTCACTCTACCGGCCCTGCACGGTCCCGCGATCAGTGAGTCGGCTACCGTGTCGAGATGACCACGATCGGTTCCATCGTCATCCGCGTCGACGATCTCCAGCGCCAGACGGCGTTCTGGTCGGCCGCCCTGGACTACGTGCCTCGCGAAGACGACAGCGACGATTTCGTCCTGCTGCGCCCGCGAAACGGCATCGGTCCGAACCTGTCGCTCGATCGGGTCCGCTCGGCGCTCCAGATCCCGCCACGCATCCACCTGGACCTGTACACCGATGACCAGGCCGCCGAGGTGCGCCGGCTGGTGGCGCTTGGTGCGAGCGAGGTGCATTGGGACAAGCGACCGCCCGACGCCGACTACCTCATCCTCGCCGATCCCGAAGGCAACCGCTTCTGCGTGGTCGACACCAGCTAGCCGATCGGTCACATCCTGCGGGTGCGTTCCGTACCCATTGATGACAGGAACTTCTGGAGACGGAACGAACCAATGACCAACCCGACCGCGCGGGGCCTGCTCACCGGCGTCATCGTCGAGCTCACGGCCGCGACCGCGTACATCCACTTCAGCCTGGGCGGAGCGATCTTCGTCCTCAACGGCGCGGGATACGTAGCCCTCGGGGCTGCGTACGCCGTCGCCGCCATTGCTCCGATTCCGATCGTTCGGCGCTTCCGCTGGCTGCCGGCCGTCGGCCTGGCCGCCTATGCGCTGGTGACCATCGGCGCCTACCTCGTCACCGGCCCATGGTTCAGCCTGGGCTGGATCGCCAAGGGCATCGAGGTGGCCATCATCGGCCTCGTGCTCGCGGACCTTGTGGCGAGTCATGGCGGGCCCGGCAGCCTGAGCCGCGCCGGTCAACCCCTGCAAGAGGAGACGTGACCGATGCCTCCTGCCGTCCTCGACCCGTACGCGGAGCTCGGCTTGGGGCGGAATGCCAGCGCCGAGCAAATTGCCCGGGCCTATCGGCGCCTGGCCAAGGAATACCACCCCGACCTGCATCGCGAGGCGGGTACCGCCGAGCGGATGCTGCGCATCAACCACGCTCGGCGGATCCTCTCGCGGCCCGATGGGCGTCGGGCGGCGACCCGAGCCGCTGCAGCGAAAAGCGCAGGCCACTGGGCTCCGCCATACGGCACTGGAAGGTGGACGACGTGGCCGCCTGAGGGATCCGCTGGGCCTCGCAGGCGCCGTCCTCCACGCCCCGAGCCCCCGGAGCCGCACTTCGGCGACAGCCGCTGGGCGACCCTCGGCGTATCGGTCCTCCTGGCGCTCCTCGTCTTCGCCGGGACGTACCTCGGCTCCGTGGCACGCCAGACGCCCTAGGGGCGGCGCGCCCGGGCCGAGGCGTGTTCCGCATCGAGCTCAGGCTGCGCGCTCGCAAGGACGTTGTACGCCTGCACCCACTGGCCCTTGCCCGCCAGCCGAAGGCTTCCGAGGTCCTGCACGCTCACCAGGTCGCCGACGACCTCATGGGTGGCCTGGTCGATGAGGATCTGGCCCGGGCCGGCCGCGGCCTGCAGTCGCGCCGCGATATTCACCGGCTCGCCGACGACGGCGTAGTGCATCCGCCGTTGTGACCCGACGTTGCCGGCGATGACCTCGCCGGTGGTGATGCCGATGCCGGCCTGGAGCCGCACCCCCGGCATCGACGGGATGTCGATGCTGCCGACGGCGGCCTGCATGGCCAGCGCCGCGCGGACCGCGCGCGCCGGATCGTCCGAATGCATGACCGGTGCGCCGAAGAACGCGAAAATACCGTCGCCGAGCAGATCGGCCACGGTCCCGCCCTCGTTCTCGACGGCGTCGCTGACGACCGTCAGGTATCGATTGAGCAGGTCCAGCGTCACTTCCGGGGCCTCCTCGGCGACCAGCGTCGTGTAGCCGCGGACGTCCGCGAACAGCGTCGTCGCATGGCGGCGGTCGCCGCCCAGGGAGACCGCGTACGGATCACGGAGGGCCTCCGCCGCGACGCTCTCGCTGACGTACAGGCCGAGCAGCTCGGCGAGCCGATCCTGGAGCGCTTTCGTGCGCAGCAACGAGCGAATCCTGGCGGCGAGCTCAATCTCATCGAACGGCTTCGAGAGAAAGTCATTGGCACCCGATTCGAGGCCGCGGGCGCGGTCATCGGGCCGATCGAGGGCCGTGAGCAGGAGGATTGGCAGGCCGGCATGCTGCGGCTGGCTCCGGAGCCGCTGGCAGACCTCGATCCCGTCGAGGCGCGGCATCATGACGTCCAGGACGACGAGGTCCGGCCGATGCCGTTCCACGGCGACCAGGGCATCCGGGCCATCCTCTGCCTCGACGACGTCGTAGCCCTGGTGCCCCAGGAGCTTGCGGAGCAACGCACGGTTCGCCGGCTCGTCGTCGACGACAAGAATGAGCTGGCTCTCAGTCATGGGAGAAGGGCCTCCACGCTCCGGGCGAAGGTGGCGAACTCGATCGGCTTGCTGAGGTACCCATCGAAACCGGCAGCCATCGCCCGTTCGCGGTCACCGACCATCGCATGCGCGGTGAACGCGATGACCTTGACGCCCGGGTGGTCCGGCGCGGTGCTGCGGATCTCCCGCAGCGCCTCGTGACCCGCGATATCGGGCAGCCCCAAATCCATCAGCACGAGGTCGGGCGACCGCTCCGCGACAAGCCTGACCCCATCCGTACCGGTGCTGGCAGTGATGACCTCGTGTCCGGCGGCAGTGAGCAGCTTCGTCGCCAGCGCCCGGTTGGCGGGAGTGTCCTCCACAAGCAAGATGACCGCCATCAGAGCGGCCTCGGGACGAGCAGATCGGCAAGCGCCCGGAGGAGGGTTTCCTGCCGAATCGGCTTGGCAAGGTGCGCATCCGCCCCCGATGGCACGTCGCCAGGCTCGACCACCGAAAGCACGATGACCGGGATGCCCGACGTGATCGGGTCCCGCTTCAGCTCCTTGAGGATTACGTCGCCTCGCCGGTCCGGCATGAGCACATCGAGGATGATTGCGATGGGCCTGAGCCGCCTCGCCTCCTCGACCGCGGTTCGCCCGTTGGACACCCCCACGACCCTGTACCCGTGCTCGCCGAGCATCTTGCGCAGCAGCGGCGCCACCGATGGGTCGTCGTCGATGCTCAGGATGGGGCGCTCGTCGCCTGCCGGCTGGCTGGCGATCGCGTCCGGTGGGGCCGCCACCTCGGCGCGGCAGTCGAGCGGAAGGGTCAGGTGGAAGGTGGCCCCCTGCTCGGGCTCGCTCTCGACTGTCACGTCGCCACGCATGGCCCTGGCAAGGCGACGGCTGATCGCCAGGCCCAGCCCGGTGCCAGGCACGTCACCGCCGCCCCGGCCGAACTCCTCGAAGATCGTCTCGTGCTGCTCGGCCGCGATCCCAGGGCCCGTGTCGCGGACGGACACGCGGAGACGGCCTTGGGCGGCGCCCGCGCTGACGGCCGTGACCTCGCCCACCTCCGTGAACTTGAGAGCGTTGCCGATCAGGTTCACAAGGATCTGGCGCACGCGCTGCCGGTCGAGCGTGACTTCGGCCGGGGTGTCGACGTCCTCCCATCGAAGCTGGATCCCCTTCTGCGCGGCCAGCGAGCGGTGCTGCGCCACGACGGAGTCGATCAGCTCGCGGGGGTCGAAGGGCTGGGCATCGATCGTGAGCTTGCCGGACTCGATCCTCGACAGGTCAAGGATTTCGTTGATCAGGCCGAGAAGGTCACGGCCTCCGCGCTGGACCCATCCGAGCGACTTCTTCTGCTCCTCGTTCACGGGACCATCGACCCCGGCGAGCAGCGCATCGGTGAAGCCGAGAATGGCGTTCATCGGGGTCCGCAGCTCGTGGCTGACGCTGGCGAGGAACTGCGACTTGGCCGTGCTGGCGCGTGCGAGCGACACGTTGGTGGCGCTAAGCCGATCGGTCAGGGCTCGGTGGTCGTCGAAGAGCTGCGCCAGCCGTTCGGTGGTCGCGTTGAGGTCTCGAGACAGCGTCCCGAGCTCGTCCCGGTTGGGCACGTCGACCCGCTGGCTGAAGTCCTCGTTGGTGATCGCTCTCAGCGCGCCTCCCATCCTGCGCAGCGGCAGGATGAATGCCCAGGAGAGGGCGAAGCCCAGCCCCATGGCGATCGCGACGGCGGCCGCCGAGAATGCCACCACGATCCATGCGAGCAGCGTCCGGTCGCCGTCGAAGGCGTCCCGCGCGGCGGCGGCCTCGCCCACCGCCGACTCGATCAGGCTCCGCATCCGGGCCTCGAGCTCGTGCGAGGCGGTGTGCTCCTCGTTGATGTGCAGGGCCGTGGCTGCCTCGATGTCACCCGCCAGGTAAAGGGCGAGCACCTCGTCGCTCGAGGCGCCGAAGCCGCGATCCACCTCGCGCACCTCCTCGAAGAAGTCCGCCTGGTCGGGATCCGCGGCCTCCATGGCATCCACGAGCTCCGAGAACAGGAGCTTGGCCTCGGCGATCTGGGCGTTGTATTGGTCCTGCCCGGTCAGCAGGGCCATCGCCCGGTAGTGGCTCTGCGCCGTCACCGAGTACAGCGCCTGCTGCGCACGGCTCGACTTCTCGCGAAGTGCATCCAGCTGCTGCATGCGAGCATCCATGCGGTCGATGACGATCAGGCTGAGGACGGCCATGCCGATGAGCAGGAGAGCGCCGGCGAGGAAGCCGAAGAGAAGCTTGAGGTGAACGCTCGCGTTGATGCGAGCGACGGCATCCACGACGGGGCGCGCCCAGCGCGTGAAGCGCGGGAGCTGCGGGTCAGCCGCTGGCTGGGGCGCCGTACCTGCCTCGGCTGTCCCGGAGCGCGCTGGGTTGCCGCGGTCGAAAACCGTCACGGGCGGACGTTGCGATTCACCCGAAACAGATTGGTCGGGTCATGGATGGCCTTGATCGACTCCAGGCGCGAGTAGTTGCCGCGGTAGGACTCCAGCGTCCGTGAGTCGGCCTCATCAGCGGTCTGGAAATTGATGTAGTTGCCGCCGGTCGAGAATGGCTTCAGCGCCTGCCAGGCGCTTCGCACCCAGCCCCGGTTGGCGTCGCCCGCCTCGCTGTCGGGTGTCCACATCGACTGGATCACGCACGCGAAGGCGGCCTCGCGGTTGCCCATGGCGCCGTCGTCCTCGGGATGCTCGTTGAGCGCGCCCGCGACGTGGAAGAGCACGATCTGGTTTGCCGGCGCCTTGAGGTCGACGAACTGGGCGTTGTAGGCCGCGAACAGCTCGTCGCTGAGCCCCGGAAGGAACTCCGACTTCCAGTAGTAATGCATCCCCTTCGGCTGCGTCGCGTCGAGGAGCGTCTGCTGGGCGACGTAGTCCTTGACCTGGATCAGGTCCGCCAACGGGGTGCCATGGGATTTGATCGGTGCGAGGTCGACCTCTGCCTGCTGGAGCGTGCCCGAGTGGCAGACGATCATCATGATGATCGGCGTTCCGTGCGCGGACTCCGGCAGCCATGGGGCGGGCGGCGCGTTGCGGCGCACGACCACTGCGGTGAGCTCTCGCGGGGCCGATTCGACCGTCTTCCGATACAGGTCGAGGATGGCATCGGCCTCGGACGCCGGCCAGGCAATGATGCCGGCGGTGATCTGCGGGCCGACCTCGTGCAGGCGCAGGATGAACTGTGTGACCACGCCAAAGTTGCCGCCACCACCGCGCAGGGCCCAGAAGAGGTCCTCGTTCTCGGTACGGGATGCACGGCGCACCGTCCCGTCGGCGGTGACGATCTCCACCTCCTCCAGATCGTCGATGGTCCAGCCGAAGCGGCGGGTCAGGTAGCCGAATCCGCCACCCAGGGTCAGGCCCGCCACGCCGGTCGCCGAGACGAAGCCCAAGGTGGTCGCCAGGCCGTGGGTCTGCGTCGCGCGGTCGACGTCGCCGAGGTTGCACCCGGCGCCCACCCGAGCAAGCCGTGCCTCGACGTCGACTGCCACGTCCTTGATCGTCGACATGTCCAGGGTGATGCCGCCATCGGTCAGGGCCAGGCCAGCAATGTTGTGCCCGCCGCCCTTGATCGAGAGCTCGAGCTCGTTGTCGCGTGCGAAGTGGACCGCTCGCACCACGTCTCCGGTGGAGGCGGGCCGGATCACCGCCGCCGGCCGCTTGGCGATCATGCCGTTCCAGATGGCGATCGCGTCTGCGTATCCATCGTCACTCGGGTAGAGGACGGATCCCTCCAGCCCGGCGGCGAAGGAGTCGAGCGTCTCGTCGGTCAGCTCTCGCGCGCCGCCATCCAGGCCGGTGACTCGCAACGCTTTCATGTGGCTTCCTCTCTATGGGAGCGTCAAACCGACCGACGCCTCGCTCGGTCGGTCGCCCGCCGAACGTAGCACGCGACGCCGGCCTTCCCAAGAGACATTCGTCGTAGGTGGGTGGCCGCCGCCGACTACGGCGCCGGCGCGATGTTCTGGTTCAGGTGGAAGGCGTTCTCCGGATCGTATCGGCGCTTCAGCGCGGCCAACCTGGCGAGCTTCGCGTCGCCGTACGCCCGCCTGACCCCTGCCTCGCCCTGCTCGAAGAGCGCGTTGACGTACACCCCGCTCGCGAAGGGCTCGAGGACGGCGCCGAAGGCTCGGGCCGATGACATCCGCTCGTCGTCTTCGGCCGGATCGACCCAGGTCTGGCCGCCGAAGAACTCGACCAACGCGTTGCGATGGCTGAACGCCGAGTCCTCGTTCGCCACCTCCGCGATGGCTCCGCCGTATGCCTGGAATCCGCCGGCCGCGACGCGGCTCCAGTCCACGCCGTCGGCGTGCTGGACGCCGCGGCTCAGGAAGGCCTCGAGCGCGGGGTCGGAAAGCTCGGTCAGGTAGTGGCCGGCCGCATACCGCCGCAGCCCATGGTGATGCCGGTCGTCGCCGATGCTCTGGAGCTCCATGTAGGTCATCGGTCGGACCGACTCGTCACGCGGAGTGCCGATGCTGCGCATCGTGCGCAGGTAGGCCATCCCCTCCCCAGGATCGCCGACCCACACGAAGCCGATCAGAACCGTGGGGCGTCCGGCGACGGTGACCGCGTCGGCGGTGAGGGTGGCCGCGCGCGGCGCGTCGGCGAGCAGGCCGCGCCATCGGCGCATCGGTTCCATGGCGTCCGTCGCGTCGAAGGCCAGCTCGACCACGAGCGCCTGGCCGGGCACCCGGTGAAGGCGGAACTCGAATTCGGTCACGACTCCGAAGTTGCCGCCGCCTCCGCGCAGCGCCCAGAAGAGGTCCGGGTTGTCCGTTGCCGAGGCCCGCAGCGTTTCGCCGTCGGCGGAGACGACGGTGTACGCCTCCACGTTGTCGCACGCCAGGCCCGCCTGCCGCGCGAGCCAGCCCATCCCGCCGCCGAGCGTGAGCCCGCCGACCCCGGTATGGGACACGTTGCCGGCTGTCGTCGCAAGCCCATGCTGCTGGGCCCCACGGTCGAGGTAGCGGAGCAGCGCGCCGCCGCCCACGGTGGCGCGCTGCTGCTCGGGTTCGATCGCGACCATGTTCATCGGCGAGAGGTCGATCATCAGGCCGTGCGCGGGCACAGAGAGGCCGAGGACACTGTGCCCGCCGCACTTCACTCCGATCTCCAGGTCGTGCTGCCGGGCGTGCAGGACCGCCGCGGCGACGTCCGAATCGCTCGAGCAGCGAGCAATCAACGCCGGGCGGCGATCAACCATCGCGTTCCAGACCTCGCGATGTGCGTCGTAGCCCTCGTCGTCCGGACCGATGAGCGTGCCCTGGAATCCCGGAATCGTATGCATCACCGTTGGGGATCTCCTTCTCATGGTCATGGGACTCCGACGCGTCGCGGGACTCATCGGTCCCGGACCGATGTGCCAGGAGTGACTGTCAGGACACACCGAGGAGCGCCGGCAGCTCGCCGAGGGAACGGATCTCGTGGTTCGGGTCGGACGTGAACTGGTCGGGTCAAGGCCGATCGTGGGAGCCATCTCCTCACGGGTCCGGAGATCGCTTGCCGGTTGGCATCGCCGTCGATCAGCGTATCGTCGAGGTCGAACGAGAGCCCGCGAGCGAGATTCACGGTCCGATTTTCGCGGCTCATCGTATCTGTACTTGATAGGGTGCGAAGGTGGCAACGAGGGCAGTTCCGGAAATCGTCCCCGCCACCGAGGACCGCTGGTCCGACGTGAGCGCGCTGCTCGATGCGAGCGGCGAGGCCGGGTGCTGGTGCCAGGCCTGGCGGGGCCATGATGCGAAGGCGCGGTCCGGCGGCAGATCGAGGCCCGAGCTGCTCCGCGACCAGATGCGAGGCGGGCCGCCCCCGCCGGGGTACCTCGCCTATCTCGACGGCGTGCCTGTCGGCTGGGTGGGCGTCGCCGTTCGAACGGACACACCGCGCCTCCTGCACTCCCGCACGATTCCGGCCGTCGACGACCAGCCAGTGTGGTCCATCGGCTGCTTCCGCAGCCGCCCGGGCTATCGTCGCCGCGGGATCGCGAAGGCACTGCTGGCCGGCGTCGTGGAGGCCGCCCGCCGCGCGGGCGCGCCCGGCGTGGAGGCCTACCCGATCGACCCGCAGGGAGCGCGCGTCGAGGTCGGTGCCGGCTATGTCGGCATCGCATCGATGTTCGAGGCGGTGGGCTTTCGACGCGTGCTGGTCACCGACGCGAAGAGCGGCGGACTCCCCCGCCACCTCCTGCGCCTCGACCTCCCAGCCAGGTAGGCAGACCGATGTCTCCGGCCACCGCGGTCGAGCGACTTGCTCGCTACCTCCACGAGGAAGCCGACACGGATGGGCTGGCCGATGAGCTGATCGGATGGCTGGCGGCCTCCGCCCCATTCCGGAGGTTCGCGGAGACGCATCGCGACAAGATCCGGAAGAAGCTGCGCCGCGCGGGGGACGTCGAGGCCCGCCGCGACGTCCGGGCAGAACTACGGACGGCACGGCTGCTGCTGGCGGATCGACGGATCCAGCTGGCGTTCGAGGCCTACGGCTCCACCATGGGCGGGCCGGACTTCACGGTCAGCTTCGGCGGCCAGCCAAGCTTCAATCTCGAGGTGACGCGATTGCGTGGCTCCCCGGAGGCAGCGACCTACGGCGGTCCGCTACTCGCGAAGCTGCGGCAGCTGCCGCCGAGCGTGCCGAACACGGTCCTCATCGCCATCGAAGGCCGAGGTGCGGCTGCGCTCGACGTGGCAGCCGCGACCCGCGCGCTACGGGCCCGGGCCGATGCGAAGGATGATGGCTTCTTTGCCGGACGCGGCTTCGGCAGCTCGCGCGGCTTCTACCAGTCCTACCTGCGACTCGGCGCCGTCCTCGTGGCATGCGAGGACGCGGCCGGCGAGGCCGGCGCCAGCCTATGGACCAACGCGTCGGCGCGGATTGCCGCCCCGGAGCGAGCCCTGCGCGCGTGCCTGGCCTGCCTGCGAGGCGGTTAGGGGCTCATCGGGCTCACGAGTTGGAAGTAGTTGTCATCCGGATCGGCGAACGTGGCGATGGCGCCCCCGTCTTCGGGCATATCGCCCATGGTGTAAGGCTCGCGGATGACGGTGGCTCCGGCCGCCTCGAGGCGCTCGAAGTCGGCCTTCACGTCGGCGCTCTCGATGTTCCAGATGATGCGGCCCGGATGTGCGTTCTTGCCGGTGACCTGGTCGTGCGGGCCGATGGTCACGGCCCCGCCCCCCAGCTGCCAGCCGGTATAGCCGCCGCCACTCCACGAGGGCTCTCCGAAGAGCCGGGTGTAGTACTCGACGAGCCGTTGCGAATCCTCGGAGCCGATGAGGATGCTGTTCAGGTTCATGCCGTCTCCTTTTGTTTGGTTCTGGGCCTCACCGGGTAAGACCGCCGGCGCGAGCGGGACTCATCGGACGAGCTCGAAGTGGCGGAGATGCGAAAATCGACCATAGGAGCTCCGCCTCGTCGATGACGTTGACCCTGGCCACGCGGCCGCCTCCGGATTTCACGGCAGCGCCGTCATGAGGGGCGACATGGAACGCGGCAGTTAGCACGCTACGCAGGTGTTTCCCGGGCTGGCATACCCGGTGCAAGCCGACCCAGCCTGTGTTGCAGAGAGGGACATACCGCATGGCAGTCGACCATCGATCACGGCTCGTCGAACGCCGGCCGGACGAGGCACGCAGCCAGCCCTGACGCTCGATCAGGCTACAGGCATGCGTCCGCGTGCGCCGCTCATCGCCGTCCTTGCTGCCAACGCCATCTCCCTGCTCGGCAACGTGCTGGCCGCGGTCGCCATTCCGTGGTTCGTCCTCGTCGAGACCGGCAGCGCCCTCCAGACTGGGATCGCGGCACTCTTCGCCAGCGCTCCGCTGGCGATCGGTGCGTTCTTCGGAGGCACCGTCATCGATCGGGTCGGTCCACGCCAAGCCAGCGCCGTCGGCGACCTCCTCAGCGCGGCCAGTGTGGCCGGTATCCCGTTGCTGCACCTGCTCGGGGTGCTGGAGCTATGGCACCTCTTCGTGCTCGCGTTCCTCGGCTCGCTTTTCGACGCCCCGGCTGCGGCGGCTCGGGAGGCGATGCTGCCCGAGCTGACCCGTCGTGCCGGCCTGCGAACCGAGCAGGTGACCTCGGCCCTCACCGCGACCGAGCACGGGGCATATCTGCTTGGCGCTCCAGCCGCGGGGGTGCTGATCGCCCTCGTAGGAGCGCCGGCGCTGCTCTGGGTCGACGGCGCCTCGTTCGCTCTGTCGGCCGCCCTGGTGACTGTGGCAGGCGGAGCCGGACCGCTGCGGGAACGGCGGGCGCCGTCAGCCTATGTCCGCGAGATGGTGGAGGGGCTGCGGTTCATCTGGCGGGAGCCGGCGATCCTGACGGTGATGCTGGCGGCTACCGCCGGCGCATTTTTCATCGACCCGCTGAGCCCGGTGCTGTTGCCGGTCTACGTGGCCGACCGCTTCGGCGAGCCGGCCGCGCTCGGTGTGGCGCTCGGAGCATACGGCGTGGGCGGGCTGATCGGCATCGGCCTATTCTTCCTGGTCGCGCGCGGGATGCGCCGAACGACGCTCTACCGGCTGCTGTGGGGCGCGTACGCGGCGGTCAGCTTCACGCTCGTGGCACTGCCCGAGTTGCCGATGCTGGTGCCGGCCCTGGTGCTGATCGGGATCACCGTCGGGGCCATCGATCCCCTGGAGCGGGCCGTGCGCCAGGAGCGGACGCCGGCTGAGCTGCGCGGTCGCGTGTTCGCGGCGATGTATGCCGTGCCCAAGGTCGTCGTGCCGCTCGGCGTCTTCTCTGCCGGCCTGCTGATCGAGGTGATCGGTCTCCAAGGCGCGCTGCTGGCCTTCGCCATCGGCAACGCCACTATTGCGCTGGTCATCGCGCTGATCCCGGCCGGTCGCGCGCTGGAGACGCCGGGTGTACACGGAGAAATCCCGAAGGAACAGGCGCCCGACCTCGGCGGCCGAAGCCACCGCTGCCGGTACCGGAACCGTTGATGTAATCGCCTGATCCGGTATCGCTTGCCCCTTCGGGACGACCCCAGTATCGGCCGTCATGGAGGCGGACCGCAAGATCCTTTATCCCCGAATTCCGCGATCACTCGCGTCGATCTCAACAGCTCATCCACAGGTCGAGCCTCAGCGGATGCCGTCCCGGGGCTCCCAGCCCAGCAGCCGCCGGCCCTGGTCGAGGCTGAACCAGCGACCCGCGTTGTCGCTCACGCCGTTGACGCTCGCGAAACGGACGTCGGCGGTCAGCGCGGCACCGACCAGCGCCGCGCAGTCGCGATGGCTGAGCCACATTCCGGGCGCGCGACGCGCCACCTCGGGCGGCTCGAGGCGGCTCTCGGTCCTGGTCGGAGGCTCGTCGTCCTCGGTGACCCAGCCGATGCGGAGGCACACGACCACCAGGCCGTGCCGCTCGGCGTAGAGGCGACCGAGGGCCTCGCCCCACACCTTGCTGGCGCCGTACAGCGAGTCCGGCCTCGTCGGCTCATCGGTTCCGACCTGGACGGGTCGAGCCGGATCGGCGAAGCGGTCGTCGTCCCACATGTACATGCCCATCGCATG
>JALZDF010000105.1 GCA_030862645.1 Chloroflexota bacterium
GTCATCTTCCACGCCGAGGCCGGCTACACCTCGAACGTGCCGCTGGCCACCGCAATGCAGCCCAACTGCCTGCTTGCCTGGAACTACGACGGGCAGCCGCTCAGCGCCGAGCATGGCTACCCGCTGCGCGCGATCGTGCCGGGGCGCTATTTCTGGAAGAGCGCCAAGTGGCTGCGCGGCATCGAGTTCACCGCCGAGGACCACCCCGGCTTCTGGGAGCGCAACGGCTATCACAACGACGCCGATCCCTGGAAGGAGGAGCGTTACTCGCGCTCCTGATCCGGCTCGAGCCGCTTGGCGCGCTCGATCAGCTCGGCCACGCGGCGGCCTCCCTTGCGGCCGATCTCGCGGAAGTGCTCGTTGGAGTAGCGCTCGCTGACCGCCTTGCCGCCCTTGGCGCCGATCTCCTGGAAGAACTCCGCGCCGTACCGCGCGCGCGTCGTCTTGCCTCCCTTGCGGCCGGCCTCGCGGACGCTCATGTTCCCTTCATTGGTGGAGCCGTTCTGGTCGGTGCTGCGGCGCTCGGCCATCTGGCGCCTCCTTCGCTGCTTGGCTGTGGGGCTATCGATGCTTCCAGCCTCCGACCCAGCGGAAAGCAAGTTGCATACCCGGCGTCCAACCCCTTGGGCGAGCCGGCATGCAAGACCGTCTAGA
Source organism: Chloroflexota bacterium (assembly GCA_030862645.1). Taxonomy (GTDB): domain Bacteria; phylum Chloroflexota; class Limnocylindria; order QHBO01; family QHBO01; genus JACDBZ01. The sequence continues at coordinate 655 of JALZDF010000105.1, forward strand.
ATGGCGCGCCGATGCACCCCCTGCTGCGCAACGTCGTGATCGGGATCGTCGGCCTGATCATCGCCGGCGCGCTCGCCGCCCTCGCCCTGCTCGGACGCGACTCCGACCTGTCGGTGCTCGCGCTGCTGGCGGCCGCCGTGCTGGGATCGCTCATCGGCCTGTTTCTCTACAGCCAGGGATGGATCTGGGGTGGGCGGGCCGCTCGCCGGCGCAACCACGGCCAGGCGGTGCTCATCGCCGTCGGCGGTGGCCTGATGGCGATCGTGGCCGCCGTGGCCATCGCCGGACTCCTCATCCTCCTGTTCCTGTTCTTCCTCGGATGAGGCACGCCGGGGGCCCGGACCTTGGACCGCTGCTACGATTGAGCACGGTCGCTCGGCGCCCCCATCGTCTAGAGGCCTAGGACGCCACCCTTTCAAGGTGGAGATCAGGGGTTCGAATCCCCTTGGGGGCACCATCCATTCGCCCGCCAACGGTTGACCTGAGGGCTCATCATCTGAGCCAGGCCCGGGCGCTCGGCGCGCGGTGCCCGCTGCCAATCGAACCCAGGCACAGGGGGACTGCTCGCTTGACCGCTCGCCTCGCTCTCTCGTTCGTCGCCGCGGCAGCGCTTGTGGCCGCCTCGCTTCCGGCTCCCACGCTGGCGGCGAGCCCGACCCCGACCAGCACCGTCATCCAGTCAAACCTGGTGGTGCCATGGGACCTCGACTTCACGCCGGACGGGACCATGATCGTCACCGAGCGCCCCGGCCGAATCCAAATCTATGCCAGCGGAGCTCCCGGGGCCACGCTCATCAGCACCACGGAGGTGCCGAACGTCCGCGCCGAGCACGAGTCGGGCCTGAACGGCATCGCGATCGATACGTCGTTCGCCTCGAATCGATTCGTGTACGTGTGCGCCTCCAGGCAAGTCCCGGTACCTGAAGGTGAAGACGAACCGATCTGGGTGAACCAGGTGCTGCGGTACCGGATGACCCCCACTCGGACGCTCGATCAGATGACGGTCATCTTCACCGGTGGAGATGCTGGCCTCCAGCACAACGGCTGCTCGCTCGAGATGGACGCGGCCGGACTGCTGTGGGTCGGCATCGGCGACGGAGGCGTCCCCAGCAGGGCCCAGGATCCGACCAGCCTCAACGGCAAGATCCTCCGCATCACGCGCGGTGGAGCGGTGCCAGCCGACAACCCGATCTGGACGCCCGCGGCGCAGCGCACCGCGGTCTACAGCATGGGGCACCGCAATCCGCAAGGGATCGCCTTCGCGCCCGGCGGTCAGGTGTACGCGGCGGAGCACGGACCGAACGTCGACGACGAGATCAACCGCATCGTGCCCGGCGCGAACTACGGCTGGCCGTGCTACACCGGCGCCGGCAAACCGCACATGCCCGCCGGCTGCCTGCCGGCCGATGGCTACAGCGCCCCCGCATGGGCCAGCGGAACGCCCACAATCGCCACCTCGGGCATGACCTTCCTCGACCATCCTTCGTGGGAGGACTGGAACGGCAGCGCCGTCGTCTCCCAGCTCAAGCAGCAGGACCTTCGCCGCTTCGTGTCGTCGAACGGCGGCAACACGCTCACCCAGGCCGACCTGCTGCTCGATGGCGACTATGGGCGGCTTCGCGCGGCCGTCGCGGCTCCGGACGGCTCGCTCTACCTGACCACCTCCAACGGAACGGGCGACCGCGTCATCCGCGTCACGCCGGGCGACGTGCTCATCGAGCGCTACGCGGGCGTGGACCGCTACGCGACCGCGGCACAGGTGTCGAGCCGGAACTTCGCCCCGGGCGTGCCCGCCGCCTACGTTGCCACCGGCATCAACTACCCCGACGCGCTGGCGGGCGGCGCGGCGGCCGCCAGGAACGGCGGGCCGGTCCTGCTGGTCGGATCGGCGGGAGTCCCATCCGCCACGCGGGCGGAGCTGCTGCGACTCAAGCCCCAGCGGATCGTGGTCCTCGGCGGACCGGGGGTCATCTCCGACGCCGCCATGGCCGACCTCGCCCGGTATGCGCCGGGTGGCGCGTCGCGGCTGTACGGGACCGATCGCTACGCGACGGCCGCCGCCATCTCCCGCGCCACCTTCCCCTTGGGCGTGCCGGTCGCCTACGTGGCCACCGGCGTCGACTATCCAGACGCCCTGGCCGGCGTGCCCGCCGCCGGAGTCCAGGGCGGGCCGATCGTGCTCGTGCGCCCGACCGCTCTGCCCGGCACCACGGCCGCGGAGCTCGGGCGGCTGAAGCCGCAGCGCATCGTGATCCTGGGCGGGACGGGCGCCGTCAACGCGACCGTGGCCTCCCAGCTCCAGGCCTACACCCCCCGGCCGGTGGAGCGCCGTTCGGGCGTCGACCGCTATGCGACCTCCGTGGCCATCTCGCGCGCAACGTTTGGTACCGGGGTACCGCAGGTCTTCATCGCGACCGGCCGCAACTATCCCGATGGTCTGACCGGCGGACCGGCTGCGGCCCGGCGCGGTGGGCCGTTGCTGCTCGTGCCGGGAACGTCCTTGCCCGGTGCGGTGAGCAGCGAGCTGCTGAGGCTCGATCCTCGGAGGGTCACCATCCTGGGCGGGACGGGCGCCGTGAGCGATGACGTGCGCGCTCAGATCAACGCGCTGCTCAACGACTGAGCGTCAGATGTGGTTGATCTCGACGCGGTCGCCGCAGTTCCGGCAATAGAGGAGCAGGAGCTTCGGATCCTCCGGCATCGGGCGCCAGGCGTGGACGTCCTCCTCGGTGATCTGCTCGCCGCACCGCGGGCACTCGTGGCCGAGCTCGAGCCACTGGTCGCGTGGGACGTTCTGGCGTCCCATCAGCGGCGCGCCGGAGGAGGCGGCGGCTCCCAGCCCGGCTTCGGGCCGGCAGGTGCCTCGGCCTCGCCGCTGGACGCATCCGCCGCCACGATGGCGGCTCGCGTCTGCTCGGCCTTGGGCGAGGGAGCGATCAGCGGATACGACATGGCGTCATAGCCCGGCCAGCGGCCGACGTCGCCGTCGCGGATCATGACCTGCGCCTTGGTGAAGGCGCCGGTCACGTCGCGGACCGATCGATCCAGGACCTGGAGGTTGCGCCCGGTGACCTGCTTCAGCGCGGCGGGCAGGGTCTCGACCAGGTAGGCCGGATTGGGGTCCGCGGCGAGCGCCAGCTCGAGCGCCTCGACCACCTGCTCGTCGGGCAGGTCGCGCGGCAGCGGCCGGCTGATGTAGGTCATCCTCGGGTCCCGGCTGGGGCCACGGAAGGTGCGGACGAGTGACTTCAGCATGGGCCGCGCGATTGTACCGCCCGACCGGCCCGGAGGGTGGGCGCAACGCCGGTTGGTATACTTGCGTCCCCTGTGAGGAACCGATCGCGGCATCCCTCCGCGTCAGCCTGAGCACGCCATTGCCGCGCTGCTGACCAGCAACAAGGAGTCTTCTCATCACCGTGCGCGTCCGAAAGGCCGTCCTGCCCGCGGCGGGGTTCGGCACCCGCTTCCTGCCGGCGACAAAGGCGATCCCCAAGGAGATCATGCCGCTCGTCGACCGGCCGATCATCCAGTACGCGGTCGAGGAGGCGGTGGCCTCGGGGATCGAACAGATCATCATCGTCATCGCCACCGGCCGCAGCGCGATCGAGGATCACTTCGACTCCAACGCGTCGCTCGAGCGCTGGCTCGAGGAGCGCGGCGACATCGAGATGCTGCGCACCATCCGGCGCATCAGTGAGTACGGGACGGTCGCCTTCGTCCACCAGCGCGAGCAGCTCGGGCTCGGGCACGCGGTGCTCATGGCCAAGGACCTCGTCGGCGAGGAGCCCTTCGCCGTCCTGCTCAGCGACGACGTCATGCTCAACCCGTCCGGCCAGCCGGTCACCCGGCAGCTCATCGACGCGCATCTTGCCCATCGCGGGTCGGTCATCGCCGTGCAGCGTGTCGAGCGTTCGGAGGTGACGCGCTACGGCATCGTCGCCCCCCTCCACGAGGAGGGGCGACTGGTCGAGATCCGAAATCTCGTGGAGAAGCCACCGGTCGACGAGGCGCCGTCGGACCTGGCCGTCCTGGGCCGCTACATCCTGACGCCGAAGATCTTCGACGTGCTCGAGCAGACCCCGCGCGGCGCCGGCGGCGAGATCCAGCTGACCGATGCGATCCGCACCCTCAGCCGCGAGCAGCCCGTCTTCGGCTACCAGTTCGACGGCAGGCGCCACGATGCCGGCACCCGCATCGGCTGGCTGAAGGCGAACATCGCGATCGCGCTCGAGTCGGAGGACGCGGACGAGATGCGCGCATACGTCCGCGGCCTCGACCTGCGAGACTGACCCGCCGTGGAGATGCTCGGCCGGCTCATCAGCGGCCGATACCGGCTGATCGCGCCGCTGGGCGAGGGCGGCATGGCCACGATCTGGCGCGCCCTCGACGAGCAGCTCGACCGCGAGGTGGCGGTCAAGATCCTCCGCCCGCAGTTCAGCTCCGATCCGGGCTTCGCGGCCCGCTTCAAGCAGGAGGCACGCGCCGCGGCGCGACTCACGCATCCGAACGTGGTCGGCGTCTACGACTGGGGCTCGGAGGACGACCACACCTACTACATGGTGATGGAGTTCGTGGCGGGTACGGACCTCCGCGATGTTCTGGTCGCGCGCGGCTCGCTCGATGTGCCGTACGCGGTCGAGATCGTCGCCGCTCTCTGCGAGGC
>JALZDF010000131.1 GCA_030862645.1 Chloroflexota bacterium
GCCGTAGTCGGGGCGTAAACGCCGGTTCCACATGTCACACGGTGTTCCCGTCGTCGACGTGATCAAGCGCGCAAGCGGAAGCGCCGGCGATCCCGACTAGCCGAAAGCTCGTGTGTGGACGTCCCACGGATTGCAGCAGCAACGATGCACGCAGTTGCTGGTTGGGGCACCACTGAGCTCGATTGCGGCGCTGAACGAGAGTACGGGCGAGGTCCCACCGAAAAACGGCTTTCGGCCGCCATCGGAGCGTTACCGGTTTCTTGCGGCGTGGTCCTAGAAAGTCGCGGCATATCGTCCAATCGTCAATCTGTCGGCGTCTGCGTAATGTCAGCTCCTAAACCGCTACCCAACATGTCGACCCACCTGGGCGGCCGGCCTTCTCACAGCCGCTGCCACCGTAAAGGAAGCTCCGATGACGATCTCCCGACCACCGCGTTTCGCAACGGCGCTCGCGGTCGCTGCAGCGGTCACAGCCGCGGCAGTGGCGCCGGCCGGCGCCGCCAACACCGTCACGCAGACCATCAATGCCGGAACGAGAAGCGCCAGCGTGGCAGATCTGTCGCTGGCTGCTGTCACCTACTCACACAGCGCCCAGACAAGCCCGGGCACCCTGGCGCTGACGGCCGACGACAGCTCCGGCACGGGTGCCGGCTGGAACGTCACCGTGCAGAGCTCAGCGTTCGCCTACTCCGGGCCGAACGGCGGCACGGCTATTCCGGCTGCGAACTTTTCCATCACGTCGGCCGGCACCGCTGCGTCCACGGCCGGCCAGGCGGTCAGCGCTCTCGGTGGACCGAATCCGCCCGTGACGGGCAGCACGGGAGCTCTCGACGCCGCGCGCAAGACACTCGCCGCAGCGCCCGGCTTCGGACAAGGTACGTACACCCAGAGTCTCGACGTCAGCCTCGCCATTCCGGCTCAGTCGCGTGTCGGCACCTACACCGGCACGATGACCGTCACGATCAGTGCCGGCCCGTAGATTCGAGCACGGAGTCGAGTAACCGCTCTCCCGCCATCCTGGGGCTCGTTGCCCTCGACCGTGACGCTGTGCAATGTCGCAGCTTGCCAACAGACATACTCGCGTGTCCACATGCCGGCTCCGCGGGTCAGGATCGCCTCGGCTGATCGGGCGACGGAACGGGGGAAGCCCCGTCGCCCGACGGATCACATGGCGACCACGGCCTCTAGGTCGCTCTCCGCGGCGCCGTTGGACGCAGGCGCAGCATCCGGGGCATCCGCCAGGGCCTGCGTCTCCTTGGCGTACTCCTTCTTCGAGCGGCCGGAGAGCATCTCGAGGGTCCCGACGACGACCTCTGTTTTCCAATGTCTCTTGCCGGCGTCGTCGTCCCACTGGCGGGTCTGCAGGCGGCCCTCGACGTCGACGAGCTGGCCCTTCGACAGGAACTGCCCGCAAATCTCCGCCAGGCGGTCCCAGGCCACGCAGGCGTGGTACTCGGTCCGCTCTCCGTTGCCGCCGCGGTACTCGTTGGTGGCAACCGAGAACGTCGCGACCTGCTTGCCCGACGGCAGCGATCGCAGTTCCGGATCCCGGGTCAGACGGCCGACGAGCATCACCTTGTTCATCCGATGGCTCCTTCCATCAACCAGCGCACCGGGGGCGAGTTCGGCCGCTCGGAAAGTACCCTAGCCAGGGCCGATTACCGGGCCCGTTACCAGGCGCTTATCAGGCGCCGCGACGAGAGCCCGGGCGGCGCCGTGGATAGAGGTGGTCGACTCCCGGCGTACGCATCGAGACCTTGGCGACCGGTGGCTGCTGGCGCTTGAACTCCATCTGCGCCACGCGGCGGGCAACCCATTCGACGAGGTCTCGCTCGAGGCCGGCCGCCACGCATCGGTCCACCGTCCAGCGTCGGTCCACCAGGGCGAAGAGGCTTCGATCGAGCACGTCGTAGGAGCGGCCGAGCTCGCCCTCGTCGGTCTGGCCCGGCCACAGGTCGGCCGACGGCGGCTTGTCGAGAATTTCGCGTGGGACCCCGAGCTCGGTGGCGACCGAACGCAGCTGGGTCTTGTACAGGTCGCCGATCGGGGCGAACGCGGCCGCCATGTCGCCGTGGAGCGTCCCGTAGCCGAGCAGCGCCTCGGTCTTGTTGCTGGTCCCGGCAACCAGGGCGTCGAAGGCGGCCGAGCGGTCGTAGACCACGATCATCCGCTGGCGGGCCATCACGTTCCCGCGGCGCACGTTGAGCGCGTCCCCCGCCGCAGGCTGCTCCGGGTCCTCGATGAGGGCCAGCATGGCATCGACCATCGGCGTGATCTCGACCCGCTCGGTCCGACACCCGAGGGCGTCGACCACGCGTAGCGCATCGGTCTCCGCAGCCTCCGAGGAGGTGCGATACGGCATGCGCACCGCCAGCAGGTTGTCGGCGCCGACCGCTCGGGCGGCGAGAAAGGCGACCGTCGACGAGTCGACCCCGCCCGAAAGGCCGAGCACGATGCGCCGGAAACCGGTCTGCTCCATCTGGGAGCGGATGAACCCGACGATGACCTCGATCGCTTGCGCCGGCTCGATGGCGGGCAGCGGCGGCAGCTCGGGGTCGCGGGTCACCTGGCGCCGTCCTCGAGACCGCTGCGCTCGGCGATGATCCGATCCAGCTCGCGCCGGACGAGGTCGAGCCGCTCGTCGGCCAGGAGCGGCAGGCCATAACGCTGCATGCGGACGTCGTCGGTGTCGATCGCGCCGACCACCAGCGCCTCCTCCCACAACGGCGCCTCCACCACCGCGGACCCGTCGGCGGCGAGGATGCGCGAGCCGCCCCAGAAGGTGAGCCCCTCCTCGTTGCCGACGCGGTTGCAGAAGGCGATCGCCACCGTTCCGAGCAGCGCGTAGGTGTCCTGCATCTTGTGCCAGCCGGCAATCGCGGCCATGCCGGCCGCCGACCCGGGAGCCCTCGACGGGCCGGCAGCGACATTCACCAGCAGATCGGCGCCATCCTGCGCCTGCAGCATGGGCAGGCTGGCATGCCAGAAGTCCTCGCATACGCTGAGCCCGATGCGTCCGATCGGCTCCCCGACTTCGACGGTCCGGATGCGGTCGCCGGGCCGCGTGAAGCGGCCCTCGTCGAAGAGGCCGTAGGTCGGGAGATACGCCTTGCGATGCAGGCCGACCAGCTCGCCGTTGCGCAGGAGGGCGGCGCTGTTCGCGTAGCGGTGGTCGTCCGTCTCCTCGACGAAGCCGACCGCCACGAGCATGTCCGTCGCCTCGCGGCCGAGCGCCAGCAGGCGCGGGTCGTCGGCACGCATCGAGACCTCGGGCACCAGGTCCTGGAGCAGGTAACCGGTCAGCGCGAGCTCCGGCAGGACGGTCAGCGCCGCATTCTTTCCGGCGGCGCGCCGGACCGCATCGGCGGCTCCTTCGAGGTTGGCGTCGACGTCGCCCAAGCGCGGGGCGATCTGGGCCAGCGCGATCCGGTACTCCATGCCGCGCAGCGTAGCGCAGCCGGCGTCCGGTCAGACCCGGCCCTGCCCCTCCTCGCTCGAGACACCCTCGCCGGGTCCGCCGAACAGGCTACCGGTGTCGGGCGGCGGAACCTGGGTCGGGCCCGCGGTCTCCACCACGCTGGTGTCGAACGCCGACGAGGTCCGCGCCGCCTCGCCGATGAGCCGCTCACGCTCCGGACCGGAGGTGAGCTGCTCCGCGAAGTGGCAGGCCACCTGGTGGCTGCCGAACACCTCGAGGCTGCGCAGGGCCGGCCGCTCGGTCACGCAGCGCTCGGGGTTGTCGAGCTGGCGGCGCAGCCAGCAGCGAGTGTGGAAGCGGCAGCCCGAGGGCGGATTCACCGGCGACGGCACGTCGCCGAGCAGGATGATCCGGCGTCGCCGCTCGCGGTCGCGCGGCGAGGCGGGTGGGACGGCGGAGAGCAGGGCGATCGTGTACGGGTGGAGCGGCGTGCGGTAGATGTCGGCGGAGCCGGCCAGCTCGGCGATGGCGCCGAGGTACATGACCGCCACCCGGTCGCTGATGTGCTCGACCACGCCCATGTTGTGCGCCACGAACAGGTACGTCAGTCCCAGCTCCTGCTGCAGCCCGCGCAGCAGGTTCAGCACCTGCGCCTGGATGCTGACGTCGAGCGCGCTGACCGGTTCATCGCAGACGACCAGGTCGGGTTCGAGGATGAGCGCGCGAGCGATGCCGATCCGCTGGCGCTGACCGCCGCTGAACTCGTGCGGGTACCGCCGCTCGTGGTACGGCTGGAGGCCGACCAGCTCCATGATCTTCTGGACACGCGTGCGACGCTCGCTCGCGGACCCGAGCCCATGGATGCGCAGCCCGTCCGCGATGCTGCTGCCGATTTGGGCACGCGGATCAAGCGAGGCGAACGGGTCCTGGAAGATGATCTGCATACGCCGCCGAAACGGGCTCAGGCGCCGGCCCGAGAGATGCGTGATGTCGGTCCCGTCGAACACGATCCGCCCAGCGGTGGGATCGATGAGGCGCAGCAGCGTCCTCCCGACGGTGGTCTTTCCGCAACCGGACTCGCCGACGAGACCGAGCGTCTCGCCGCGGTGGATCTGGAAGCTGACGTCGTCGACGGCCTTGACGTCGCCGATCCTGCGGTGCAGCACCCCGCCGACCAGCGGGAAGAACTGGCTGAGGCCCTCCACCTCGACCAGTGGCCGGCCATTGCGCTCCGGATCCGTGGTCATCCCTCGGCCGCCTCGCCGCGCTCGGGCTCGCGCCTCGGCCGGCCCTGCGGATCGTGGTAGACCCAGCAGCGCACGGCATGGTCATCCGCGACCGGCAGCAGTTCGGGGTGCAGCTCCTCGGACTCGGCCACCGACAGCTCGACCCGGGTCGTGCAGCGCGGGGCGAAGCGGCAGGCGGCCGGCAGGGCGATGAGGTTGGGAACGCTGCCCGGGATGGTGGTCAGGCTCTCACGCACGTCGCCGAGTACGGGCACCGAACCGATGAGGCCGCGCGTGTAGGGATGCTTCGGATTTTCGAAGAGGTTGGTGACCGAGGTCTGCTCCACGATCTCGCCGGCGTACATGACCGCCACCCGGTCGCACATCTCGGCCACCACGCCGAGGTCGTGGGTGATCAGGATCATCGCCGTGTTCGTCTCGCGCTGGAGGGTGCGCATGAGATCGAGTATCTGTGCCTGGATGGTGACGTCGAGCGCGGTGGTCGGCTCGTCGGCGATGAGGAGCTCCGGCTCGAGGGCCAGCGCCATCGCGATCATGACTCGCTGCGCCATCCCGCCCGACAGCTCATGCGGAAACGCCTCGATCCGTCGCTTCGGATCAGGGATGCCGACCATCGCCAGCAGCTCCTCCGCCCGTCGCCGTGCGTCGCGGCGCTTCATGGCCCGATGCAGCTCCATGACCTCGCCGATCTGCATCCCGACGTCGTACACCGGGTTCAGGCTGCTCGTCGGCTGCTGAAAGATCATGCTGATCCGATCACCCCTCAGATGCCGCATGTCGCGCTCCCGGACCTTCAGCAGGTCTTGCCCGTCGAACAGCACCTCGCCCGCCTCGATCCGCCCTGGCGGCGCGATGAGGCGCAGAATCGACAGACTCGTGACGCTCTTTCCGCAGCCGGACTCGCCAACGAGGCCCATCACTTCTCCGCGGTTGACGTGGAAGTCGAGGCCGGTCACCGCACGCACGACGCCGTCGGTCGTGTGGAAGCTGGTCTGAAGGCCCCGCACCTCGAGGAGCCGGTCCCCCACCGTGCCGTGCCGCCGCCTCGGCGGTGCCACTTCGGCGATCGTCACCGGTTCAGCCTCGGATCGAGGGCGTCGCGGATCCCGTCACCCAGCAGATTGAAGGCGAGGACCGAGATGCTCAGCGCGGCGCCCGGGAAGATGATGAGGTGCGGGGCGCTGAACACCAGGTTGCGCACGGCCCCGATCATCGATCCCCACTCCGCCCCCGGGGGCTGTGCACCAAGGCCCACGAACGACAGCGCCGCCACCTCGAGAATTGCCGTCGCGATGCCGAGAGTCCCCTGCACGATCAGGGGCGTCAGCGCGTTGGGCACCACGCGCCGTAACAGGATTCCTGCCTGCGACTCACCGAGGGCGCGGGAGGCGACCACGAATTCGCGCTCCCGAATGGAGAGGACCGATGCGCGCATGACGCGCGCGTAGATCGGGATGGCGACTGTGCCGATGGCGAGCATGGCGATGATCAACCGGTCCGTCAGGACCGGGATATCGAGCGCATCAAGGCTCGTGGCCAGGAAGATGACGAGGACGAGGGCCGGAAAGGCGAGGATGACGTCCATGACGCGCATGACGACGTTGTCCACCCAGCCGCCCATGTAGCCAGCGAATGCTCCGATGAGCGTCCCGACGACGATCGCCAAACTCACCGTCGCCATCCCGATGACGAGCGACAGGCGCGCGCCGTGAAGGACACGGCTGAACACGTCACGGGAGTTCTCGTCGAGTCCCATGACGAACTGAGGCTGGTCGGACGGACACCCGAGCAGATGCACGCACGGCGCGCCGAGCCGCGCGGCGCCATCCATCGAGGTGAGCTGCTGTGCCGGCCCGTACGGCGTGAGGACGTCGGCGAGCAGTGCCCCAAGCGCGATGACCCCAATGAGAGTGAGGCCGGCGACAGCAGACCGCTGGCGAAGGATCGAGCCGAGCGTGTCGCGCCACAGGCTCGACGGGGCTCGAGCTTCGGCGTGATCGATCGGGCGCGCATCGGCGGTCATCGGAGTCGAATCCGTGGGTCGAGGTACGCGTACGACAGGTCGACGATCAGGTTGACCGTCACATACACGAGCGCGGTGATCAGGGTGAACGCCTGGACCACGATGTAGTCACGGCTGCGAATCGCCTCGAACAGCGCAGAGCCGACCCCGGGCAGGAGAAAGATCGTCTCGGTCAGGACCGCGCCGGACAGGAGGGCGCCAAGCGACAGGCCGATGACCGTCACCACCGGCAAGAGGGCGTTGCGGAAGGCATGCCGCTGGTTGACGAGCCGCTCGGACGCTCCCTTGGCGCGAGCCGTACGGATGTAGTCGAGGCCGAGCACATCGAGCATACTCGAGCGTGTCATGCGCGCGATGATCGCCATCGGAATCGTCCCGAGGGCAAGCATCGGCAGGATCATGTGGCGCAGACCGTCGACGAGCGCCTCCCACTGGCCGCTGATCAGCGAGCTGATGATCGTCATGTTCGACATGAAGTCGAGGACCGCCCTCGGAAAGCCGGTCAGATCCTCGGCACCCCAGACGATGGCGAGATCCCGGTGTTGGATTCCGGCGCTCAGCAGGCCCGACGGCGGCAGCGCGAGGGGCGACCCCCGCAGGGTGACGGCGAAGAAATAGGCCAGCAGCAGGCCGAGGACGAAGACCGGGATCGAAACGCCGAGGTTCGCCACGACCATCGTCGCGACATCGGCCGGCGAGTTGCGGCGACGGGCTGCCAGCCGGCCGAGGGTGATCCCCACAACCGTCGCGAACGTCAGCGCGAAGAGGGTCAGCTCGAGCGTGACTGGTAGTCGCTCGACGAGGATGTCGGCGACGTCACGGCCCTGCTGGATCGATCGGCCGAGGTTGCCAGAGGCGAGGTCGCCGACGTAGCGGACGAACTGGACCGGGATCGGATCGTCCAGCCCGAAGCGCTGGTTGAAGGCCGCGCACAGCGCCGGCGTCGCGCGCTCCTGGAGCGCAGCGATGCACGGGTCTCCGGGCAGCAGCCGGGTCAGCGTGAAGACCAGGAGGACGATGCCGAAGAGCACCGGCAGCGTCAGCAGCAGACGACGGCCTATGAAGGCGAGCATGGACGGCCGAGTTTCTCCGTGCTGGGCAGGCGTTGGGGGG
>JALZDF010000134.1 GCA_030862645.1 Chloroflexota bacterium
CCCCCCCCCCCCCCCGACGCGCTATCCCGCGAACACACGACTGACGTCCGGCTGGGTCTCACTCGGGCTGATGTGCTTGGCGTACTTGCCGGAGACGGAGCTTGGGACGTGCTCATTGTCCGTTCACAAACTCGTGTCGACGCAGAGTTGCTGGCCGCTGGGTCGCCGCGCTTGAGCGTGGTGGGGGTCGCCAGCGTCGGCATTGACCGCATCGATGTCGAAGCGGCAACCCGCGTGGGGGTGATGGTCGTCAACGCGCCAACCGGGAACACGATCGCCGCGGCGGAGCACACGATGGCTCTCATGCTCTCGTTGCTGCGGCAGATCCCGGACGCGAACGCTTCCCTTCGCAGCGGCGAATGGGAGCGGGCGAGATACACGGGCCGCGAGCTTCGCGGTAAGAGTCTCGGCATCGTGGGGCTGGGAAAGATCGGGAAGGCGGTTGCCCGGAGAGCACTGGGCTTCGACATGCGTGTCATGGCCAGCGATCCGTACCTGACGGAAGAGCAGGCAGCCGAGGCCGGCGCCAAGCTGGTCGGCATCGGCGAGCTGCTGCATCGGTCCGATGTCATCACGGTTCACACTCCGCTCAACTCACAGACGCGCGGCCTGCTGGGAGCAGCACAGCTGGAGGCAACCAAGCCTGGGGCCTTCGTCCTCAATGTAGCCCGCGGGGGCATCGTCGATGAGCATGCCCTCGCCGATGCGCTGAGATCCGGTCAAATCGCTGGTGCTGCGGTTGACGTCTTCTCAACGGAGCCGATGGCGGAGGACAATCCGCTTCGGGATGCTCCGAACCTCGTCCTGACACCGCACCTGGGCGCGTCTACCAGTGAAGCACAGGATCGGGTCGGCCTTGAAATGGCCGAGCAGGTGATCCTGGCGCTCGGCGGAGTGACACCGCCCTACGCCGTCAACGCTCCCTCGGTGGCACCCGAGACGGCCCCGAAGATACGACCGTACGTCGAGCTCGGTAGGCGTCTCGCCATCCTTGCCCGACAGCTCTCTCCGGTTGCCTTCGATGCCCTGTCGCTGACCTACGCCGGCGAGATCGCGGCCGGCGAGTGTGCGCCGATCCGGACGGCTGCGCTGTCGGGCATCCTTGAAGCCGTAACCGACCAGCGGGTGAACGCCGTCAACGCAGACCTCGTTGCCCGCGAGAGAGGACTCACGGTGACCGAGACGCGCACGCCATCATCGGAGCCGTGGGCCTCGCTGGTCGAGGTCTCCGTTGGCCAGGCCGATGCCGAGCCGCTACTGCGACTCGCCGGATCCACTGCCCACGGCCGGCCACACCTCGCCAGCCTCGACGGCTTTGCGATCGACACCGAGCTCATCGGGCTCATGCTCGTGACACGCCACCACGACCAACCAGGCATTGTCGGGGCGGTCGGCACGATCCTGGCTGAGTCCGGTGTCAACATATCTTCGCTCGAGCTATCCCGCCTTTCCGAGCGGGGTGAGGCGATGATGTTCGTCTCGGTCGACGACCCGCTGGATCCGTCCGTTCTGGACCGTATCCGGTCCTCGGAGGGGATCATCGAGGCGCTCGTCGTTGAGCTCCCACCCGCGCCCTGATCGGGGTGGTGGTGCCCAACACGCAGCTGGCGTGCCACCTCGACGATCACCGCGGTTCCCTCGGGACACTCCGTGTCCGTCCGAAGCTCACGGCGTTGGACCCTCCGCCGCCGGCCTGCTAGCATGGGCGATCCTTCGGTCGGGGCGTGGCGCAGTAGGTAGCGCGCGTCGTTCGGGACGACGAGGTCGGAGGTTCGAGTCCTCTCGCCCCGACCAATTCGGCTCCGCACCCGACGCATCCGCGGCAGCGCCGTGCCGGCCTCCACCATCCTAGCTGCTGGTCTCTGCTCGCAGGTCGTGCGGCACTCGATGACCGGTGAGCCGCACTTGAGGCTGGATGGCACGACCCCACGCCCTCAGGGGCGGGAAGTCGGCCGGCAGGCCTTCTGCCTCGACCTGGAAGATCTCGTGCTCGTCCGGGATGCTGCGCAGGCGATGCCTGCCGATGGCGCGCCACGACACCCCCTCCCGATCACCGACCGCATCCCGCAGGGATCGAGAGGCGAGGATCTGCTGGCCGTGCCCCATGGATGCGATCCGCGACACGGTGTTGACCGCGATCCCGACGTAGCCGCCGGCGCTCACCGTCGGCCGGCCGACA
>JALZDF010000163.1 GCA_030862645.1 Chloroflexota bacterium
GATCATTGCGCGATGCGGTATTCGGTATCGGGCGGCGGGACCGGCGGACACGTGTACCCCGCGCTGGCCGTCGCGCGGGCAGTCCGCGACGCACGGCCCGGCGGTGAGCTCGACTTCATCGGTGGCGCCCGCGGCTTCGAGCGACGGCTGGTGGCCGGCCACCCCCTGCACTCCCAGCTTCGGTATCACCAACTCATGGTGCGCTCGCTGCGGTCGGCGGGGTTATCGGTACACACCGTCCTCGACCCGGCCCGGCTCGCAGCATCGGTGCCCCAGGCGTGGTGGATGCTCGGCCGTCTACGGCCGGCGGCGCTCTTCACGACGGGCGGGTACCTCGCCGTGCCCCTCGTGCTGGCGGCGCGCGCCCGAGGCGTCCCGACGCTGGTTTGGGAGGGAAACGTGCAGCCCGGCCGCGCCACCCGCGCCATCGGCCGGATTGCCACCAGGGTGGCCGTCAGCTTCCCACCCACCCTGGAGGCCTTCCCGGGGAACAGCTTCGTGTCGGGCACGCCGATCCGATCTCTCGAGGGAATCGACCGTGCAGTGGCGCGCCGTGCGATGGGCCTGGATTCGGGCGACCGGCTCCTGCTCGTCTTCGGCGGGTCGCAGGCGGTGGCGCGCATGAATGCCGCCGTGGCCGGGGCGCTGCCACGGCTCCTCGCCGACTGGCGCGTCCTCCACCTGGCCGGCGAGGACGGCATGGCGGATGCCGGCGCCGCACGTCAGGCACTGCCCGAGGCTCTCCGTCCGCGCTACACCGCGGAGCCATTCCTGACCGATCGCATGGCCGATGCACTGGTGGCCGCCGACCTGGTGCTCGGCCGCGCCGGGTCCTCCACCTGCGCCGAGCTTGCCGCCGCTGGCGTGCCGTCGATCCTGGTTCCGTACCCGTTCGCCGGCGCGCATCAGCGCTACAACGCCCGCTACCTTGCCGACGAGGGCGCGGCCGTCGAGGTGCCCGACGACGAGCTCAGCGCCGAGCGTCTGCTGGCCGAGGCCGGGGCGCTGCGTGATGAGAACCGCCGGCGCGCCATGGGCGAGGGGGCCCGACGGCTCGGACGGCCGCAGGCCGCCCGAGCCCTGGCCGACGAGCTCATCGCGCTTGCCGAGGGCACGCCACTGCCTTCGGAGACAACGTGATGTCGCCCCGGAGCGACGTGGCGCCGGCGGTCGGCGCCCTCGCCGACCTCGACCGCCTGGCCGAGAAGCACGGCGTGGCCCTCGAGCGAAACGTCCCGCTCGGCCCGTTGACGACGCTGCGGGTCGGTGGCGCCGCCGACCGGATGGTGACGATCCGCGGCGTCGACGAGCTGGTGACCGCGCTCGAGGTCGCCCGGTTGGCCGGCGTGGCGGCAGGTGTGCTCGGCAAGGGCAGCGACATCGTCGTCGCCGACGACGGTGTGCGGGGCCTCGTCATCCGAAACCGGGCCGACGCGATCGAGATCGATGGCCGAACCGTTCGCTCCGACTCCGGGACCGCCATGGCCACCCTGGTGAAGCGCTGCACGAGCGTCGGCCTGGCCGGCATCGAGTTCGGCATCAGCATTCCCGGCAGCCTGGGAGGCGCGGTGTGGGCCAACGCCGGCGCCCACGACGGCGAGATGAAGGACATCGTCGTCGGCGTCGAGGCCTGGAGCCCGGCCACGGGTCGCACGACGTTCGACAATGCGGCCTGCGCCTTCGCCTACCGGGACTCCCGGTTCAAGTCGAGCGGGGAGATCGTCCTCGGCGCCTCGCTGGCGCTGTCTCCCGGCACGGAGGACGAGATCGCCGGACGCGTGGCCGCGCACCAGGCCCAACGGCGCGCGACCCAGCCGCTGGCTGAGCAGAACGCCGGGAGCGTCTTCCGCAACCCGCCGGGGGACCACGCCGGAAGGCTGATCGACGCCGCTGGCCTGAAGGGCTTCCGCATCGGCTCGGCAGAGGTGAGCACCTTGCACGCCAACTTCATCGTCGTCGACCGCGGCGGCTCGGCGTCCGACGTGCGCTCGGTGGGCGATCACGTCCGGGCGGTGGTCGCCGATACACAGGGGGTCGAGCTCCAGTACGAGATCGAGTTCATCGGACAATGGGGCTCGGCGCAGCGCTGGTCGACCCCGACCGCCAGGCTGGCCGGGGTATGACCGCGGCACGCCTGCGGGTCGGTGTCTTCGCCGGCGGCCGTTCGGCCGAGCACGAGGTGAGCATCGCCTCCGCCGAGGCCGTGCTGCGCGCGATCGACCGCAACCGTTTCGAGCCGTACTTGGTGTACATCGACCGCGACGGCCGCTGGCTGCTGCCGGACGGGCCGGCGCCCGAGCTGCGATCGCAGTCGCTGGCCGCCCTGCTGGGCGCCATGAGCCCCGCCGAGGAGGTCGCATACCTGCAGCGCCATGAACCGCGGCAGCTCCCTGCGCGGCCCGATGAGGCCGGCGTTGCGCCTCGGGTCGCGGTGCGGTCCCTGGCGGACGCCATCGACGTCGCCTTCCTGGTCGTCCACGGCCCGTTCGGCGAGGACGGCACGCTCCAGGGATTCCTGGAGCTCGCCGGCATCCCCTACGTCGGCGCCGGCGTGCTGGCCAGCGCGGTGGCGATGGACAAGGTGGTCTTCAAGGACCTCATGCGCGGCCACGATTTGCCGGTCGTGGAGTCCACCTGGTTTCGGCGAGCAGCGTGGGAGCGCGAGCCCGAGCACGTCGTGCGCGAAGTCGCCGGGACGGTCGGCAATCGCAGCGTCGTCAAACCAGCGCGGCTCGGAAGCAGTGTCGGCATGACCCTGGTCCACGATCTCGACGAGCTCCCCGAGGCCCTGCTCGAGGCGTTCCGCTACGACAGCAAAGCCATCGTCGAGCGTTACGTCGAGGGGGCCCGAGAGCTCGAATGCGGCGTCCTGGGCAACGACGACCCGATCGTCTTCGAGCCGGGCGAGGTGCGCTCCGCGCACGAGTTCTATGACTACGAGGCGAAGTACGTCGAGGGTTTGGCCGCGGTCGAGCCGAGGGCCGACGTCGAGGCGGACCTCGCGGCGCGCCTGAAGGAGCTCTCGCTGGCGGCCTATCGGGCTGTCGATTGCGCCGGCCTGGCGCGCGTCGATTTCCTGGTCACCTCCGAGGAGGCGTTCATCAGCGAGATGAACACACTGCCCGGCTTCACCGCCACCAGCATGTACCCCAAGCAGGCGGAGCTGGCGGGGCTGCGCTTCGATCAGCTCATCGCCCGGCTCATCGAACTGGCCCTGGAGCGTGATCGATGAAGCTGAAGCCGCAGCCGAAGCCCAGGCCGCGTCGCGCCGCGCGGGCCGGCCGGGGGGCGACCGCCATGCGCGGTGGGAGCAGGCCGCGCGGGCGGCAGGCC
>JALZDF010000164.1 GCA_030862645.1 Chloroflexota bacterium
AGACCTAAGGCGGGGATACGCGGCCGATGACGGCGGGGCGAATCCGTCCTCGGCTACCATCGACGAAATGCCACCGGTGGTGCCGTCGCCTGATCAGCTTCCCTTCTTCGAGGAGCTGGCATCGGCACCGCGACTCCGCCGGCCACACCTGCGCATCCAGCCGCCGCTGCTGGCGGACCTCACCGCACGGCAGCGCAAGGCCGTCACACATGAGAGCGGTCCGCTCCTCATCGTGGCGGGGGCCGGGACCGGCAAGACGACCGTCATCACCCGCCGCATCGCGTGGCTGATTGCCGAGAAGCGCGCGCTGCCCTCCGAGATCCTGGCGCTGACCTTCACGGACCGCGCGGCGCTCGAGATGGTCGAGCGCGTCGATCGCCTGGTGCCCTACGGCCAGACCGATGCCGAGATCAGCACCTTCCACGCCTTCGGCGATCGGCTGCTGCGCGAGCACGCCTTCGAGGCCGGGCTGTCGGATCGCTCGACCGTCCTGAGCCGCGCCGAGCAGATCATCCTGCTGCGCGAGCACCTGTTCGAGCTGCCCCTCGACCGGTACCGGCCGCTCGGCGATCCGACGCGCTTCCTGTCCGCACTTGTCACCCTCATTGGCCGCCTCCGCGACGAGGACATCAGCCCGGCGGCCTATCTTGCTGCCGCCGCCGACCTCCGGACCCGCGCCGCCGCCGCCCCCGCGGACGAGACGCTCGCCGAGCAGGCCGACCGGCACGCCGAGCTGGCGGCAACCTACGACGCGTACGAGCGCCTGATGCGAACCACCGATCGGCTCGACTTCGGCGACCAGGTCGGCCTGGCGTTGCGACTGCTGCGGGAGCACCCTGGCGTGCTCGAGGAGGAACGCAGTCGCTATCGGTACATCCTGGTCGACGAGTTCCAGGACACGAACCACGCGCAGTGGGAGATCGTGCGTCTGCTGGCCGAGCCGCACGCGAACGTGACTGTGGTCGGCGACGACGATCAGAGCATCTACCGCTTCCGCGGCGCGGCCCTCGGCAACATCCTCGGCTTTCGGGATGCGTACGCGAAGGCCACCAGCGTGGTGCTGGTCGACAACTTCCGCAGCCGGCAGCCGATTCTCGACGCGGCGCATCGGCTCATCAGTCACAACGACCCGGAGCGCCTCGAGGCGCGCGAGGGGCTCGACAAGCGCCTGCGCGCCCGGCTGAAGTTCGACCGTCCAGAGCCGGTCGCCGGGCCGATCGGCCTGCTCGCCTTCGCGACGGGGTCCGACGAGGCCGATGCGGTGGCGGACCACATCGGTGGCTCGATCCGGGCCGGCCGTCGGGCGGGGGATCACGCCATCCTGGTGCGCGGCAACCGCGACGCCGACATCTACCTGCGCGCGCTGAACATGGCGCGCATCCCGTGGCGCTTCAGCGGCACCGCCGGCCTCTACCGCCAGCCGGAGGTGCGGGTCCTCATCAGCTTCCTGCGCGCGGTGAACGATCCCGATGACTCCGTCAGCCTCTACGACCTGGCCACCAGCGAGATCTTCGGTCTGGCCGCCTCCGATGTGACCCTGGCGCTCACCAACGCCCGTCGACGGCGTAGCAGCCTGGCCGTCGCCCTGGCCGACGCCGTTGCCGATCCGGAGCGGTCGCCGTTCAGCCTGCGTGCCATCGAGGTTGTGCAGCGGTTGCTCGGCAGCCTCGAGGCGCATCGGGCCATGAGCACGGAGAAGACCAGCGGGGAGCTGCTGTACCACTTCATCTCCGGCAGCGGCTGGCTGGCGCGTCTTGCCCACGAGGGCCGCGAGACCGGCGACGAGCGGCTCGGCAACGTCGCGCGCTTCTTCGAGATCGTCCGCCGGCAGGGCAGCCTGCTGCGCGACGACCGGCTGCCATTCTTGGTGGCCCAGCTCGACACCCTGATCGAGACAGGGGATGACCCTTCGACGGCCGACGTCGACCCGGAGGAGGGCGACGCCGTCCACGTCCTCACCTACCACAAGGCCAAGGGCCTCGAGTTCGGGGTGGTGTACATGGTCGGGCTGGTCGACGACCGCTTCCCCGGCCGTGACCGGCGCGACGCGCTCGAGCTGCCCGATGGCCTCGTCAGCGGTCCGGCGT
Organism: Chloroflexota bacterium; assembly: GCA_030862645.1. Taxonomy (GTDB): domain Bacteria; phylum Chloroflexota; class Limnocylindria; order QHBO01; family QHBO01; genus JACDBZ01. The sequence continues at coordinate 2,088 of JALZDF010000164.1, forward strand.
CGACCGAGGACCAGCACGTGGCCGAGGAACGGCGCCTCTTCTACGTCGGCATGACGCGTGCCCGCGAGGAGCTGGTCCTCAGCTCGGCACAGGACTACGGCGGCCGCCGCGCGCGCGGGGTCAGCCGCTTCGTCGCCGAGGCGCTCGATCTGCCGCCGGCGATCCCGCTCGACACGATTCGGCCGGCGCTCTTGGAGCGGCTGGCGCGACACCAGGCATCGCCGACCGCTCCCGCCGCGCCCCTGCCGAAGCCATCCCTCGGGGATCGGCCGCTTACGCTCAGTTTTGGGCAGATCAACGACTACCTCGACTGTCCCGCCAAGTACCGATACGGGCACCTGGTCCGCATCCCGACACCCGCGTCGCATCAGATGGTCTACGGGCGCGCCCTGCACGCCGCCGTGCAGGCCTACCACCGCCGTCAGCTGGCCGGCGGGACGATGAGCATCGACGAGCTGCACGCCGCGCTCGACGCGAACTGGGAGTCCGTCGGCTTCCTGACCCGCGCGCACGAGGAGGCACGTCGCGCGGCCGGCCACGAGGCCGTTGCTCGATTCTGGGAGGACCAGCAGCGCGATCCGGCGCGGCCGACCGCGGTCGAGCGCGACTTCACCGTCGCCTTCGGGCGCGACCGGATTCGAGGGCGATACGATCGCGTCGATCGGGACCTGGCCGGGCGCGTCGTGATCACCGACTACAAGTCGAGCGACGTGCGCGATCTCGCCACCGCCAACCGGCGCGCCAAAGAGTCGCTGCAGCTTTCGATCTACGCGCTCGCGCACGAGGCGGAGCAGGGCAGCCTGCCGGACGAGCTGGCGCTGCACTTCCTCGAGTCGGGGATGGTAGGTCGCGCCGTTCCGACCGAGAAGCGCCTCGAGAAGGCGCAGGAGAAGCTGACCGAGGCGGCCACCGGCATCCGCGCCGGGCGCTTCGAGGCGACGCCGAGCGCGATGCGCTGCGGCTACTGCCCGTTCCGCGAGATCTGTCCCGACGCATCGCGGTGAGTGGACAGCACCGCCTGGCGGTGGCGGCCCTCCTCCTGCTCGGTATCTTCGCCGCGGTGGTGCTGGTGGCGGTGGCGGCTCGCGCGTGCCCCGTCGAGACGGCTCTCCAGCCCTGCGCGGATGCCGCCCGCAACCGGGCGATCGTGGTCGGGCTGGCGTCGACCAGCGCGGCGCTGCTGATCACTCCCTTCGCCTTCCTCGGCGAGCTCATGGCGCGCCGCCGCATCGTCTATCGTGGCGCCTGGTCGCGCGCCGCGCGACGCGGGATCCTGGTCGGTCTGATCCTGGCCGCGATCGCCGGCCTGCAGCTCGGTGGGGCGCTCAGCGTCCCAATCGCGATCTTCGTCCTCATCCTGGCCGGCGTGATGGAGTGGTTCTTCGCCCGGCGAGATTCCTGACAGGAGGCACCATGTCGACATCCGCATCCGCCGATCGCCTGGAGATCGCGGTGGACGAGGTCCTGGATGATGCCCTCCACCTGTCGCATCGCGTGCACGCCAATCCCGAGATCGCGTTCGAGGAGCGCCAGGCATCGGCTTGGACAGCGGAGCTGCTCAAGCGCCATGGCTTCGAGGTGACCCGACCGGTCGGCGGGCTCGAGACCGCGTTCGTCGCCTCGTGGCGCGGCCGCGGAGAGGGTCCCGTCGTCGCGCTGGCCGGCGAATACGATGCCCTGCCCGAGGTGGGACACGGCTGCGGCCACAACCTCATGTGCTCGTCGAGCGCCGGGGCTGCCGTGGCGGCGGCGGGGAAGCTCGGGCGGGACTTCGACGGCGAGATCCGCTTCATCGGCACACCGGCCGAGGAGGCCGGCAACGGCAAGGTCCACCTCATAGGCGCCGGCGTCTTCGACGACGTCGACGTCTGCCTCCAGATCCATCCCTCGGACTCGAACAGCGCCGAGATCGTGTGCCTGGCGGTTATCGAGGTCGGTGTCACCTTCCACGGCACGCTGGCCCACGCGAGCGCCGATCCCTGGCTCGGCAAGAACGCGCTCGACGCCATCGTGCTGCTGTACACCATGGTCGCCCAGTGGCGGCAGCACCTGAAGACCGGGGAAAGGGTGCACGGCATCATCACCCACGGCGGCGCGGCCCCCAACATCGTCCCGGACCTCACCGCCGGGCGCTGGTACCTGCGCACGCCGGTCGACGAGGACCTCGACGCCATGATCGATCGCTTCCGCACCTTGGCCGAGGCCGCGGCCACGGCGACCGGCTGCACCGTCGAGCTGAAGGTCGACCCCATGAACCGATGCCGCACCATGCTCAACAACCCCACCCTCCTGGAGGTGTGGCGCCGCCATCTCGCCGTTGCGGGGGTGCAGGACGATCCGGTGGATCCGAATGCCGGCAGCACCGACATGGCCAACGTCAGCCACGAAGTGCCCACGATCCATCCCTTCATGGCAATCGCGCCGCGCGGCACGCCCGGCCATTCGGGCGAGTTCGCCGCGCATGCCGGCGGCCCCGGCGGGGACGAGATGCTGCCGAAGGCAATCCGCGTGCTCGCCGCCACGGCGGTCGAGATGATCTCGAATCCCGAGCTGGTTTCCTCGGCCTGGGCCGAGCTTCGCCGCCAGGGGGGCGGCGGGAGGCGGAGCGCCTGAGCGACATCCTGGCCGGCCAGCCGGCCGACGCGGCGCTGCTGGCCGAGATCTACGACCTCGAGCATGACGAGATCGACGAAGATCTCGGGTTCTACCGCGAGATCGCGCGCCGGCATCCTGGGCCCGTCATCGATCTTGGCTGCGGGTCCGGGCGGCTCTTCGCCCCGCTGCTCGCCGGCGGCGCGACCCGCATCGTCGGAATCGACGGGTCGCCGACGCTGCTGGAGCGGGTGACCGGCCGTGTCGAGGCGGACGATCGGCTGAAGGCCGCGCGGGACGCAGGGCGGATCCAGCTTGCAACCGGCGACGTCCGCGTCATCAAGAGGAGCGATCGTTTCGCGCTGGCCATCCTGGCGGGCGTGCTGGCCCACCTCGAGGGTCCCGAAGATGCTCTTCGCACACTGGTCTCGACGCGTCGGTTGCTCGACTACGACGGGGCCTTGGTGATCGATACGCTGGGCCCGGGTGGCCTGCCGCCGCACGACCTCCCGCTCAGCCTCGATTGGGAGCGCTCCAGCGGCGGCCGGAGGTTCGTCCGCCGCTCGAGGTTGGAGCGACGGGAGACGCCCGAGGGCCTGCGCGTGGCGTATTCCACGCTCACGGACGTCGTTCGGGCCGATGGTACGATAGCGCGGCTGCCGGCCAGCTTCCGGCTCTGGTATCCATCTCCTGCGGTGCTCGTTGCCCTCGCCGCGGAGGCGGAGTTGGCGGTCGAATCGGTGTTCGGGTCGCATGACCTTGATCCGCTCGACGAGGACAGCGGGCGCTGCATCGTCGTCGCACGACCGACGGCGATTGATCCGGGCAAGGGGTGAGGGATGGCAGGCGAACAGATCCGGCTCGTGGTGGTGGAGGACGTGCCTCAGGTTGCGTCGCACGTTCGGTCCCTTCTCCAGGCCCAGTCGCAGATCAAGATGCTCGACGTGATCACCGCCGGTGATCGCGCGGTTCCGAGCGTCCGCGAGATACGCCCGGACGTCGTGATCGTCGATGCTCTCCTCCAGGGCAGGGTGAGCGGCCAGCAGGTCGCCGAGCAGATCCGCAAGGCCGAGCCGCAGGTCGGCATCATCATGCTCACCGTGCCGCAGAACCCGGTCCGCGAGGACACAGAGCGCGGCGTGGATGCCGTGCTCAAGATGCCGTTCACCGGGTTCGACCTGACCACCATGATCCGCCAGGTGGGCGAGACTCGTGCGGCCGAGTCGGCCAAGGCCGGCTCGCTGGTGGTGAGCCTGTTCAGCCCGAAGGGTGGTGTCGGCCGCACCACGATGGCCTATAACCTGGCGGTCGCGCTCGGCCAGGACCACCGCGTCTGCCTCGTCGACGGCTCCCTCCAGTTCAGTGATCTGCGCGGTCTGCTCCGCGTGCCGGCCGTGGCGCCGAGCATCGTGAACCTGCCCACCGACCGCATCAAGGAGTCGGACCTCACCGACGTCGCCTGGCGCGACCCGTCGGGGATTGACATCCTGCTCGCCCCGCCGCGCGTCGAGATGGCGGAGATGGTCACCACCCGCGACATCGAGAAGGTGCTCTCGCTGCTGCGCCAGCTGTACGAGTTCGTGATCATCGACACGCGCGCGGCGCTCTCGGACGACGTGCTCGTCTTCCTCGACTCGGCCGACCTCATCCTGCAGGTCCTGACCTACGACGCCATGGCGATCCGCAGCCTCGCCATGTCGGCGGAGACATTCGCCGCCATCGGCTACCCAGCATCCAAGCTGATGACCATGCTGAATCGCTCGGACGCGTCCGGCGGCTTCGACAAGGCCGACGTCGAGCAGGCCCTCGGCTCGAAGATCGATTTCGAGGTGGTGTCGGACGGGCGGCTGGTGCTGCAGTCGAACAACGAGGGTATCGCTTTCGTCTCCTCCAGCCCCGAGGCGCCGATCGCGCTGGGTGTGCGGCGTATCGCCGATGCGCTGGCGGCCCACCTCCGCGAGCGATCGCCCGTCCTGGTGAACCGCTGAGCCATCGCGTGGCCGATCGGCAGGATCCGCGTCCGATCGGGGTTTTCGACTCGGGGGTCGGCGGACTCACCGTACTTTCCGAGCTGCGGGGTCGGCTGCCGGCGGAGCCGACCCTCTACCTCGGCGATAACGGCCGAGCTCCGTACGGTCCGCGGCCGGCCGACGAGGTGCGCCGCTACACACTCGAGGCGGTTGACTGGTTGCTCAGCCAGGACGTGAAGCTGCTCGTGCTTGCCTGCAACACGGCCACCGCGCGCGCCCTCGATCTGGTGCGCGAGCGGTCCTCCGTGCCCGTCGTCGGCGTCGTGCGGCCCGGCGCGGTCGCGGCGACTGCGGCGACCCGCAGCGGGCAGGTGGGTGTGATCGCCACCGCCGGAACCGTCGAATCGGGCGCCTACCCGGCCGCCATCGTCGAGGCGGCGCCGGCGACCCGAGTGCTGCAGGTCTCCTGTCCGGAGCTGGTGCCCATGGTCGAGGCCGGGATCCTGGACGGGCGGCGCGCCGAATCGATATTGCGAGGCTACCTGGAGCCGATGCTGCGTGAGGCTCCCGACATGGACACCCTCCTTCTCGGCTGCACGCACTATCCGCTGCTGCGGCCGGTCATCGAGGAGGTCGTTGGTACCGGGGTGGCGGTGGTCGACTCGGCATTCACGACGGCGCTGGCGGTCGAGGACCTGCTGGACGCCTTCGGTGCGCGGTCGGGGGGCGGAGGAGGAGTCCACCGCGTGGCGACCACCGGGGACGTCGAGGCCTTCGTCGGCGTCGCGTGGCGTCTCTTCGGGGACCGCCTGCCCGAGGTGGAGGCCGTCCAGATCGAGGCGGCGAGCGCCGTTCCCCTAGACTGACCCGCATGGCACGTCATACCGCCCGCCTGGGCGCCGGCATCCTCGTCGGCGGCCTGCTTGCGCTCGGTGCCAGCGTCGCCTCCCGGGAAATCATGCGTCGCGCGGGGACCCGACTCGTCGACTGGGAGGCCGTGCGCGAGATCGCGCACCGACGGCTGGCAGAGGCGGCAAGCCCGATCCCCGCCGCCCAGCGAGCCGAGGCGGAGGAGTTCTACCGAGACACGCTGCTCCGGATCGAACCGATCGTGGCCGAGGAGATCGGCTCGGCGCTGCCGGCTGCCCTGGAGACGCCCGCCGTCGTCGATCGGCTCCAGTGGGTGGATCTCAACCTGGCCACCTTCCGCGTCCTGTTCCAGCGGGTCGAGCACACGCTGCTCGCCGGCCAGGAGGGGCCCGACACCGCCGGTCGCGCGATGTCGCGCTGGGTGAACCGCACGGTCGGCAACCAGCAGCTCGGGTTCATGCTCGCCTTCCTCGGCCGTAAGGTGCTCGGCCAGTACGACGTCAGCCTGCTGGCGGCCGGACCGAATCGGGGCCGCCTGCATTTCGTCGAGCCCAACATCGTCGCCACGGCCGCCGCCATGCGGGTGCCGAAGGACGAGTTCCGCACCTTCATCGCCCTCCACGAGGCCACCCACGCCTTCGAGTTCGAGGCGCACGACTGGCTGCGCCCGCACTTCGCGGGACTGGTGGCCGAGACGGTCGAGCAGCTGGCTGCCGAGTCGGGCGGCCTGATGGGGCGCGTGCGCGAGGCGCTGGCCGGCGGCGAGGGCCACTGGATCGAGCGCATCATGACGCCGCGGCAGCGCGACACCTTCAACAAGACCCAGGCGCTCATGTCGCTGCTCGAGGGCTACTCGAACCACGTCATGAACGCGGCCGGCGCCCGGATCCTGCCCGGCTTCGCCGAGCTGCACGATCGGTTCGAACGGCGCGGTGAGCGGCGAGGGGCGCTGGAGCGAGCCATCATGCGGCTGACCGGTCTGGACCTGAAGATGGAGCAGTATGCCGCCGGCGAGCGATTCGCCGATCGCGTCATCGCCGAGCGCGGTCGCCGATTCCTCAACCGCGTGTGGACCGGGCCGGAGCTGCTCCCGTCGCTCGACGAGATCCGTGCGCCCGACACCTGGATCGCCCGAGTAGAGGGGACCGCCTCCTGAGCGACCGGTCAACCCTCACCGTCCTGGCGACGCCGATCCTCGGATCGCCGCTCTCGCGGGAGTTGGTCGGCCGGATCGAGGCCGTCAAGGGCGTTCGCTGCGCGCGGATCGCCTCGGACGGCCGTATACACGGCGACGCCGACGACGCGGTGTTCGACGAGGCGGAGGTGCTCCTGCTCGGCTCGGTACCGGCCTCGGTGCTCGACCACGTAGTGACCCGTTCGTCCCGCCTGCGCTGGATCCACTCTGCGGCGGCCGGCGTCGACCGCGTCGCGACGCCGCTCGTTCGCGAGCGGGACCTGATCGTCACCAATGCCCGTGGCGTCTTCAGCCGCCCCATCGCCGAGTACGTGGTGATGATGGCGCTGGCCATCTCCCGCCGGCTGCCGCAGCTTCTCGAGCTCCAGCGCGAGCGAACCTGGCAGCCGCTGCGAGGCCGCGAGCTGGCCGAGCTGACGGTCGGGATCGTCGGCTACGGCAGCATCGGTGTGGAGCTGGCGCGCCTGCTCGCGCCGTTCGGCTGCCGCATTGTGGCGACCCGCCGCCACCCCGAGCTCGGAGTCGGCGACGCTCCGAACGTCGAGCTTCACGGCCTTGACGAACTGGACGAGGTCCTCGGCTCCAGCGACCTCGTGGTGGTCGCCGCGCCGCTGACGGAGGAGACCGCCGGGCTGATCGGCGCCGAGCAGCTTGCCCTGATGCGCGAGGATGCCTGGCTCATCAACATCGCCCGCGGCCGGCTCATCGACGAGATCGCGCTGCGCCGGGCGCTGGTGTCGGGCTGGATTGGGGGCGCCGTGCTCGACGTCTTCGGCGAGGAGCCGCTCTCTCCCGAATCACCGCTCTACGACACGCCAAACCTGATCATCACGCCACACACCAGCTGGGCATCCAACCGGGTGGCCGAGCGCACGGTCGAGCTGTTCGTCGAGAACCTGCATGCCTACCGGGCGAACGGACAGATGCGCAACGTGGTCGATCTCGAGGCGGGGTACTAGCCGCCGATGCAGGTCACCATCGTCGGCCTGCCGGCCAGCGGCAAAACCACCGTGTTCAACGCGCTCACCGGCGGGCATGCAGAGACCGGCAGCTTCTCGGGAGGTCGCGCCGCCCCGAACGTCAGCGTCGTCAAGGTGCCCGACGAGCGGGTCGATCGGCTGGCGGCGCTCTTCAAGCCGAAGAAGACGACCTACGCCGACGTCACCTACGTCGACGTCGCCATCCCGGCCGGGGCCGCGCGCGAGGGGACCGTCAACCCCGACACCCTGGCCCAGATCCGAAACGCCGATGCGCTCCTCCACGTCGTCCGCGCCTTCGACGATCCCACGAACCCGGCCCCATCGGATCCATGGCGGGATGTCGAGAACCTGGACCTGGAGTTCACCGTCGCCGACCTCACCGTCATCGAGAAGCGGCTGGAGAAGCTGAAGACGCAGGGGCGCCACGGCTCGCAGGCGGAGCGCGAGCAGGCCCAGCGCGAGCAGGAGGTCCTCGATCGCATCGAGCCCCACCTGTCGGAGGGCCACCCGATTCGATCCTTCGGCCTCGGCGACGAAGAGGAGTTCCTCCTCCGCGGCTATCGGTTCCTGACCCAGAAGCCGGTACTGGTCGTCCTCAACATCGACGAGGGCCGCCTGCCCGAGGTCGCCGCTCTCGAGAGTTCGGGACGGGAGCGATACGCTCAGCCGCAGACGGACGTCGCGGCGCTGGCCGGCAAGATCGAGGCGGAAATCGGCGAGCTGGCCGATGACGATGCCCGGCTGTTCATGGACGATCTGGGGATCGCCGAGCCGTCGCGCGGCCGGGTCATCGGCCTGACCTACGAGCTGCTCGGCCTGTTCAGCTTCTTCACCGCCGGCGAGGACGAGTGCCGCGCATGGACGCTGCGCAGCGGCGCGACGGCCGTGGATGCCGCGGGCGCCATCCACTCCGACCTGGCACGCGGCTTCATCCGGGCGCAGGTGATCGGTGTCGAGGCTCTTCTCGATGCGGGCTCCATGGCCGAGGCCCGCAGTCGCGGAACGTTGCGCCAGGAGGGGAAGAACTACGCGGTCCAGGACGGCGACGTGATCGAAGTCCTCTTCAACGTCGCGCGTTAGCCGGCGCCGCCCTAGGAGCGCTCCAGCTCTGCCACGATGCTGCGGTACTCGTCGCTCTGCTCGACGAGGTAGGTGTCCTCGTCATCCATCCCGACGCTCATGCTGGCTCGCAGCTTCTCGTCGCTGATGTAGGTGAACCCGTGGCTGCGCTCGAGTTCTCGGGCCACCGCCTCGACGAGCGTGTCCTCCTCGAAGGTATCGATGATGGCGGCGCGCGCGGCACGCACCATCGAGGCGAACTCCTCTGGGGTATGGTCGCGCTCGGCAACGAGGAGCGCGTCGGTCATCAGGTCGGTCGCTCCTTCGTGGAGCTCGTAGAAGAAGCGTGGCATCTGCCGATGATAGACCGATGACCGATGCCCTGATCGTGGGGGGCCTGACGATCGACCGGTTCACCGATGGGTCGGTCGCGCCGGGCGGATCGGTGCTGCACGCCGGCCTCGCGGTTCGCGCCGAGGGAGCCGGGCTGACGACGCTGACGGCAGCAGGGGACGAGCCGGCCGCCCGTGACGGCCTGTCGCAGCTCAACGAGCTCGGCACGCTGGCCCACCAGCACGTGCCAGCGACGACCGTCTACCGCCACCAGGAACGCGATGGCGTTCGGGTTCTCATTCTCGAGGCGCGGGCCCAACCGATTGCGGCGGCCGGGCTCCGCGCGCTGGCACGGCCGGACGTGGCGCTCGTCGCACCGATCGCCGACGAGATCACGCCGGACCTGGTGGATGCGCTGCGCGACGGCATCGCTCCACCGTGGGTGGTCCTGCTCATCCAGGGGTGGCTGCGGCGCCTCGTCGAGGGCGAGGAGGTATTGCCGCTGGCGCTCGATGCCCTGTCGGTCGAGCAGCGGCGCGTCGCATCGGCCGCGGACGTGATCGTGGTCAGCACGGAGGACCTGGTGAACGCCGCCGGCGATCCGTTCGCACAGGCGGCCGAGCTGCGTGCCCTGCTCGGCCCAAAGCCGATCGTGGTCGTCACGCTCGGCATCGAGGGCTACCTGCTGGACGACCCGACGGCGGACCGGGTCGTGGCGAGCATCCCGCGGCGTGTCGTGACCGGCGTCTCGGCCGTCGGCGCCGGCGACACGTTCGGCGCCGGGCTGGCAGTGAATCTCGCCCGTGGCGTCGCGCCGGTGGCGGCCGCCGATCTCGCCACGGACCGTGTGATCAGCGTGCTGGAGTCCCGACGGGCCTAGGCGACCCGGACCACCTGCCGTCGATGCTGAGCCGCCTCGCGCGCGGAACGGCGCTCGGCGGCGGCCACCCAGCGACGCAGGCGTCGCAGGCGGCGCTCGACGGCGATGCGCGTGCGGCCGACCTCGAGGATCGAGCCGCCGCGCCCGAGCGCGAAGGCGATGTCGAGGACCCGCGAGGCTGCCGCGGCCGCCTCCATCGCCCCCGCCAGGTCGCCGCGGTGGCGCTCTCGGATGCGCGCTACCTCGATCCACGCGCTGGCCGCGTCGACCGACGCGCGTCGCGTCCCGAGCTGCCAGAGCTGCTCGGCGCGATCGACGTGGCCAAGGGCGATGAGCAACCGCGAGGCGACCCGCCGCAGCGCATTGGCCTCGGCCGAATCGTTGGTCAGCGCCTGCGCCGTCTCGACGAGCTCGAGCGCATCGTCCACCGCGCCGGCGCGCAGCAGCTCGAGCGCCATGCCGCGCGGGTCGAGAACCGCCGCATCCCGCCAGCCGCCGCCGCGCAGGCGACACAGCTCCGCTTCGAGCAGTGCCAGGCTGACCACGTCCTGGAAGTTATGGTCGAGCACGTCGGCCAGGATGTCCGGCGAGCCGCCGCGCAGATAGCCGAAGTAGCGCGCCGGCACCTCGCTGCCGGGGCAGTCGCTTCCTCGACGCACGCCGAGCACGCCGGCCTCCACGTCGGCCAGACGCGCGCCGCCGAGGGGACGCCGGAAGAGGCGTCTGGCGTCGGGCAGGAGGTCGTCGTGATCGGCGGGGAGGGTCGCCTGCTCGCGGAAGAGGCCGTGGACGGTGAGGCGTGCGGCGAGCATCGGCAGGTCGAACGTGCGCCCGTTGTAGGTCACGATGCGTGGAGAGGCGGCGAGGTCGGCGGCCACGGCGCGCAGGAGCGGGGGCTCGTAGGGGTAGTCGGGGAGCAGGTACTGGCGCACGTGGATGCGGCGGCTGTGCACGCGGGCCAGGCCGGCCAGGAAGATCACCGTGCCGGCGCCGGTCGAGAGGCCGGTCGTCTCGGTGTCGAAGTAGGCGGCCGCAGGAAGACCGCTCAGGCTCTCGGCAAGTCCAGGGGGCGCATCCACGCTGCGCTCCACCATCAGGACGGTGCCCCGCTCGGTGACGTCGGTGCGTGCTTCGAACCAGCGGGCGAGACGGTTGACCCGGTCATCGTCGGCCGCCCGCGGCGGCCGCGGAGTGGCAGCCTGGGTGCGAACGGCCGCGAGGCGCTCGGTGAGCGTGCGCTGGGAGAGCATGGGTCAGGTCAGGGCCGCCAGGAGCTCGGCGACCGTCGCCTTTCCCTGCGGGCCAACCTCGACGGCAGGCCCCACGCAGGCGGGGCACCCGTCCGTGCAGGGGCACGAGTCGACCGCCTGGCGGCAGGCGACCAGGAGTTCGTCGACGAGAGTGAAGAGGCGCTCGGTAAGCCCAACACCACCGGGAACGGCGTCGTACAGGTAGACCGTTGGGCGACCCGTGAACGGCGCCTGGACCTGGGCGAGCACACCGAGGTCGCGCGGGTCGCTCATGAGGAGCAACGCGGCGCTCGTCCGGGCGATGCGCGCCAGGCCGATGAGGGCCCCGTCGAGCGTGTCGCGGTCATAGCGGTTCACCAGCTCGGCCGGGGGGACGAGCCAGGTGGCGGTGGTGTGCATCTCCTGCTCGGGGATGCTGATCGAGCCCCAGCCCACGTTTTCATGGGTGTGGAACTTGAGCTTCTTGAACATGGTCACCTTCCAGGCGACCATTACCTCGCCGCGTTGCCTCTTGCCGGCCGGCGGCGCATCGGCTTCCTCGAAGACCTCGAGCACCTTGAGCGTGATGCCGAGGTCGGCATCAGTGTAGTAATCGACGTCGGTGCGGGTGACGTAGGCCTTGCGCTCCGCCCAATCGAGCCGGTCGACGTGGTGCTGGACGCCCTCGTGAATGTAAATCGCCTTCTCGTGGACGAGGAGCGGGGCGGCGAACAGGTCGACTTCGCCGAGCACGCGGTGTCGGTCGCTGGTGGTGTCGACGATGACGACGTTCTCGGGCGCGCCCGAGCGCAGGCTGAAGTCGCTGGCGGGGAAGTTCTCGTGGCTCCAGTAGTAGCGGTCGTCGTCCGCACGCCGAATCCAGCCGTCTTCCTCCAGCACGTCGAGCAGGATGGGCGTCTCGTCGACCCCGAACCGCTCCGTCGACGGCATCGGCAGCTCGAAGCTGGAAGCGCGCAGATGGTTGAGCAGGACATGGAGGTTGTCGGGATTGACGAGCCCGTGCTCCGGTGAGCTGTCGAACAGGTACTCCGGGTGGGCGGCGAGGAACTGGTCGATCGGCGCGGAAGAGCAGATGAGCGCCGACAAACTGGTCCCGGTGCGCCGGCCCGATCGGCCCATCTGTTGCCACGTCGAGGCAATGGTGCCCGGGTAGCCGATGCTGATCGCGGCGTCGAGGCTGCCGATGTCGATGCCGAGCTCAAGGGCGTTGGTGGCCACCACGCCCCGCACGCGTCCGTCGCGGAGGCCGGCCTCGATGGCGTGCCGCTCGTTCGGCAGGTAGCCGCCGCGGTAGCCGCGGATCGTGTGGGGATGGCCGGGCGGGGGAGCGAACGTCTCGCGCAAGTAGCTGGTGAGCACCTCGACCGCCGTGCGGGATCTGGCGAAGGCGATCGTCTGTACGCCGCCGCCGATGAGGCGCTCCGCCAGGCGTTGACCGGTCAGCAGCGCCGAGCCGCGGACGCCGAGCTGTTCATTGGCGACCGGCGGGTTCACGACGAGCACGTGCTTACGTCCGGATGGGGCTCCGTTGTCGTCGATCAGGCGCACCGGCGCCTCCAGGACTCGCTCGGCCAGCTCACGCGGGTTGGCGATCGTGGCGCTGGCACAGATGAAGGTCGGATCGGCGCCGTAGTGGGCGCAGATGCGACGCAGGCGGCGGATCACGTTGGCCACGTGGCTGCCGAAGAGGCCACGGTAGGTATGGAGCTCGTCGATGACGACGTACTCCAGGTTTTCGAACAGCTTGAACCACTTGGTGTGGTGCGGAAGGATGGCGGCGTGGAGCATGTCGGGGTTGGTGATGACCACCTGGCCGGCGGAGCGCACCACCGAGCGCACGTTCGCCGGCGTGTCGCCATCGTACGTGTGGGTTTTGAGCCCCAGCTCGGCCGCATCGGCCAGCGCGCGGAGCTCGACCAGCTGGTCGGCCGCCAGAGCCTTGGTGGGAAAGAGGTAGAGCGCGCGGGCCGCGTCGTTCCCGGCGATCGCGTCCAGGACGGGCAGGTTGTAGCAGAGCGTCTTCCCCGATGCGGTCGGCGTCACCACGACGACGTTGTCGCCGGCGCTCGCGGCAGCGTACGCAGCGGCCTGGTGCGTGTAGAGAGCCTCGATCCCACGACCGCGCAGGGCGGCGACCAGGCGAGGGTCGAGAGCCGTCGGCCACGGGGCATGACGCGGCGGTCGCGGCGCGATCTCGCGGTGCGCGGTGATCAGCGCGGCCAGCGACGAGTCCGCCAGGAGCGCCGCGATCGCATCGTCGGCATTGCTGGGCGGGGCGGTCAGCATCGGCGCTCCTTCTGCTCATCGACCATCAAATCGAACACCTGTTCGCATGCGAACATAGCACAGATGTTCCAATTCTCTGGGGCCGATGTGACAGCTTGCGTGTCACGTCAGCGCGGCGAGGTGGACCGCCTCGGGTAGACTTTGCCACCGTGACCGGGATCGACGCGACCGCCAGCACTCAGCCCCCCTCGCCGGTGCGACGGCGATGGCGGCTCCCGGCATCCCGTGGCGGGATGGCCTGGATGGTGGTCGTCGTCATCATCGGCGTCCTGCTGGCCGTGCAGTTCGGGCGGCAGGTATACGCGAACTGGGAGATCGGTCAGCGGGCCGCCGCGATCGAGGCTCAGATCACCGACGTCGAAGCCGAGAATGCCGAGCTCGAGCGCGAGCTGGCCTATCTGCAGAGCGCGGCCTACATCAGCGCCGAGGCGCGCCGGCTCGAGAACCTCGGCGCGCCCGGGGAGAACGTCCTGATCATTCCTCCCGGGGCAGAGGAGCCGCTTCCTGAGGCGCTCGCCCTGGCCGCGGAGCCGCCGAAGCCGCTTCTCGAACAGTGGATTGACCTCTTCTTCGGCGCGCCAGGCATGCCCTAGGATTCGAACCCGGCCGCCGGCACCTCGTACAGGGCAGCCGGCGGCCCGTCGCATCCAGCCGCTCGGCCGCGCCCCGGGAGGTGATGGCGGTCCCAGCAGGTCGATCCCGCGGACGGCCGCCATCGCTCGGCCAGGCGCCGAACGACATCGGCTCGGACCCGAGAAAGGCCGACCCGCGCTCGACGAGCGAGGCACCGGTTCCCGGTGCGCGGGTGCTTCCGCCGCCGATCTAGGCGATCCGAACCGTCGCCACCCGCCGTCAGCCCTCCGGCGCGCCCTCGTCCACGGCCGCCTTCGGCCGCCGCGAGGGAGCCGGGAGCTCGAGCCGCGGGCCCGCCGCGCGGACCTCCGGGGGAACGCCGTCGGCGTAGTCGGCGAAGTTCTCCACGAACATGGCGGCCAGCTCGCGGGCCTGGGCGTCGTAAGCGACCGGATCCGCCCAGGTGGCCCGCGGCCGGAGGATCTCGTCCGGCACTCCGGGCACGAGGGTCGGGACCTCCACGCCGAACACCGGGTCCGTCTCATAGGGCACGTCGGCCAGGGCACCGCCGAGCGCGGCGCGCACCATCGTCCGGGTGTGATCGATGCCCATCCGCTCGCCCGTGCCGTACGGTCCGCCCGTCCAGCCGGTGTTCACCAGCCACACCGGCACATCGTGACGCGCGAGGCGCTCGGCCAGCATGCGCGCGTACTCACCGGGATGGCGGGGGAGGAACGGCGCGCCGAACCCGGCCGAGAACGTCGCCTTCGGCTCCGTCACGCCGATCTCCGTCCCGGCCAGCTTGGCGGTGTAGCCACTGATGAAGTGGTACTGCGCCTGCTCGCGCGTGAGGCGGCTGATCGGCGGCAGCACACCGAAGGCGTCGGCGGTCAGGAAGACGACGTTGCGTGGATGGGTCGTCATGCCGGTCGGATCGGCGTTGCCGATGAACTCGAGCGGATAGGCCCCGCGCGTGTTCTCGGTGAAGCGCTCGGAGTCAAGGTCGAGCTCCCGCGACGCCGGATCCAGGTCAACGTTCTCCAGGATGGTGCCGAAGCGGCGCGTGGTGGCGAAGATGTCCGGCTCGTACATCGGCGAGAGACGAATCGTCTTGGCGTAGCAGCCGCCTTCGAAGTTGAAGAGCCCATCGGCGCCCCATCCATGCTCGTCGTCGCCGATGAGGCTGCGCTCCGGATCCGCGGAGAGCGTCGTCTTGCCGGTCCCGGACAGGCCGAAGAAGAGCGCCGGATCGTCCTGCTTGCCGACGTTCACCGACGAGTGCATCGGCAGGGCGTCCTCGTCGGGCAGCAGGTAGTTCATGACCGTGAAGGCCGACTTCTTGATCTCGCCGGCGTACTCGGTGCCGACGATGATGATCTCCATCCGATCGAGATGGAGCAGGATTGCCGTCTCGCTGCGCACGCCCTCCGTGGCTGGGTCGGCCCTGAACGAGGGTACGTCGATGATCGTAAAGTTCGGCGCGAAATCCGCCAGATCGCGTGCGGGTGGGCGGCGGAAGAGGTTGCGGGCGAAGATGCTGGCCCACGCCGTCTCGGTGATCACGCGGAGCGAACGGCGATGCCTCGGATGGGCACCGATGTAGAGGTCCTGGCCGTAGATCGGGCGGTCCTCCACGTAGCGCATGAGGCGCGCGCGGAGCCGGTCGTAGTGCGCCTCGGCGAGCGGCTGGTTGACCGCACCCCACCATACCTCGGCTTTGCTGGACGGCTCGCGAACGATGAATTTGTCATGCGGCGAGCGGCCGGTGTGCTTGCCGGTCCGGACGACCAGCGAACCGTGCGCCGAAACCGTGCCTTCGCCGTTGCGTATGGCGTGCTCGTACAGCTCCGCGGTCGAAAGGTTGCGGTAGGTCGCGTCGAGCGGACGCGAGCTCGGCCGAAGGTGCGTGGTCGCCACGGTCTCCTCCTCCTGTCCGGCCCGTGCCGCCTGGCGATGGGGTCGGCTATGTGAGTCGACCGGCCGCGCGTCACGGGCAGCGTGCCCGGAGTCGGCTTCCGCGGTCTGTTCTGCTGCCGGGCGGTCACACGCTGGCGACCGCCGAATTCCAGCCATTCTACCGCGGAAGACACGTGCCGGAGTTCCAGGCAACGGTAGGATGCAGGCGATGTACCAGATCGTCGTCTTCCTGCACGTGCTCGGGGCCTTTGTCTTCGTGCTCGCCCATGGCGCGTCGATGCTGGCGAGTTTCCGCCTGCGCCGGGAGCGTGAGCCTGCCCGCATCGCGAGCCTGTTTGAGCTGTCATCGCTGGGCATCAACGTGATGTACGTGGGGCTGGTGCTCCTCCTGGTGGCTGGCATCACGGCCGGGTCTATGGGCAATCATTGGGGTCGAGGCTGGATCTGGGCCTCGCTCGGCACGTTGCTCGTGGTCCTGGTCGCCATGTACGCGCTCGCGACGCCGTACTACGGTCGCATGCGTGTCGCAGCCGGCGCGCCCGTCCCGGAGCAGGTGGCATCGCGATTCGATCCTCTTCCGACCGCTGCAGACCTCGAGAGCCTGGCGACCTCGAATCGACCGATGCTGCTGGCGGCGATCGGCGGGTTCGGCCTGGCCGTCATCATCTGGATGATGCTGTTCAAGCCCTTCTGACCGGCAGTGCACTTGCAGGCGAAGAAGAACAGCTCCGCGACCTGGACGGGGCAGCTGCAGCCCGAAGGGATTCCTGACCGATGCGCCGATCATCCATCGAACGTTCCGTGCCGCGGTGGCGGCTGGCCGCCATGGTGGCCGCCTGTCTCGCCCTCCTCACCTCACCCGCGCTTGCCGGGGGTCGGGCCGTGGGCGAGCGCCTCCCCGCACCGGGACCAAACCGATTCGACCTCGAGGCCCATCGCGGCGGCCTGGGGCTCGTCACCGAGAGCACCCTCGAAGGGTTCGCCAATGCGCTCGAGGTGGGCGTTACCACCATCGAGCTCGACGTCCAGATCACCGAGGACCGGCGTGCCGTCGTGACCCACGACCGACAGGTGTCCGATCTCAAGTGCGACGACACTGCCCCGGCGTTCGAGGGCGACCCGGAGTTCCCGTACGTCGGCGACTTCATCACGAACCTCACGCTCGCGCAGGTCCAGACCCTCGATTGCGGCCATCCGCTGCCCGACTTTCCGGACCAGGAGGTCATCGAGGGCGCGCGGATCCCGCTGCTGAGCGAGGTGTTCGCGCTCGTCGACTGCTACCGAGCGAACAACGTGTGGTTCAACATCGAGACCAAGGTCGAGGCCGGCGCGCCGCTCCAGACTGCGCCGCGCGAAGACTTCGTCCAGGTCACTGCAGCCGAGGTCCGAAAGGCCGACCTGCTCCATCGGGTCACCATCCAGAGCTTCGACTGGGGCGCGCTCATGCGCATGCGCGAGGTCGAGCCTCGCCTGCCGATCGTGGCGCTCACGAACCGCGACTTCCTTCAGGAGGGCCAGGGCGGTGCATCGCCTTGGCTTGGCGGGCTCGACTACGACGACTTCGGCAGCCTGGTCGAGATCACGGCCTCGTTCGACGCCGATGCCATCTCGCCGGTGCACGGCTTCCCGCAGAACGGGAAGGTGACCGATCCAGGCTACGAGGCGTACACGACGTCGGAGATGGTTGCGGAGGCGCACGCCGCCGGCATGGCGGTCGTGCCCTGGACGATCGACGACCCGGCCACCATCGAGTCGCTCATGGACGCCGGTGTCGACGGCCTGATCACCAACTACCCCGACCGCCTGCGCTCGATCATGGCCGATCGTGGCCTCCGGCTGCCGCGGACGTACGACGAGCCGGCCGGCCACGACTGCGTCACCGAAGTGGACGCCAGCTAGCGGCGGCGCAGCAGGCGTCGCAGGATGCGAACGAGCACGGCGGCGCCGCCGATCACCGCCGCGCCCACGACCGCGGCCTGGATCGGATAGAGCGGGATGCGCTGTGCGGCGGCGGGCCGGTCGCCGATCGGGACGGCCGTACGGCGAATGCGCCAAACGGCGCCGGTACCCTGCTTCATCCGGATCGCCCCGAGCTCGGGGGCGATCTTGATCTCGCCCCAGTCGATCACGTACAGGGCGCCATCGGGGCCGAAGACGCAGTGGGATGGTCTCTCGAAGCCGCCGTGGAACAGCTTGGAGGCGGGGCCCGCGCGCCGGTTGACCGCGAAATCGGTGATCTCGCCGGTCGAGGGGTCGACGCGGACGACGCTGAAGCCGGCCGGAACGATCTGACGCGGGGTGGTAATCGGCGCGAGGTCGCCGAACAGCGCCACGAAGGCCTGCCCCTCGAACCCGAAAGCGCCATCTCGTGAGAAGTCGAGCCCGTTGGCGGCCGCGTGGGCCTCGAAGCTGGCCACCGGCCGGGGTGGACGTTCATCGGGAAAGTCGGCCAGCACCGGCTCGCGTCCCTGGCCCCCCTGCCCCCAGTGCGCGTCGTCGAGACGGATGCCGGACGCGAAGTCCGGCCAGCCGTACCACGCTCCCTCGACGATCTCGTAGAGGTCGTCGGGATCACCGACGATGAACCGCCCGCCGCGTTCGTCGGCGCCGTGCTCGGTGGCGAACAGCCGGCCGTCGGGGGCGAAGGCCAGGCCGTACGGGTTGCGCAGGCCCCAGGCGACCGTCTCGAGCCCGGAGCCGTCGAGGTTGCAGCGCAGGATGGCCCCGCTCGGCTTCTCACTGCCCGGGATGACCTGTCCGGGGGTGGTCTCCGTGGCGAACGGGACGAACGCGCCGCTGCGCACGGTCTCGCCCAGGCTGCCCAGGACGTTGCGATACTCGTAGTTCGTCCCGGTCAGCACGACGTCGCGCGCGGGCACGTCGCACACCTCCGGGTTGTCGGCCAGCCACTCGTAGCCGAAGTTGTCGGCGCCCACGACGCCGAGGTTGGTGACGCTGCCCTGCCCCCAGTAGAGCCTCCCATCGGGTCCGATGAGCGGATGGTTCGTCTGGTGGTCGCCGCGTCCCGGCAGGCCGGTCACGAGGTCCTCGAGCGTCCCATCGGCCCGCAGCCGGGAAATCGTATCGGTGTTGGCGAGGTACAGGTCGCCTTCGTGCCAGCAGGCGCCGGTCAGGGCGCCGGTCTTGACCCAGCGCTCAGCGGGCAGCTGGTAATGCACCTGGCGCTCGCCGGTCGTGACGTCCACTCGCCAGATGCGCGGCGGTACGTCGCTCTTGTGTCCGGCTTCCGACACGTACAGGGAGCCGGCGTCATCGAAGCAGCCATGCACCGGCGCGGCAAAGCCGCTCGCCACCAGTTCGACGGCGTAGCCGTCCGGCACGCTGATGTCCCCAGGGTCGAATCGACGCTCGCCGCGCCGCACGAGCTTGATGCGCTGAAGGACCGGAAGCAGCGGCTTGTAGAGGTATGCGAGGGTGCTGGGGACGTCGAGCTGGAGACGCATCGGTCAGTCCTTCCCTTGGGCTGGAGCGGTTGGGATCGATGGCGTCGCGGCTGCGGCGCTCGCGCGCGAGGTATCGGGCAGTCCGAGTGCCAGCCCACCGCCGACGAGGGCGGCCGTAGCGGCAAGCAGCATGAGCAATGCGTATCCAAGGCCGGGCACCGCCCGCTCGACAGCGTCGACCAGTGGGCCTAGCAGCCCGGCCGCAGCCGCCGCACCGGCGGTCGCGTAGTTTGCGACGCCCATCTGTCGGCCGGCCGCGGAGGGGGAGACGAGGTCGGTGGCCATTGCCCAGCTGCCGGCTCCGAAGGCCGCCGTGCCCAGCGCCAGGGGAATGCCGAACAGCATGATCTGGGTCGTATCGGTCGCGACAACCAGCAGGCCGATTCCCGCCGCCGCAAGCACGGCGCCACCGGCCATCGTCGGCCGGCGACCGAGGCGGTCCGCGGCCCAGCCGGCCGGAATGGAGGCCCCCGCCGTCAGCAGTGCCAGGACCGCGAGCACCACGCCGGCCTCCGCGGCGGCGGCCTCGGGCTCGAGGTTCAGCCGATGCGCGATGAACAGCAGCAGGAAGCGTCCGACGGCGTAGACGCCGAGAAGGACGCAGAAGCGGACGAGAAGCAGCATCGTGAACGGTCCTGTCCGGCCGAGGTCGCGCCAGAGGACGGATGGCCGCACCCTCTCCGGGCCAGCCCGCTCGGCCCCCGATGGCGGTCGAGGCAGGACCCCTGCGCCGATCGTCACGGCGAACGCCGCGACCAGGACGAGCATGGCGCTCGAGAACATTCCTTCCGACAGGAAAGCCGCCAGCACCGCGAATGCGGCGAAGGCGCCACCGACGTCCATGACTCCCTTCAGCCCCGCGGCTCGGCCGCGTGACGCCGCCGGGACCTGGTCCGGGATGAGCGCCTGCTGGCCGGACTGGGCGACGTTGGCGCCGCTCGTCGCCAGCAGGTACAGCCCCAGGACGCCGGCCAACCCGATGACCGGACCAAACGCAAGACCTCCCAGCCCCACCACGGCCAGTCCCATGCCGCCGAGCAGCAGCGGGCGCCGTGAGCCCCTGCGGTCGCTGACGGCGCCGGCCAGGGGTTGGATCAGCATGCCGAGGCTAAGCCCGGCGAGCGTCGCGACGCCGAGAACCGTCGCCTGGGCGTCGGCGTTCACCAGGAGCAAGAGGAGGTAGGGCAGGACGAGCGCGCTCAGGCCGTCGCCGAGCATGCTGAGGCCGAACCATGGGACGCTGATGGCGAGCAGACGGCGGACGGGCATCCGGCTCTGCCCCCTGCACGTCGCCTGCCGATCGTATACCGATGGCCGCGTGCAGATGCTGGTCGAACTCGGCGCTGCGGGCCGGGTGATCAGCGATGGCCCACGACGCGTATCCGCCGGCGGGCTCGTGTCGCGCGATGGAGATCGCCGCGCGGAACGACGCTGATGCTGCCATCGGGCTCCAGGACGGCCATGGCCACCTCGTCGATCGAGGCGATGCCGTGCTCTCTCAGGGCGGTCTCGAGATCCCCGGCATCGAGCTCCTCGCGCTGGACGGCATCGGTCACCCAGGCGCCGTCGCGGGCGATCGTGGTCGGCGAGGCCTGCAGCACGACGCGAAGGAACGGCACTCGGCGGCGCCCTTCGGCCAGGAGCCGGTTGGTGACGACGAGGGTGAGGATGATGAGCAGCCCTCCGCCGAGGGATGAGTCCGGGCCGGTCATCGCCGGCTGGACGGCATTCGCCACCAGCAGCACCAGAACGAGATCGAAGAGCGTGAACTGCCCGACCTCACGCTTGCCGAACACGCGGAGCGCGATGAGCAGCGCCAGGTACACGCTGACAGACCGGACGATCAGCTCCCAGGGCGGGACGTCGAAGAGGGTCACGGCTGGGCTGTGCCTCCGGGCTTCAATACCTCCTGCACGCCACCGGCGCGATAGACGCCGATCTCGCTGCCATCTGAATCCATCTCAGCCTCCATCGTTCTGACTGCGGCGCAGCAGCTGGTGGGATCTTGCTCGCCCCTAGAGAACGCGATGCTATAGGCGGAAGCGGCGTACGTCCGCGTCGAGGTGCGTCACGCCGATGGGCGCATGGCGGCTCTTACCAATCCGATCCTGCTCACGTGATCCGGGGCCGGCCTGGGCGTCGGTGTGGTCCCAAGTTGCCCCCGGTATCGACTGTCGGTATCCTCGGGGGGTGCTCGCTCGATAAGTTCCTCGTCGATCTGAGCACGATTCCTGTGGCGGAGTAGCTCAGTGGCAGAGCAGGGGACTCATAAGCCCTTGGTCGGTGGTTCGAATCCGCCCTCCGCTACCAACCCCAAGCCCCTCGACGAGCTTGCAGCAGCGCTCGACGCTGGGGCACGCCGCCTCGCCATCGCCGACGACGCCAGCCTCGTGCTCGCCGTGTCTGGCGGCCCGGA
>JALZDF010000039.1 GCA_030862645.1 Chloroflexota bacterium
ACGAGCACGAAGGCGATCGCCCCGGCGATGCGCCGCAGGCGCGGCGTCGGCAGATGGGTGGCCATCAGCAGCAGGAACGGCGCGGCCGCCACCAGGAAGGCGCCGAACACGTTCGGATCGCCGAAGATCGACGCCAGCCGGTGCATCTCGCCGAACCGGCCTCGTGACGGCTCCAGGCCCAGGATGCGGGGCGACAGGAGCGCCTGCCCGACAGCCAGGAGCGCCGAGATGAAGATGACCCCCAGGAGGGCGCCTACCGCGTAGAGCGACTGCCGCAGGCTGAAGCCGACCAGCCGCGGCAGGAAGAAGAGGATGGTGGCGTCCAGGGTGAACACCAAACCGAGAAGCGCGATTTGGGCCGGAACGCCGTTGACGACCGCCGAGGCAAGGCCGATGGCGGTGAACGCCAGCAACCCCACCGTCACCGGGTGACGCAAGGCCAGCAGCAGCCGGCCGTCGGCCATTGCCCGCCCGGTGATCACGACGCCAACCACCAGGAGCAGGCCCTCCGACAGGAAGTGCGCAAGGGTTTCGAGGGTCGTGGGCAGGATGTCGGCCACGACATAGCGGTCGATCAGTGGGCTGAGCACCACGACCACCATGGAGGCCCTCGGCCAGCGAGCGGCCGAATAGGCGGCCAGCGCCAGCAGGCCCAGTCCGACGGTCACGAACGCCGCCGACGACACGCGGGCGGCGACCACGGCGCCGATGAGGAGCAGCGCCGCCGCGACGGAAACCGCGATTGGGGCGGCGAGCCGGCGAAGCGTCATCGACTGCATGGCCATGCCCTCGATCCTCATTGCGCGCGCGTGCCGTGCAAGCACATCCTCCGTGGTCTGGACCTTGCCTGGTCGGGCTTCACCTCAGCGTACGGCAATTGGCGATGTTCCATCGGCCACGTCAGGGCCGGCCGGTCGGCTCACCGGTGGGCCGCTCCTCCTCGCTGCCCAGGTACCAGCCGACGAGCTCGTCCTCGCCGAACAGGCGGGCCATCTCGTCGCGGATCGCTTCGCGCTTCGGCACGAGCAGGTAGTTCACCTGCGGATCCGTTGGGAGGTCCACGTACTCGGGATGGGCCAGCACCACCTGCTCGATGTCGGGCCCGGCGATGACCGGCAGCAAGGTGGCGAGGTCGCCTGCCTGGTCGCGCGGGAAATCGGTGCTGACGGACCGCCCGATGGCGCGCAGGACGTCCGGAAGCTCGAAGATGAGGTCCGCCTGGGCCAGCTCATTCCGGAGCGCGAGCAGCACTGCCTGTTGCCGCTCGTTGCGGCTGAAGTCAGTCTGCGTCTCGCGGCTGCCGTCCGGCATCTCGATCCAGCCCTTCCGGCTGCGCGCGTAGGCGAGGGCGTCGAGCCCGTCGTACTCACGGCAGCCGGCCGGCAGGACCAGCGGCGCGTCGACCGTCAGGTTGTCGAGGCTGCCGTCGAACTCGGGGTCGTGCAGCTCGCCGGGCAGGCACAGGTGCAGCCCGCCGAGGGCGTCGATGAGCGACGCGAAGCCGGCCATGTCCACCGTGGCGTAGTGATGGATCTCGATGCCGAGGTAGAGGCCGATGGAACGCTCGACCGTCCGAAGGCCGCAGGCATCGGCGTCGCCGTCCAGGTCCGGGCACCACGTCTCGGGGTCGCGGCTGGCCGCCCCGAACAGGCCGTTCACCTTGTCGGGGTACAGTCCGCCAGCGAACAGGGACTCGTCCGGGAGCGGGACGAATCCCGTATCGCGCGGGACCGACACCATCACCGCCGTGCCGGCGACCGGGTCGATACTGACCACGAGCACGACGTCGGTCAGGACGGCTTCGCGTGTTGCGTGCGCGTCGGTCCCGAGCAGAAGCACGTTGATGCGATCCGTGCCGTCCCAGCGATACTCGGGAACGTTGACCGGATCCTCCGGCTCCTCGTCGCCGGGCGCGGGGAGCGGCTCGTCGGCGACCGTCATGCCGCCGAACACCTGGGCCAGCGTCGTGTCGAGGTGCGACACGACGATGGCGACCCATCCATGCATGGCGATCGTGAGCACGATCAGGATGGCGACACTGGTGCGAGCGATGTGCCGCTCGTGCGGATCATCGACGGGCACCGACAGGCCGGCATGCGCGATGGCGAACGCGCGCCAGCCGAAGAGCCCGACGTTGCCGACGATGACGGCGATCAGGAAGCCGCTGGACAGCAGGTTGTTGCGGAGTGGGCCGCCGAACCCATTCAGCAGCGCCAGCACGGCGAGGATGAGCACGAGCACGGGCGCCGCGAGGGCGCCGGCCAACACTCGCTGGCCGGCGTATGCCTGCCCTAGCCCGGGAAAGAGGAAGGAGAGGAGTGCCGCCAGCCACGGCCGCACCGGGCGCGGCTCGTCCTGGGCACCCTGAACGGCTTCGACCATGGGAACCTGCGGAGTGTATCACCGCGCCGCCGGGTGCTCCTCGTGGTGCGTCCAGTCCACACCTGGGTAGTACGGGTGGGTTAGTACGTTTGCGCCATCTCCTCCGCGGCCCCCATACTGGCCGGGCCGGTCTGAGCCGGCGAAATCATCCGGCGAACGGAGGGATCGAGGGCCGCGTGCCACCTGAGCAGACCATTGTTGCCGTCACCGCTCTTCTTGCCGGGCTCCTCCTCGTCGGCGTCACGCTTGCCGGACGCCGTGACCTCGGGGAGGACGCCGACAGTTCGGAGGGCCCGCGCCATCCGGCGCTCTCGCCGACCGTCGGCCAAGGGCTGAGCGGTACGGCGGACGCGCGCGGTCCAGCATCGACGCTGCGCGTCGTGTGGTGGCTGACCATCACGATCGTGCTGCTCGGCGTCGGCATCAGCGGTTCGTTTGTCACCGACCAGGCGCCGATCTTCCTGCTCGGTGGCGCCGCGGTCTTCGGCGTCGTCGTCTTCTACGAGATGATCGGAGCCGCCGACCGTGGCCGATTCCTGCGTCTCCTCGAAGTGGTCGCGGCGGTGGGCCTCATCGGCGGCCTGCTGGTGCTCACCGGGTTCGCATCTTCGCCGTTTGCCATGCTCTTCGCGCTCGTCTCCGTGGCGGCGGCCCTCGGCTACGGGCCGCGCGCCGGCCTGACGTCGGCAGGGCTGGCAACCGCCGCCTTCGCCGCCGTTCTGATCGTGGATCCCCAGCTCGAGGCCTACGGTCCCGACGACGTGCTCCGGCTCTCGATCGGCCTCGGCGCCACCTGGCTCCTCGCCTTCCTGGCCATCGCCTACGCCGGCCACCAGCGGCGCGCCCTCGCCCGCGCGCTCGACGTGGCGCGCACCGATCCGCTGACCGGTCTCTACAACCGGGCACAGCTGTTCGTCACCCTCGAGCAGGAGGTGAGCCGGACCCGACGCAGCGACCGCGGCTTCTGCGTGCTGATGATCGATCTCGACGGCCTGAAGGCGGTGAACGACAGCGGCGGTCATTTGCGCGGCGACGAGGTCCTGCGGGCCCTCGGAGCCGTCATCCGGACTTCGATCCGGACCGTCGACAGTGCGTATCGCTATGGAGGCGACGAGTTCGTGGTGCTTCTGCCGGAGACCGATATCGTCGGCGCGTTCGTGGTGGCCGAGAAGATCCGCGGCGGCGCCGAGGAGGTCGGCATGGCGATGTCCGGCCACGAGTCGGTGACCAGCGTCAGCATCGGTCTCGTCTCGCATCCCGAGGACGGCCTCTCTGCGGAGGAGCTCATCACCGCAGCCGATCGCGCGATGTATCAGGCCAAGCGGCTGGGCAAGAATCAGATCAGCGGCAACCCGCGTCCGCGACCGGCGCTCCTGTCGCGTCGCGCGGTGCATGAGCCGGTCGAGCCGATGCCGGCGCCTCCTCAGCCCACGGAGCCCACCGAGCCGCAGCGGGCGGAGCCCGCCATGTCCGTTACGGCGCCGCCCGAGGACCGCGCCACCGCGGTCGAGCTGGGGCCGATCGTCGTCGCAGAGCCGGCCGCGAGCGCTCGCCACGACGAGGTCGACGACGCCGATCCGCAGGAGGTGCGGCGCCGCATCGCAACCGCCAGCCGGTCGTTCGACCCCGACCACCAGATCCGGCGCGCCATGGATGCCTTCCTGTCGCCGGTCGCCGCCGACCGCGAACGGCCCACGCCCGACCACTGACCAGCCGGTGGCGGGTTACCCCTCGGTGATGGCGCTTCCGACCGGCACGATCTCCCACCAGATGCGTCCCGCCGGCAGGATGACCGGCTCACCGCTCTCCGCGTAGGTCCAGGTCGTCACGTCGCCGGCGGCCGGTCGCGACCAGCGGACCTCGTGCCCCCGCCCGTCGACGTAGAGCACGCCCTTGCCTTCGCCGACCAGGTGCTGGTACCGGCGTGGGTAGCCGCCGGGGTCGTTCTCGCCGGCCAGCACTTCCTGCTCGACGACCTGGACGATCACGGACCGGGCTTTGATGCGCTCGTCGCTGAGCGCATCGAAGTTGGCGGCCCCGGCATCGGTGCGCAGCCAGTGCCCGGAGCCGCCGTCCCACTCCCAGCCGAATCGCCAGAAGCTGGCCGTCTGGAGGCCGATCGCGTTCACCCGGCGCCCGTCCGGCAGGTCCGGCTCGGCCGCGTAGACGAACGGCGCGCGTACATCGCCGGCCTGCTTCCCGGGTCCGCTCAGGAAGCCGTTCGGCTGGATCGCGGCTCGAGCGGCATCGACGTCGAGGTACACGTTGTGCGGCGCCGCCCACGGTCCGGCCCGGTAGAAGAAGCCCCATCCGCCGGTCAGACCGTTGAGGAACGGCATCCCCTCGCGCTGGAAGCGACTCAGGACCTTGCTGGCGCCGCCGAAGTGAAGCGTCAGCGCTCGCATCTGCTGCCAGTAGTCGATGTTGAAGTATCGGGCGGATCGCACCGGCCCGACGCCCGCGCCGATCGCCTCGCGGCACATGAACACTGCGCCGAAACGGGTCGTATCGCCCTCCACCGGGGCCTCGATCACGAGGTCGGCCAGGTTGAGGCCGGACGGCGGTCGCGCGATCGGGTTGTTCTCGATCTGCACCAGCAAGGGCACGCGCTCGGCCAGCGCCGGGTCGGCGAGCTGGGTGCCGTTCATCGGGCAGACCGCCACCGGAGTCGGCGACGGCGTCGCAGATGGCGATGGGCTCGGGCTCGGCGACGGGCTCGGCGAGGGCGTGGGTCTCGGCGAGGCCGTCGGGCTCGGCGTCGGTGTCGGATCCGGAGAGGCGGTCAGGATCATGGCGCCGGCACCGACGAGTACGACGAGGAGCAGGGCGCCACCCGCGGCGAGCAGGCCGGCACGAGATCGGAAGCGATGCATGGGGCGCCCATGCTACCGGCTCGGGTCGGGGTGGCGCCAACCCGCGCTGCTAGACTCAGCAGCCATGCCGGGCTTCTCGACGCGTGCCATTCGGGCGGCGAGCCGTGCCCCGGACGCGTTACAGCCGCCTGTCAACGTGCCGATCTACCAGACCAGCACCTTCGAGGTCGCTGACGCTGTGGAGCTCGCCGAGCTGCTCGAGTTCGAGCGGCCGGGCCACTCGTACACGCGCTACTCGAACCCAACCCATGCCGCGCTCGAGGAGGCCCTGGCCGACCTGGAGGGCGCCGAGGCGGCTCTGGTCACCGCGTCGGGTATGGCGGCCATGCACGGCGTGGTCCTCTCGGTCCTGCGTTCCGGCGACGAAATCGTGGTGCCACGGGCGGTGTACGGCGGCATGGTGGGATTGATCGGCGCCATCCTGGACCGATCCGGTATCGGCCATCGCACGGTGGACAGCACCGATCCCGCCCAGGTCGAGGCCGCGATCAACCGCCGCACCCGGCTGATCTGGCTCGAGACGATCAGCAATCCCACCACGGCCGTGGCGGACATCGCGACGTTGGCGGAACTCGCTCACACGCGCGGCGTCCTGCTGGCCGTGGATAACACCTTCGCCTCGCCAGCCATCGCCACTCCACTGACCCTCGGCGCCGATCTGGTCATTCACTCCACGACCAAGTACATCGGCGGCCACTCGGACCTGATGGGTGGCGCAGTGGTCGGTTCGACCAAACTCGTCGCCGCCGCCAGGAAGATCGTGATCAACGCCGGAGGCAACGCGGCGCCGTTCGAGACGTTCCTGGCGCTGCGTGGTCTGAAGACGTTGGCTCTGCGTATGGAGCGCCATTCGGCCAACGCGCTGACCGTGTCCACCGCCCTCGAAGGTGCGGCCGGTATCACGCGCGTGCTCTACCCTGGGCTGGCCTCCCATCCGCAGCACGACCTGGCGGCCCGCACCTTCCGCGACGGCTTGGCGGGCGGGATGCTGGCGATCGAGCTGGAGGGGGGCCGCGCCCAAGGGGAGCGGTTCCTCGGCCGCCTGAAGGTGGCAGTGCACGCGACCAGCCTGGGGAGCGTCGAGACGCTGGTCAGCCACCCGGCGAGCTCGTCGCACCGGCAGCTGAGCGACGAAGAGCTGGCCGCCGCCGGCATGTCACCCGGCACGATCCGCGTCTCGATCGGCCTCGAGGATGCGGCCGACCTTGTCGAGGATCTCGTCGGGGCAGCGCGCCCGGCGGCGTGACCCCATCGCGCGCGGCCGTGAGGGCGAGGCCGACCGGGGAGCGGCTTGCCATCGGCGCCGAGAGGCTGCTGCGAGCGGCCGGCGACGCGCGCACCGGCCTGGTCCTGCTCCTGGTCGCCGGCATGGTGAACGGGGTCGCGGCCCTGCTGCCGGGAGGACCGGCACTCCTCGATGCCTGGCCGTATGCCGTCCTGCTCGGCGCGGTGGCCCTGAGCGCCGTCGCCGCGGTGGCCGTGCGCTCGCCGTCGGTGTGGCGCGAATGGCGCAGGCCAACGGCTGTCCACCCCGGCGCCGGCACCGTACGGCTGGCGCTGGCCCCCGCACCGCCCGACGAGGTGGAGCGCTCGCTGCGCGCGGCCGGCTATCGCGTGCGACGCGACGAGCGACTCGGACGGTGGGCTATCCACGGCGTGCGCCGGGGCTGGTCCCGTTACGCCGGGCTCGTCAGCCACCTGGCGCTGGTGTTGCTCGTCCTGGGGGCGGCCATCGGCGCTGCGTTCGGCTCGGAGATCGTCTTCTCGCTCCTGCGTGGCGACCAGGCCCTCCTCGACGCGCCACGCAGCGGATTCGCCTCGGCCGTGCGGCTCGAGCGGCTCGACGCCGAGTTCGGGGCGGACGCCCGTCCCCTGCGGCTGGACACGCGGGTGACCTTCCTCCGGGACGGTGAGCCCATCCGGGAGGCCGTCCTGCGCGTGAACGAGCCGGGCGAGTTCGACGGGTACCTGGTCCATCCGTGGACGTATGGTCCAGCCGTCCGCCTGCGGGTCACCACCCTCGACGGCGCGCCGCTGCTCGATGCCCCCGTGCCGCTCGACGGCACGCGGGACGGTGTCCCGGTGGGCTCGGCCGAGCTCCCCACTGTTGGGATCACCCTCGGGCTGGCCCTCACCGATGCGTCGCGCAACGAGCTCGGCCTGAGCGCGGTCGGCGCCGACGGCCTGGTCGACAGCGGGCGGCTCACTGCGGGCGACGCGGTCCGCATCGGCGACGTACGGGTGGAGCTTCACGGCTTCGACTCGTGGGTGACCTTCCTGTCGCGGCGCGATCCGGGGGTGCTCGTCCTGTTCCTCGGCGCCTCTGCGCTCAGCGCGGCCCTCGCCGTCGCCTTCTGGCTGCCGCGCCGGCGGCTGACCGTGCGGCCCGGGGGCGCGGGGCTCGAGCTGCTCCTCCGTGGCGAACGATTTGATCGGCCGACCCATGAGCTCGAGCGGCTCGCCAACCGGCTGGGCGCGCGGACGTGACGAGCGTTCTCGACCTGTGGCGCGCCCTCGATCCCGAGGCGCGCCTGGCGTCGGGGTCGGTCGAGCGGCTCGCCCGGCCGGTGCGTCGGGTCGTCGGCACGCGCACCGCTCCGCCTCACCTCCCGCCGATCGGCGAGGGTGGATTGCTGGTGGCCGACGCCGGCGTTCTTCCCGCCGGCGGATTGGACGGTCTGGTGACCGCGCTCGGAGAAGCGGGCGCCGAGCCGGTCGCCGTCTGGATCGTGTCGGGCCCCCCTTCGTCGGTCGAGCGCGCCGGTAACGACCTCCCGGTGCTGCTCGGCTACGGCTCGGTCGCCGCCATCGTCGCTGCCGCAGACCGCCATCTCGAGGATGAGGCCGATCAGCTCGCCGCCTTCGGCGCCGCGTTACGGCTGGCCGGTGCCGAGGCTGCCCTGGTCGACCCCCAGCCCGCGGCTCCGGCCGGCGTCGTGGCCGCACGACTACGCCGTGGCGTGGCGGTGTCTGTCGACGGAGGCTTGCGCGCGCTCAACCCGCGCCCCGCCGGCCGCGCCCTGGCTACCCGCTTTGCCGCCGCCCATGCCCGGCTCCTCTCGGACCGAACGGAGACGAGCGCGGCGGCGCGCCGCACCCGAGACGGTCTGTGGGTGCTGGAGCGGCCGATCGGTCCCGGGGCATCGGCCTGGTTGTTCGACGATCTTCCGCCGGCCCGGATCGACGTGGTCGGCCTCGACGCGCTTGCCGTCACCCTGCGCGCGCTCCTGCGTCGCCGAGCGCCGGAGCCGGCCAGGTCGCGACGGATGCCGAAGGCGCCCCCTTCGACCGGCGACCCGGTGCGCGACACGCTCTTGGCGGTGGCGCGCGCAAACGGGCGGATCGCGCCGGCCGCCCGCGCACTGGGCGTCCATCGCAACACGGTGCTGTACAGGCTGCGGCGCGCGTCGACGGAGCTCGGCATCGACCCCCGCCGTCCGGACGACGCCCTTCGCCTCCTTACCGGCCCGGAGCGGGATTAATGAACCCGGGCAAATGTGCGGAGTGCACAACACAATTGGGCGGGGGCCGGCGCGCGCATCGGTCCGCTCAGGCGGTTGCGGAGTAGGCTGATCGGTGACCCATCACGACCATCGCACGAGGTTCCTCCATGGCCACTACCAAGCTCGCCGATGCCCTCCAGCTGGCGGAAACGCGCAACCTGCGCTTCGTCAGCCTCCAGTTCACGGACATCGTTGGACAGGTCAAGAGCGTCCAGGTTCCGATGCACCAACTGGAGGAGGCCGTCGAGCACGGCAAGTGGTTCGATGGCTCGAGCATCGAGGGGTTCACCCGCATCGCCGAGTCGGACATGTTCCTCGTCCCCGACCTCGCGACGTTCAGCCCGATCCCCTGGGAGCCGGGCTTCGGCGTGGATGGCAAGGAGAAGCTGCACACGGGGAGCGCGCGCGTCATCTGCGACGTGTACGACCCGAACGGCGAGCCCTTCCCCGGCGACCCGCGGGGCGTCCTGCGCCGCCAGCTGGATCGGGCGAAGAAGCTCGGCTTCACGCTGAACACCGGCCCCGAGCTGGAGTTCTTCCTGCTGAGCCGATCGAACGGTCGGGTCGAGCCGCTTCCGCATGACGCCGCCGGCTACTTCGACCTCTCCGAGGACCTCGGCACCGAGGTCCGCAAGGAGATGATGAACGCGCTCGAGGAGTTCGGCATCCGCGTCGAGACGGCGCATCACGAGGTCGCCACCGGTCAGCATGAGATCGACTTCGAGTACGCCGACGCGCTCCGCACCGCCGACAACGCGGTCACCTTCAAGACGACGTTGAAGGCCGTGGCGGCCTCGAAAGGCCTCTACGCGACCTTCATGCCGAAGCCATTCTTCGGGATCAACGGCTCCGGCATGCATACTCACATGAGCCTTTGGGACGACAAGAAGGGACGCAATGCCTTCAGCGATCCGAAGGATCCCTACGGCCTGTCGGACATCGCCCGCAGCTACATCGCCGGCGTGCTGGAGCATGCGCGGGGCATGATCGCCGTGCTGGCGCCGCTGGTGAACAGCTACAAGCGGCTGGTACCCGGCTACGAGGCGCCGGTGTACATCGGCTGGGCCCGCATCAACCGATCGGCCCTCATCCGCATCCCGCAGAGCAGCAAGGGCCAGTACAACTCGGTCCGCATCGAGCTCCGCTGCGCCGATCCGTCCTCCAATCCGTACCTGGCCTTCGCCGCCATGCTGGCCGCCGGCCTCGACGGGGTCGAGCGCAAACTGACGCCGCCTGACCCGGTGGAGGAGAACCTCTACCACTTCGACGCTGCCAAGCTGGAATCGCGCAAGATCAAGCAGCTGCCCGGCACGTTGCGCGAGGCCGTCGACGAGCTCTCGAAGGACCGCGTCATCGCCGAGGCGCTCGGCGACCACATCTTCGAACGCTTCGTGGAGGCCAAGACCGAGGAATGGGACGAGTACCGCATGCAGGTCAGCGCCTGGGAGGTCGACCGCTACCTCGAGGCGTTCTGAGCCTCAGAGTTGCCCTCTGCCAACCCCTTGGGTGGATCCCTTCGTAGATCGAGCCAGGTAGGGCGGCTCCGGGCCCGAACGGCGTCGCCTTGCCTCACCTCGAGATTGGGCGTCGGTCCGGCCGGCTCCGCCCGGTAGAATCACGCTCGATCCACACGCCGACTCCGGAGGACCCTTCTCTGAGCGCCCCGCGTCCTCGGCTGCTCCTGCTCTCGATGTATCCTCTCGACCAGGGGACGTGGGGGCCCATTTCGCGGATCGTCCACCTCCGCGACGAGCTGACAAAACTGGTCGACCTCGACCTGGTCGCCGGCGACCGTGGGCCGCGCCGCGGCGCGCTTCTCCGTTACGCCCTCTCCGGCCGGTTACGGGGGCTCGACGGCATCTACGTCGAGAACAGCTCGACCCTGCCGTCGGAGACGGACATCGGTTTCCTGGCGCTTGCCCGAGCGCTTGGCATCCCGGTGCTCACGTACGTCCGTGACGCCCAGTACCTCTTCGACGAGTACTACGCCGTCACTTCGACGAAGCGCCGGCTGGCGAGAGCGCTCTTTCTGCCGGCCATCTCGCTGCTGCGCCGCGTCTCGTCGCGCGTCGCCTACCCCTCGCGCGGCCTTGCCGCCGCAGTCCGCGATCCGGCAACCGACCCGCTGGTGCTGCCGCCCGGCAGTCCGCCGCCGGCCAGCGTTCCGCGCAGCCCCGCGGCCCGCAGCCTGCTTTTCGTGGGCGGCATGCGGTATCCCGCCCACGGGCTCGACCTGCTCATCGGCTCGGTGGAGCGCGCACGGGCAGACGGCCACGACCTGAACGTCGTCTGCGTATCCCGCCCGGGCGAGGAGCCGCCCGAGCCGAGGCCGGGCTGGCTGCGTATCGAGCGGGGTTCGGGTGAGGAAATTCACGCCCTGCTACCCGACGTGCTGGCAACCATCCAGCCTCGGCTGCGGAGTCCATATAACGACCTGGCCGTGCCGATCAAGGTGATGGAGTACCTCAGCTATGGCAGACCGATGCTGGTCACCGACGCGACCGAGCAGGCGCGCATCGTCCGCGAGGCCGGGAGCGGCCTCGTGGTGGCTGACACGGTCGAGGCCATGTCGGCGGGCCTGGTTCAGCTCGCCGGGGCCACGCCCGAGCAGCTCGACCGATGGTCGGCCAACGCATCGGCCGCTGCGGAGCGATCGTCCTGGGCCGTCCGCGCGAACGAGATCGCCGGACTCCTGGCTGGCGACCGGCGATGATCCTGGTGCTGACCCGCATCTGGCCCAGCCGGGAACGGCCGAGCCTCGGCAGCTTCGTGCGCGATCGGGTACAGGGCGTTCCCGGCCTCCGGGTGGTGAAGCCGCGCTCCCACCGCGCGCCGTGGCCGCTGCTGTACGTCATCCTCTTCCTCGACGCGGTCCGCGTGCCCGGCCCCCTCCGGGGGGTCGAGGCACACATGGTGGTGCCGACGGGGCTGGTTGGGCTTGCCGTGGCCCGGTTGCGTCGGGTGCCGCTCGTCATCTACGCCCATGGCCGCGACGTGCGGGACTGGCGGCGCAAGCCGGCGCCGGTTCGCTGGCTGAGCCGGCTGGTGGTCCACAGTGCGGACCGGGTGGTGACGAACTCGGAGGACACGGCGACCCACGTCCGCGAGATGGGGGGCGCGCCGATCGTGGCGCCTCCGGGCGTCGACCTGACGCGCTTCACGGTGAGGCCTCGTCCGGCCGAGCGCCGCGTGCTCTACCTCGGCGGTCGCAACCGGCGCAAGGGCTACGAGGTCGCTGCGCAGCATGCCGATACCCTGGTGGGCCCGTGGCTGCGCGACCTGGATCCCGGCGAGGTGCCGGAGCTCATCGCCGCGCACGACGTGGTGCTCGTGCCGTCGGTGGCCGAGCCGTTCGGCCTGGTCGCCGTGGAGGCGACTGCCGCCGGGCGATGGGTGGTGGCCAGTGACGTCGGCGGGCTGCGCGACATCGTCATCGACGGGGTGAACGGGACCTTGGTGCGCGACGGTGACTTCTCCGGCGCGCTGGCCCGCGTGCCCGACTACGACCCCGAGACGGTGGCAGCCACCGCCACCCGCTTCAGCCTCGAGCGCTGGCAGGCGGCCATGGCCCGCATATGGTCCGAGGTGCTGGCCGAAGACTAGATTTCGGCGAGCACGTCGACCAGCGCGGCGGTCAGGGTGCGGCGTTCGTACCGGGCCTCCGTGTCGGCCGGCCGGTCCGGCCTCGGCGCGTCCACGATCGCCTCGATCCCGTCAGCCACCCCGCGCGGCGTCGGATCCGTCGTGATGCCCCAATCCAGGCCGGAGAGGATTTCGCGAACCTCCCCGAGAGGGGCCACCGCCAGCACCGGCAGATCGAGGCCGATGTACTCGTACAGCTTGCCGGTCGCAACCGCGTCGCGGTGCTCACCGTCGGCGATCAGCACCAGCCCCGCATCCGCGCGTCGCTCGAGGGCGATCGCCTCGGCACGTGGCCGGTACCCGCGGTGGCGGACCACCGGGTCCAGCGGAGGCAGGCGACGCGCCGCCACTCTCAGGTTGGCCTCGCTGAACCAGCCGACGAACTCGACCCGCAGGCGTTCGCGCAGCTCCGGCCGCCGGTGCAGCGCGATCTCGACGCCGTCCAGGAACAGCGCGAGCTCGCGCTCTCCGTAGACGCTGCCGGCATAGATGAGCCGGAAGACGTCCTCATCCTCGCGGGGCGGCGCCGCAGGCGGGCCGACGAGCTCGGAGCGGTCGTAGCCGTTGGGGATGTGGACCAGCCGATCGGCCCGATCGGGATAGCGCTCGGCGTACGCGTCGCGAATCCGGCCGGTCGACAGGATGATGCGATCGGCGCGCTCGACGATCCAGCGCTCGAGCCGCCGCTGGAGCGCGCGGTGCGGCGCCGGCAGCCGCTTCGCGAAGGCATTGCCGATCCACGGATCGCGGAAGTCGGCCACCCAGGGGCGCTCCAGCCTTCGGGCCAGGAGGCCGGCGGCGAGGTGTCCGCTGATCGGCGGGGAGGAGCTGTAGATCGCGTCGACGGGCCCGGCGCGATTCGCACGCCGTCCGGCCTGGACAGCGCCCGGCAGCCAGAACAGCTGCTCGTCGGGGAAGAAGGCCAGCGGGATGGCGGCCGCCCAGGCGGCGTTGGCGATCCCGCGCAGACCGCCTCCGCCTCCGCCCGTGCGGGAATCGCTGGGTGCGGCGGACGTTGGCCGGCCGCCGCGGCCCATCAGGGACGCGAGCGCGCGGCGCAGATGCGCCGGTTCGAGGCTCCCGGCGCGATGCACCTCGGTGCCCGCCGGGATGCGCGCGATGCTGTCGGGATTCACGATCCGGTACCCGGAGTTGGCGGCTGCCACGACCACCGGCTGCCAGCCGAAGGCCGGCAGGTGCTCGACGTGCTTGAGGGTGCGCTCGACCCCGATGCCGCCGACGGGAGGGAAGAAGTAGGCGACGACGAGCAGGCGGCGCATCGGTCAGGTGACCGTGCGACCGCGCAGGCGGTCGGCGAGAGCGCGCAGCCCATGGGCGAGCCGGCCGACCTCGGCGCCGGTGGGGATCACGTAGTGCCGCGGGCGGTGACCCGACAGGCGGGACGCGATCACCAGCAGGATCATCGCGTGGCTGGCGTACGAGATGAGACTGGCGAGGGCGGCGCCGATGATGCCGAAGACGGGGATGAGCGCCACGTTGGCGACGAGGTTGATGACGAGGTTGGCGATTGACGCTCTCGCCACCGAAAGCGGCAGGCCGAGACCGCCCACATAGCCGGCCAGCACCTTCGATAGGGAAAGGGCCATGATCCCGGGCATGATGACGACGAACGGCGCCAGGCTGCCGGCGTACGCGGGCAGCACGAAGGTGGCGACCACCCATGCCAGCGGGATGAGCGCGGCGATGCAGAGCGCGGTGACGAGCACGGTGAAGCGGCTCACCTGAGGCGCCAGTGCGTCGGCGTCGCGCCGGTCCATGCCGGCGACGCGTGGGTAGAAGACGGTGCTGACCGAGTCGGGGACCATGAAGGCCAGCTCCGCCAGGCTGACGGCGAACGTGTACAGGCCGATGGCCGTGGCGTCGCCGAGCATGGCGCTCAACACCAGGATGTCGGCGCGGTAGCTGAAGAAGCCGGTGACGCTGGCCGGATAGATGCGGATCCCGTACCCGACGATCGAGGAGAGGCGGATCGACGGCTCGTCGGCCGGCTCGGATGCGACAGCGCGACCCAGTTCCACGGCCGTGGCGATGGAAGCCACGATCGCGGCGGCGATATACGAGAGGAGGGCACCGGCCACGCCAAGGCCGAGCAGGCCCACGAGGACCACCACGCCGGTCAGCATGAGGACGGACTGGCCGACCACGATGAGGTTGTAGGTCCGCAGCCGCTGCCGGCCGATGAGGGTCGACCCGGCGAAGGAGGTCGCGAGCTGGAAGGGGAGCGACAGCAGGGACACCAGCAGCAGGTCGCCGGGAGCGGCCTGCAGCAGCGTGTCGCCCAGCCAGGGGAGCGCCAGCAGCATCCCGCCGACGAGCAGGACCGAGAGCCCTGCGGTGAGCAGCAGGCCGAGTCGCTGGAGCTGGTGGATCGACCGGCCGCGCCCGGCGAAGAAGCTCATCGCCGACGGCAGTCCGAACTGGCCGAGCGCCATGAGCATGCCCGGCACCAGCGTCAGCAGCGCGTACTGGCCTCGCCCCTCCGGTAGGAGGATGCCGGCCAGCAGGAACGAGGTCGCGAAGCCGATTCCGAATCTGGCGACGCGGGTCGCGAACACGCCGGCTACGCGACGGGCGAAGGGCGTGGCGACGGTCATCGACCCGCCGCCAGGCGGTAGTAGATGCCTTCCATGGTCGCCATGCTGGTGTCGTAGTCGGCCGTCTCGCGCACGAACGAACGAAGCCGGTCCGCGAGGCGCGCCCGCTCGGCCGGGTCGAGGCGCAGTGCCCGGTCGATCGCCGCGGCGGTCGCCCGCGCGTCACCGACGGGAGCGATCAGCTGTGGAACCACCGGGTCGAGCGGCCCCAGCACCGGCGTCACCGCCGGCAGGTCGCTGGCAACGACCGGAGCGCCGCAGGCCATCGCCTCCAGCATCGTGACCGAAAAGCTGTCGGTCTCCGGGACCGACACGACGACATCGGCGAGACGGAAGAGGGCGGGCAGCCGCTCGTGCGGCACGTCGTCCAGGATCCGGAGCTGATCGGCGATGCCGCCGGCCGCGGCGCGCGCGCGAATGGCCCTCAGCTCGTCGGCATCGGCTCCGCGGGCGCTCATGACCAGCAGGGGGCGACGGTCCGGGGTCGAGATCGCGGCCACCGCGTCGACCACCACTTCCTGCCGGTAGAGAGCCCGGATCGAGCGCGGCGAGACGATGATCGGAGCGCCACCGACGCCGATCTGGCGGGCGAGGTCGTCATCGTGTGGTCCCGGCGAGAACAGGTCGGTGTCGACCCCGTGGCTGATCAGCGTCATGCGGTCGGCAGATGCGCCCGCCCGGACGGCTGCCTGCCGCATGCCCTCGGACGAGACGGTCACCACGTCGGCCGAGCGCAGAGCGAATCGGTTCCAGGCCCGCGTGCGAACCGCCCGGCCAGGCGCGCGCAGGATGTCGGACCCCCAGGGCGACACGACCAGCGGATGGAAGCCGGAGAGCGCGGCCTGCCAGCCGAAGCGGCGCACGAAATGCGCGTGGAGGACCTGCGTGTCGAGCCGCGCCAGGATGCGCCGCAGGTCGGAGCGGGCGGTGAGATGCGATAGGAGCGGAAGGCGTCGCCGATGCGCCTCGTACCGCTCGAGGACGACACCGCCGGGCAGGCCCGGACCGATGTCGGCGGCGAAGGGGTCGATGAGGTGCACGTCGTGTCCGGCCCGCGCGAACCACGCGATCCAGCGCCGGGTATGCACGCTGTTCGGATCGCCGAGGAAAGCGAGCCGCAGCGGGGCCTCGTCCGTCATCAGGGGCGCGCGAGTGCGATGCGCGCTCAGCGCCAGGTGCCCGGCGAGATTTCGCTCGGGACGGTGCCGGCATTCATGGCGGCGTCGATGATGCGCCAGGCGTCCGCGACGCCCAGCCAGCCGCGCACACCGGTCGGTCGCTTCTCGAGTACAGCGTACGGTCCGAGCACGAACCGATGTCGAAGGTGGTCGTACTCGTACTTGTTGCGGCTGCCGGACGGGATCTCGACGGTCACCTCGACCGGAGGCCTGTTCATCGGCTGCTCCATGCGCGCCAGTATGCCGCATCAATCGCAACATTCCGCCGGATCACGGCGTCTGGCTATACTCGCTGCCCCGATCCGATCCTCACCGGAGCTACCCCAATTCGCACGTCCGCTGTGCGCCCGCCCGACCCCCGTTCAGCGGCGGCGGCGCTGCTTTCGTTCCTCTTCCCGGGCGTCGGCCAGGCCTACAACGGGCAATGGGCCCTCGCCTCGCTGCTCGCCATCCCCGTGCTGCTGCTCATGGTGCTGGGTCTGCTGGTATGGGCGCTGGACGGAGCGGGGGTCGTCAGCCGTCTCCTCGATGCGCGGGTGTTGGTCGCCCTCATCGTGCTCGACGTCGCGCTGCTCGGCTGGCGCATGGTGGCCATCCTCCAGGCCCATGCGGAGCGCTCGCGGCTGACACTTCGGGGCTGGCCGACCTGGCTGACGGCGGGACTGGTGGTGCTGACCCTGGGCATGCACGTGCTGCCGGCGTACTACGCCGCCAAGGCGATCGACACCCTGGGCAGCGTCTCGCTCGAGGGTGGTGGCGGCCTCGGTGGGCGGCGGGAGGGTCGGGCGATCGACGTCGCCCCGCCATCCATCCAGCCGGAGGTCGAGAAGGGCGAGAGGGTCACCGTGCTCTTGGTCGGCGTCGACTTCGCGCCAGGGCGCGCGCAGCACCTGACCGACACGATGCTGGTCGCCACGCTGGATCCCGAGAGCGGGAGGGGCGCGATGGTCTCGGTGCCGCGCGACCTGTACGGGGTCCCGCTCGGCGACGGCAGGGTGTACAACGCCAAGCTGAACTCGCTGATGGCGACAGCAAGCGCCGATACCGCCACGTACCCGCTCGGCGGTCCGACCACGCTCAAGCGGGCGATCGGCGAGCTCCTCGGGACCAGGATCCATTACTTCGCGGCGATCGACATCGAGGGACTGCGGCAGCTGATCGACATCATCGGCGGCGTCGACGTCACCGTCGAGCGCACCATCAACGACCCGCGCTACCAGGACACGCTCACCGGCCAGCGCGGCCTCTACATCGAGGCGGGCGAGCGGCACCTCGACGGCTACGCCGCGCTGGGCTACGCCCGCTCGCGAATGAGCGCCGGCGAGAGTGATTTCACGCGAGCCGAGCGCCAGCAGGTCCTGCTCACCGCCATCGCCGAGAAGCTCACCGCCGGCAACCTGCTGGTGACCCTGCCGGGGCTGCTGGATGCCGTGCGCGACAACGTCGCGACCGACATCCCGTCGGATCGGATTCCCGACATCGCCGGCGAGATCCAGGGCGCGGACCTCGGCGATCTCGAGCAGGTCGTCCTCAGCCCGCCCGAGTACGTCGTCGCCCAATCCGATCCGGTGGCCGGATACATCCTGCTCCCGATGTTCGAGGCGATCAGCGACCTTGGCGAGCGGATCTTCGATGACCGAGCAGTGCAAACCGGTCCCAGCCCCGCTCCTTAGCGGCGATTGCCGCACTTACCTGCTCCGCCGGACCCGCGCCGCAGGCATGGTATTGTCCGCAGCCGATGTTTGGCGATCGCCGATACGGTCCGCAGGAGATCCTGCATTCCGCTCTTGTTACGCTCACCACACTCCTCAGCGCAATCGCGGTTTCCATCGGCACGTCGGCGACCGACCTTCCGTATCTCAGCATCGTCACTCCAGGGGCCGCGGCGCTCCTCATCGCGATCGCGTTCGCCAAATGGCCGGCGGAGGGCATCGGTTCGTTCCTGCTGTTCTCGCTGCTCGCGATCAGCGTCGAGGTTGTCTCGGGTGCCGACCTCCGCTACTTCGATGAAATAGGGCTGCTCCTCCTCCTGTTCGTCGGCGTGGTCCGTCATAGGGTCCCGGGTGGCCGACTGCATCTCGGGGTGGCCGAGATTGCGATGTGCGTGGTGGTCGGGTCCGGCGTCCTCTCGAGCCTCGTTGAGGCAGTGCCCCTGGACATCTGGCTCCTCGGGCTACTGCTCCTGCTCAAGGGCGTCGCGTTCTATTACCTCGTGTCATGGCTCCGCCTCACGATGGCCGACGTTGAGCGCGTGGCGATCGTCGTGGTCGGTGTGGCCCTGGTGATCCTGATCCTTGGATTCCTGGAGTTCCGGGACCCAGCCGCCTTCCAGCGGGCCTTCGGGCTGCCGCCATACGACGAGGTTCGCGGGGGCATCCGAGTGATCAAATCGATCTTCACTCACCCGTCGCTGTTCGGCTGGTTTACGGCATTTGCCAGTCTCATCCTCTACGCGCGGTTCCTCGTTACCCGCATCTGGTGGCTGCTGCCGCTTGCCCTGCTCCTGGATGTCGGCACCCTGCTCTCCGGCCGCCGGACGCCGATCGTTGGGTTGGTCGTCGCACTCGCGGTCGGTCTCATCTGGCAATGGCGGCACTCCCGCGGGGCGCGCATGGTGCTCCGAAGCTGGGTCCCATTGACGGCGGCCGCTGTGGTTTTGGTCGTTGTCTTCATGCCGCTGTGGTCGGGGATAGTTCGGGAGACGTTGCGCGACTACGGCAACTCGCGGGGAGCGATCGCAGAGATCCTCGAGGAGAACCCCGATCCTGAGGTTGTTTCCGCGGTCGCGCAGCGCACTGCACTGTATGTTGCGTCTGTTGCAATCGCGCGCGATGAGTTCCCCCTCGGCGGCGGGCTCGGAAGGTTTGGAAGCTTCATGAGTCGCATCCACTACAGCCCGCTCTACGAAGCGTACGGGCTGACCGGAATCTACGGCCTGTCGCCCGCCAGTCGCATGGCGCTCAACGACACGTTCTGGCCGTCCGTCCTGGGCGAAACGGGCATCATTGGTCTCATCGCGTTTGGCACATTCATCGGAACCCTCTTTCACCGACTCTGGAGAGCCAGCGGCCTCGAGGACTCGCCGGCGTGGCGCGCCTTCGTTCTGGCCGCGATCCTTGTCTTCGTCGATCGGTTCGTCGGATCTCTCACAGCCATGACCTACGTGGCCGCGCCGATCGCCTATTTCACCTTCGCGACGGTGGGGGCCGTCCTGGCGGTCGCCGCCACCAAGCGGGCCCCGCCACATCGCCTCCCTGGGCTCCGGGCGCCAGGTGCCTGAGTTGGTCTTCCCTCAAACGTTCCGCGACTGGCGTGTCGCGACAGGCGCCGTCAGCCTCCTTGCGACGCTGGTGGCAGTCGTCGTGATCCCGCCGGGCTGGATTCCCATACTCCTGGCGGTCGTCGCGACCTACGGTCTCGCCGCCAGTCCGCGCCTTGGCTGGCTTGGTGCCGGATTGCTCGTCCTGGTGGCAATTCCCTATGGCCGCGGTGCAGACGTGGCTCCGCTCCAGGTAGCGGGCCTTCCGGTACGTCCGCAGGACGGCGTCATCGCGGCGGCCCTGTTCGGTGCCCTGGGATCGGGGGGGCTACGGCTTCGGTCGGCGAACCCGTTCATAATCGTCATCGGCGCGTGGCTGCTCATCGGTGTCGTGGCCCTGGCGGTCGGCCTGATCAACGGATTCCAGCTGCGAGACGTGCTGCGCGACGCTCGCTGGTGGGGTCTGTACGCTACCGGGGCGATTGCCATCGTCTGCGCGACGCGGCGCGACCAGGTCGTCCGAGGTCTGCTGTACGGGGCGACCGTGCTTGCGACACTGGTTGTCCTGGCCACCGTTCTGCCGGCGTTCGAGGGTGGCCTGAAAGCCGCCGTTCTGTCCTACGATCGGGGAACTCTTCGGATGCAGTTCGGCAACAGCGTGATACTGGTTGTCGCGACGGCATTTGTCGCGCTGCATGCACTCCGCAGGCCGTCGATTCGGAGACTTGGCTGGCTTGCTCTGTTGCTCGTTGCCCAGGTGCTCTCGTTGACCCGCATCTCGCTCATCTCGACGGGCGTCGTGGTCGCCTTGGTCGCGATCGCGTACGTGTGGGAGCGTCGGAGCAGCGGACAGCTTGCCCATGCTGCTCGACCGTTGGCGGCAGTCGGAGTTACCGCCATCGTCGCATTCGCGGGTGGGATTGGTCTGAACACACTCGGGGTCTTGACGGCGTCGCCGGATGTCACCGGTGGTGGCGAGAATCCGCTGGACCGCATCACCTTCAGCGACGAACAGTCCGACATCAGCTCGATCGTGAACTCGGTGGGCTCGGGAGGGCGGCTTGCGACGTACGTCAACACGCTCGTCGAGATCCAGAAATCGCCCGTCGTCGGTCGCGGCATGGGAGCCTTGATCGAGGTGCCATTTGCCTACAACCTCGATCGAGCCTACACGGTGGGCAAGCAACCCGGAGTCGATAACGCGTACCTGACCGCGGCGCTCAAGGGAGGACTCATCGCCGCCGCCGCGCTGGTGACGGTCTTCTTGGTGCCACTCCTTGCCGCGCTGCATAACCCCACGCTGCGGGCCTGGTACGTGCCCGCCTGGGTCGGCCTGCTGGCCCTGACCATGACGCAGTCCTTCGCGGTCAGCAGCTATGGCCCCTTCGCGCTCGCGCTCCTGGCATCCTTGCCCTTCCTGGGGTATGCGGCCAGGAGGGCTGAAGCTGCTCGCTCCCACGCAAACTGATTCTGGAGGTCGCGGAGCGATCTGCGAACCACGGCGTTGGTGCCTTCGTCGCGCAGCTCGTCGATGGCCCGGTCGAGGCTCTCCGCGTCCGTGAACGTCCGGCCGATGAGGTAGCGCTCCCCGACGATGGACTGTTCTCCCTGCGGACGATAGACGAGCGGAACCGCCTGGGCGATGGCCACGTAGAGGTTGTTCGGCGCCGCCCATGGCGCGTAGGGATGGTCCTGCCGCAGCGCGTAATAGAGGACGTCCGCGGCAGCGATGAGCGCGGTCGGGTCGCGCAGCCATCCGAGCATGCGGACGTTCGGCACGCCGTCGGCCAACCCTCTGAGCCGTTCCTCGTCCTCGCCGCGGCCCGCGATCACGATGAGATCCGTTGGTACGCGTCGAGCGTGCTCGATGAGGCTATCGAGATCCCTTGCCGGATGGAGCGAGCCCGCGTACACAATCACGAACCGATCGCTCGGGATACCGAGCTCGCGCCTCGCCTCGTCGCGCTGCACGCCGGGCGAGGGGGGATCGATCCAATTGGCGACCACGACCGAGTCGATGCCACGTGCGCGGAGATACCGTTGGCGGATCTCGCCGGGGGTGATGACCACGGTTGCGTACCTCGGCAGCCAGCGCTCGAGCCGATCTATGACAGCAACCACGGGCTTCGGCATGCGCCTGCTCACCATCACCGCATAGAGCTCGAAGGCGTCATAGACGATAGATGGACGTCCGGCGAAGGGCGCGATGAGGACAGCGATCGCAAGCATCGGAAGGTCGACGGCGTGCAGCACCTCCGGCCGCCGGCGACGCACCGATCGCAGGTAGCGGGCCGCAAGGATGGCGAAGAAGAGCACCTGGCTGGGGCCGCGTCCCCAGCTGCTGCGGATGGCGATTCGCTCAACGCTCACCATGCCGTCGCGCTCGCTCGCTGGACGCGTGCCATCGCGATCC
This sequence comes from Chloroflexota bacterium, assembly GCA_030862645.1. GTDB lineage: Bacteria > Chloroflexota > Limnocylindria > QHBO01 > QHBO01 > JACDBZ01. Next base: position 21,866 of record JALZDF010000039.1, read on the forward strand.
CAGGCGAGAATCCTGACGGCGTATCCCGCTGCGTCAAGTGCCTGCGTCTCCCGCCGGACGCGCGGATCGGGATCATAGCCAACCCCCAGAAGGACATCGACCCGAGCGGGGTCCCCGGACGGAGTCATCCGGCAAAGGGCTCCAGCGCTCGACGAAGGGCAGTGGACTGCAGCCGGATGGCGCTCACCCGTGCCGCCGTCTGTCGCAGTCGATCAGGCTGCTGCGCCACGGAGAGCAGGCCGCTGAGCGTTCCCGGCGGACCGGAGATGGCCCGTGCGAGGTCAAGGCATATGTCGCCCACGCCGAGTTGCTCAGCGAGCAGGGACACCTTGTCGTCGTATGCGACGGGCAGGGTTGGCGTCCCTGCCACAGCACCGAGAATCAAACCATGCAGGCGTACCGTGATCAGCGCCTCGAGCGACGCCAGCCGGTCAAGCACGGCCATCGGGTCTGGCCCGAGATGCTCGATCGACGGATCCGCTCCGGCGGCCTGGCTGCGCTGCCTGACGGTTTCGGCAAAGGGCCGGTCCCCCGGCCCCCCCAGCGTCAGCACGGTGACAGGCCGCGACCCGGCCGACAGTATCGCGACCTCCCTGCCCAGCACAGCGGCGAAGTCTTCGGTGAGTGCCACATCCCGCGGGACGGGCGCCCGGACGATCACGCCGATTCCCGAGCGTGCGCGGGTGCTCGGCGGCGGATTGAGCAGGGCAGGATCAGGCCCGATCAGCACCGGCACCCCGGGGGCGATGGTGTGAGCCAGCTGTGCGGAGCCCGCATCGCGCACGGTCACCAGGGAGGCCAGGCGAAGCATGCGTCCGGCAAGGATTCGCGACCGGGCCGATCGAATTGGACCAATACCGACGCCAACCCACGCGATGCGGGTGCCGACGAGACGCGCGAGCAGGCTCCAGCCCAGGTACAGCGGCACGACGGTCGGCCAGTGATCGTGGATGAGCCCGCCACCCGAGAAGAGGAGGAGATCAGCTCGCTTCAGCGCCTGGATGCCGGCGAGACTGGGTCGCAAGCGCCGTGTCGTGATTCGCGTTGCATCGGGAAATGCGGCGACCGGCTCCGGCCCGCTGATGATCGCGTCGACCTCGATGCCCACGCCATCGAGCAGGTGCTCGATTCCGGTCAGGATCGCCTCGTCGCCCACGTTGCCAAACCCCTGGTAGCCCAGAACGACCGCGCGACTCACGGCAGTCGGACTCCGTCATCGGGCCTCGGCTGGTTGCGCTGGATGAGCCTGAGAATGGCACTCAGATCAGTACGGTCCGGAAGGAGGTCGAGGATGGACGCACCCGTCACCCTCCGATAGGCGACAAGCAGCAAAGCGGCGCTGGCGCTGTAGCTGAGTAGGGAGGCGATCGCTGCGCCGGCGATTCCGAACATCGGGATCAGCACCAGATCGCCGACAACCGTGACCACGAGCGCCAAGAGTGCCGCAATGGACACGAGGCCCGGACGACCCCGTCCCTTGAGGTCGCCGGCGAGTAATCGGACCAACGCCAAGGGCAGCATGGCGAGCAGCGTGATTCTGACGGTGAGCGCTCCACCTGCGAATTCAGGGCCAAAGAAGAGACGCAGAATCGGCTCCGCCGCCAGGGCAAGGGGAAGACCGGTGACCACGACGATGAGCAACGTGATGCGGACCGTGCGCTGGGTGGTGGAGGTCGCCAATGGCAGCCCCTGGGCCGCGACGTGCGGGAAGAGGAAGGTTGCCGCGGACGAGGCCACTTGGGTGACGACTTCGGAGATTCGCACAGCCACGAGGTACACGCCCGCCGAGGCGAGGTTCAACAGGGCCGGCACCAGGAGCAAATCGAGTCGAAGGTTCAGGAACTGGAGGAGATTCCCGGCCTGCCCACGCAGTCCAACGCCGAGTGCCTGGGACAGGAACCGGCGAGAGACGCCGATGGCAATCGGGCCGAGGCGGCGGTACACGCCGCCCGCCGCCACGGCAAGGCCGAGCCAATAGCCGGCCGCCGCGGCGATCAGGAAGCCAGCGGCCGTCTGCGAAACAAGCAGAAGAATTGCCGCCGTCAGGACGAGGGAACCGATCGCCTCCACCACCTGGATGACGATGTACATGCGGCGTTCGTGCAGCCCGAGCAGGACCCCTCCACCCAGTTCGAAGCCGAGGATCCCCGCGGCAAGCGCCGCACTGGCCAGGAGGACCTCCGGGCCGACGTCACCGAGGAAGGCTTCGCCAAGGAACAGGCCGAAGCCCAACGTGACCAGCGCAGCCAGGAAGCTCGCGACCCCTCCCATCGTCGCGATCCACCCGACGAGCCGGCCGGCTTCCGCCGGACGCTGGCCGAGGAAATACACGGTGGCGATGTTGATTCCACCGTTCGTGGCCAGGGCCGCAATGGTTGCCACCGTGGTTGCGGCTCCGACGATGCCGAGGCTTCTGGCCCCGATCACGTGCGCTGCGAGAACGCTCGCCAGGAACCCTGCACCGACGGATCCGATTCGGACGATCGTGAGGAAGGCGACGGCCTTGTGAAGGCTTGTCCGCCGCCGTCCGCCCGCGGGCCCGGGAACCGCTGGACTCAGAGTGTCACCTCGCGCATCAGCACCGAGGCAATCCGCTCGGCGGCCTGCCCGTCGCCGTAGACCCTCCTACCCGCGCCTGCCATCTGGTCGCGGGCGGATTGGTCCCGCACAAGCTCGAGCACGGCGTCGCGAACCACTTCGCGATCCGTGCCAACCAGGCGCACCGCCCCGGCCGTGACTCCCTCGGGTCGCTCGGTGACCGTCCGGGTCACGAGAACCGGGATGCCGAGGGTTGGGCCCTCCTCCTGCACCCCACCCGAGTCGGTCACCGCCACCATCGCGCCACGCAGTATCCCGATGAAGGACGGATAGTCGATGGCATCCAGGACGAGCGCCCGCGATTGTCCGTCGAGCGCGGCCTCGACGGGATCGCGCGCCCTCCGGTTGGGATGGGTCACGAAGACGAGCTTTATGAACGGTTCGAGGTCGAGCACGTCGGCGAGGGCGGCAGCGACTTCCCCGATCGGAGCGCCCCACGATTCTCGGCGGTGGGACGTGGCAAGAATGAATGGCCTGTCCGCGACGAATCGGTCCAGCGCCGGCGGGTGCTGAAGCGGACTGGCCGTGAATTGCCGAAGGGCGTCGACCACCGTATTTCCGGTCACGTGCACACCGTGACTGATGCCTTCCGCTCGGAGATTCTCGGCAGCCTCGCGGGTCGGCGCGAAGTGCCACCGAGCGATGAGCGAGGTCACCCGGCGGTTCATCTCCTCGGGAAAGGGCCGTTGCATGTCGTGCGAGCGCAGACCGGCTTCCACATGTGCGACCGGTACCCCGCGATGGAAGGCGGCGAGGGACCCACCGAGCGTGCTCGTCGTATCGCCCTGGACAATCACCGCACCAATCGATCGTCGACTCAATATCTCGCTCACGCCCCCGATCGTCTGGGCCAGCAGATAGTCGAGGGACTGACCTGGCTTCATGAGATTGAGGTCTTCGTCGACGTCGATGCCAAAACGTCGCAGGACATCGTCCACCAGCTCGCGGTGTTGACCGGTGCAGATCACGATGGGTTCGAGTTGTCGCCTCTGAAGAGCGAGGATGACCGGCGCGAGCTTGATCGCCTCTGGCCGCGTCCCGAAAAGTACGGCGATCCGCTTCGCGATGCTGACGTCCATCGCCCTCAAGTATGGAGCCTTCGCGAGCCTGCCCGCTCATGGGTCAGCACCTATACTTGCGGCCCGTGCACATCGTGATGGTCGTCTACGAGGTGTATGCCCGAGACGCCCGGGTGCGCCGCCACAGCCGTGCTCTGGTCCAGGCGGGGCATGCCGTCACGGTCCTGGCGGTGGGCGGTGCCGGTGCGGAAGGAGCCGCGCTGGCGGATGGCGTTGAGCTCATGTCGGTTGTCCCGGCCAAGTACCGCGGGGACCGCAAGGGAACCTACGTGCTCGCCTACGCCATGTTCTTCGCTCGTGTCTTCAGCGTCATCTTCCGCAGCACGCTTCGCCGACCGCCGGACGCTGTCTACGTCAACAACCCCCCTGACGCCCTTGTCTTTGCCGCCTGGCCGGCCCGGGTCCGCGGCGCCAAGATCATCCTCGACGTCCACGATCAGACGAGCGAGCTCTACGCGGCCAAGTTTGGGCAAGCCAGCGGGCTTGGCTCCCGCGTCATCGAGCTTGTCGAGCGAATCAGCTATCGGTTTGCTGATGCCCTCGTCACCGTCGCCGATGCGTACCGCGCCAGGATCCAACGGATCGTCGGCAATGACATGACTGTCGCCACGGTCTGGAACGTCCCGGACGTGGACGACTGGTTGACGATCGGTGCGGCCCGGCTGGATCGATCGGTGGGCGAGAAGCCGCTGCGTCTCGGGCACCACGGGACAATCGTGGAGCGCTTCGGCATCGACCGCGCCGTAGACGCAGTCGACATGCTCCACCAACGCGGCTTTCCGGTCACGCTCGATATCCTGGGCGATGGGGACTTCGCCGATGCCGTGGAACGCCGCATTGCGCAAGGGCGCCTGCAGAGCGTCGTCCGGTTCGACAGGCGCTCGTTTGACCACGCCGACCTGATCGAATTTACCGAACGGATCGACATCGGCATCGCTCCCTACCGCCCGTCAGAGTTCATAGGCCACAGCCTGCCCACGAAGCTCCTCGAGTATTGCGCGTTGGGCATCCCGACGATCGTGACGGAAACGGAGATGATTCGAGACTATCTCTCCGATGGGGTGCGCCTCGTCCGCACCGGCTCGCCTGAGGAGCTCGTTGATGCCATCACCGAGCTGGCTGATCCAGTCCGGCGGACGATGCTTCGGGAGGCCGGGCTGGGAATCGCGCGGCGCTACGGTTGGGCCCAGCAGCGCAATAACCTACTGGGATTGGTTGCGCATGTTCAAAAGGTTGGATCAGCCACATAGGCGATCCGTCCGTGCGAGGCGTCAGCGCCCGCCGTGAGCGAGAAGGGCGGGGACCGTCTTCAACAGGATCTTGAGATCCAGCCAGATCGACCAGCCGTCGATGTAGACCAGGTCGTGCTCGACCCAACGATCGAAATCTGGCTCGTGACGGGCTTCCACCTGCCACAGGCCCGTGATGCCGGGCTTCATGCTCAGCCGGCGACGGTGCCAAATGTCGTACTCAGCCACTTCTGCCGGAAGTGGGGGCCGCGGACCCACGAGGCTCATGGTGCCCACGAGAACGTTCCAGAGCTGTGGTAGCTCATCGATCGATGTCTTTCGCAACCAGCGGCCGACAGCGGTGATGCGTGGATCATTCGATGCCTTGAATGCCACCCGACTCCGTTCGTTCAAATGCATGATGTCGTCCAGGAGATCCTCAGCGCGCGGCACCATCGTCCGAAACTTGTAGATGATGAAGGGCCGCCCGTGAAGTCCCACCCGTGTCTGTCGAAAGAGAATCGGGCCGTCTTCCCTGGCGCGGATCACGAGCGCCGTGACGAGCAGGACGGGAGAGAGGAGGATGAGGCCGACCAAGGCTCCGATGATATCGATGGATCGCTTGACCGCCAGGCCAGCCTCACGTTGACCGTCGTGGACCAGCGAGCGAACCAGGAAACCATCGAACTCTTCCTGGCTTGAGCTCGGGATCTCCTCGACCGGATCGACCGGGATGCGGACCGTCTTTCCTTCCCCCGCGGCCAGACCCGAGATCGGTTCGAGAAAATGCGCGGCTGTGGGGGGGAGGCAGACGGCGACTTCATCCACCACGCGAGAGTGCAGGATCTCCTCGATGTCTTCGACCGAACCCAGGATTGGCCGATTGACCACGGACTCGGTCTCGCCGGGAGCGCGAAGATGGCCGATGATGTGCAGCCCCAGCCCTGCATGGCTCTCCACCCGGTCCGCGAACTCCTGCGCCAATCGGCCGGAGCCGGCCACGATCATGTACCGCGCGTCGTGGCCGCTGCGGCGGAGCGCCTCGAATGCCGACCGCAGCAGCACCCGCCCCCCCAACGTAACGGCCGGCTGGGCAACAAACAGAAGGGCGAGGAAGAGGCGGCTGACGTCAGTCTGCTTGAGCAGGAATAGACCCGAGAGCGTCAGGGCAAGAACGACGAGCGTGGCCCTCGCAATGTCGCGGATCTCCGTCCACAGACGCCACCTGACGGTGAGACGGTAGAGACCGCTCGACCACAGCACCACGACCCAGACCGCGGCGAAGGCCAATGCGGCGAAGCTGATATCGATGCCGATGTTGCGCCAAAGCTCGATCGGATTGCCGTCCCGAAAGCGCACGACCGAAACGATGAGGAAGACGGCCACCGCGCTCAGGCCGTCACCGACCATCAGCCCAATCCTCAACGCCATCAGGTGGCGGCGAATCATCGCTTGGCTGTATCCTCCGCTTGGCGGGTATCACGGGTCGGCATAGCCCCGCCCCGATGGCCCATTGCGTCTGCGTGAGGGGCGGCCGCATCCACATCGTACCCCAGTCGGTGGGTGGATCCTGCCGCGCAGGCGGCAGGATCCTGTACGGCTGGGTGGACGACAGCGGGCCCCAGTGCTCTGGGTCAGAGAGACTGACAGCCGGTCCCTACGGGGCTAGACTCCATCGAAATGGCCCGAATCCTGGTCGTGGGGG
>JALZDF010000107.1 GCA_030862645.1 Chloroflexota bacterium
TACAACGAGACCCGCAGCCTGCGACCTGGCGACTATGCCGGTGTCACGCGCAACGCCTCGTATCTCGTCGCCCTGGTCGCCGAAGCGGACGAGGCTACGACGTGAACGACTCGCCTTCGGCTCCTCAATCCTGATCGCCAGCGTGCTCCGGGCCCAGTAGGGATGCGGGCAGATCCGCCCGGAGGGCAAGGATCTGCCGGGGTCCGCTGATGCCCTTCAACTCGCGCGTGCCGCGGTCCGTGAACCGCATCTCATCGTTCGCGATCAAGTCCCGCGTGGTGGCGGACAGCAGGACCTCACCGGGAGCTGCGAGTGCCATGATCCGGGCCGCCACGTGAACGGCCACGCCGCGAATGTCCCCGGGTACGACCTCGATCTCCCCGGTGTGGATCCCTGCCCGAATCTGAATTTCGAGACGTTCGAGCGCCGGCACGAGCGCGGCGGCGGCCTGCACGGTTCGCTCCGCGCCGTCGAACATGGCCAGCATCCCGTCGCCGGTGGTGGCGATCTCGCGTCCGCCGTATCGGTCCAGGATCGCGCGGGCGATCACGTGGTGCTCGTCGAGCAGGCGCGTCCATTCGGCGTCGCCCAGCCGGCCGGCGAGTGCCGTGGAGTCGACGATGTCGGTGAACAGGACGGTGGCGAGAATACGCTGGCCGCTGGGCGCCGACGCCCAGCGGTGGGCGCCGACCCAATAGATGGCTTCCACGGGCTGATCGCCGACGACCCAGGCGTCGTGCCCTGGCGGAATGTCGACGGCGTCGTTCGCCTCGATCTCCATCTCGGTGCCGTCGTCGAGCAGGATGTGCATCCGGCCGCTCAGGAGCACGCCGGTGTGGTGAAAGCGGCAGCTCGACCCGCCGACGATCGGCCGCACGTGCTCGGACCAGCGCCAGCCAGCTTCGGCCCGTTCCCGCGAGACCACGAGCTCGCCGAGATGCACCTCGTTGCTGCGCCCGAACGGGTACACCTCCCGCTCATCAGGCGACATCAAGTTCTTTCTCAGGATGCGGGCCATGCTCGCTATGCTACGACCCATGCAAGCGCCCGCACGAGCCGATGGACGCCTGACCGTGGCGCTGATCTCCGAGGTCTTCTGGGAGCCTGACGGGCCCATCCGTCTGCGCGAGCGGCTGGCGGAGGTCGCCGAACGGGGCGCCGACCTGGCGGTGCTGCCCGAGATCCCGCTGAACCGCTGGAGTCCCGCCACGAAGAACCCACGCGAGGAGGACGCGGAGCCGATGGACGGACCGCGGGCGACCGCCCAGGCCCAGGCAGCGGCGGAGGCGGGGATCGGCCTGGTCGGCGGGATCATCCACCGCGCCGAGGACGGACGCCGAACCAGCCGCGCCCTCGTCATCGATCGGTCGGGAACGACGGTGGGGACATATGAGAAGCTGCACCTGCCCGCGGAGGAGGGCTTCTGGGAGACGAGCCACTATCAGCCGGGAAGCGCCGCTCCGAGAGCGATCGATGCGTTCGGCCTTCCGATCGGCGTCCAGATCTGCTCCGACGTGAATCGGCCGGAGGGCAGCCATCTGCTCGGCGCCCAGGGCGCCATCGCGGTCCTGGCGCCGCGCGCGACCGAGGAGCGCACCTATCCGCGCTGGAAGACAGTGTTCCGCGCAAACGCGCTGACGAGCTGCGCGTACGTGCTGAGCGTGACGCGGCCGCACCCGGAGGACGGCGTGCTCATCGGCGGCCCGAGCGTGGCGATCGATCCGAATGGGGAAGTGCTGCTCGAGACGACGGACGCGGTGGGCATCGTCACGCTCGATGCGAACGTCGTCGCAGATGCGCGCCGACGCTACCCCGGCTACCTGCCGATCCACGCTCGCCTCTATGCCGATGCCTGGGCCGAGGTCGCGGGCCGGGACGGGTAGAGACCCGGCTCAGCCCTCGGCGAGCCGGAACTCACCCCGGGCGACGAGGGTCTCGCCGACGTAGACCCGGATCTCGTACCTGCCAGGGCCCCAGTCGCGGACGAAGCCGGCCGCGTCGCCGGCCACGAATCCAGCCGTGGTGCCCTCGGGGTTGACGCTGAGCTGGTTCCCGTCGGCGGCCACCAGCTGGTCGCCCTCGCTGCCGTCCTCGTTGAGGCGGACGACCTGTTCACCGATGGTGGCCGCGCCGAACGGCTGAGTCATGCTGATCGAGTGCGCGAACACCATGCCGGGGGTGAAGGTGTCCATCGGCTCGACCACCTGGTTCTCCCCGTCAAGCTCGGTGCCGAAGACGATGGTGCCTGGCAGCTCCGGCGCAGTCGAGACCGATGGTGCGACGGAGGCTGAGGCCGATGCCGCGACCGAGGGCTCGGTGGTGGGGGTGGGAGTCGGCTGGGGCGTCGGGCTTGGGCCGAGCCCGACCGACGGGTCGACCGGGTTCAGGCTCGAAATGAAGAGTCCGAGCAGCAGCGCGCCCAGGATGGTGCCGATGACAGCCCCGATCGAGATGAGCGACTCACGGTCGGTCGGGTATCGCCCGGCCGGGGCGATGCGCGACTCCCCATGCCGGAGCGCAACGCCGCACGATCGGCACACCTGGGCCCATTCCGGGTTCGCGCTGCCGCAGTTGAAGCAGTCGACGGTCTCGTCGGTCATGGGGGGTCGGGCGGGTCCTCCTCAGGCATCGGCCGGTGGCGGCGAGAAGCCTAGCATGCAGGTGGCCGCCGGCGGTGAGAACGCCGACGGCCGTTTGGCCAGCCCCGCAACGGGTCGACCACTTTCGAGTCTACCGATCGGTTTCGATCGTCGCAGTGGCCCGGGTTATGCAGGCCCGATCGGTGTACAGGAGGACACCTATGCGAGCCGTCGAATGTCCGTGCGGTGAGCACCTCGAAGGCACGAATGACACGGGCCTGCTGGAAGCAGCCAAGCAGCACGCCAACGAGGAGCACGAGGGCACGTACTCAGACACCGAGCTGCGCCTGCTGGTCGACACGAGCGCCTACGACACCTC
>JALZDF010000003.1 GCA_030862645.1 Chloroflexota bacterium
GGTCGTCGCCGCCGACCTGCGCCTTGTCGACCATGTAGATCACGCCCTCGGGGCAGACGTCGGCGCAGAGCCCGCACAGGATACAGCGCGGCCCGTCGATGTTGATGTTGTGGTTGCACTGAAGGCAACGCGACCCCTCGTCGATGGCGCCGCGCGTGTCGTACCCGACCTCGACCAGGCTGGTGAAGTCGCGGCGCAGCTCCGGCGGCGCCATCGGGATTTCCTGACGCGGGGTGCCCTCGTAGAAGCGCGGCATGTCGTGCTCGAGGCTCTGGGTGATGACCGCCCGGTTGATCACCGGCAGCTCCTCGAGCTCCTCGCCGCGAAGGCCGACCAGCCAGCGGTCGACGGAGCGAGCGGCACGCCGGCCGAGCCCTGCGGCCTCGTTGATGGTCGCCGGCCCGGTCACGAAGTCGCCGACCGCGAAGATGCCGTCGACGTTCGTGCCGAACGTATCGGCGTTGATGACCACGTTGCCGCGATTGAAGTCGAACTTCAGGCCGTTCATCGACTTGCCGGAGGCATCCCTCGGGGTCGTGCCGTTGAGCGGCTCCGTGCGCCAGGAGGAGAGCGAGCCGCCCTCCACCACGGTGCGCGTATCGGTGACCCCGACGTGCCGGTTCAGCTTGGCCCCGAACTCGCCGAGCACGTTGTTGTCCGACGCCTGGCTGGTGCAGGGGATCACCATGTCGCACGGGATGGTGAATTCGCTGCCCGGGATCGGCTCTGCGCTGCGTCGGCCTGAGGCGTCCGGAGGCCCGAGGCGGGTGCGCACGAACTTCATGCCGTTCACCTTGCCGTCCGGTCCGGCCAGGACCTCCACCGGCGAGCTGAAGTACTCGAACCTCACGCCTTCGAATCGGGTCTCGTGCTGCTCCTCCTCGTCGACCACCATCTCGTCGGGTCCGCGGCGATAGACGATGGTGGAGGTCTTGGCGCCCATCCGGAGGGCCGTGCGCGAGGAGTCCATGGCGGTGTACCCGCCGCCGATGATGACGACGTGCTCCCCCACCCATTGAGGCTGGCCCAGGTTGGCCCGCTTGAGAAAGTCGACGCCGTAGATGACGCCGTCGAGCTCCTCGCCCGGCGTGTTCATGGCCACCGGGTACATGCAGCCGGTGGCGACGACGACGGCGTCGTGCTTGGCGCGCAGCTGGTCGATCGTGATGTCGCGACCGATCTCGACGTTGTAGTGGAACTGCACCCCGTGCTTGGCGACCCAGTTGACGTCGAGCTCGATCACGTCCCGGGGCAGCCGGAATGCGGGGACCCCGATGAGGGTCGTACCGCCGCCGGATGGCAGCGCCTCGTAGACGTGGACGTCGTGGCCCCACCCCCCGAGCTCCTTGGCGGCAGCCAGGCCGGCAGGACCGGCACCGATCACGGCCACGCTGCGCCCGGTCGGCGGCTGGACGACGACGTTGTCCGGCATGTTGTTGCCGTAATGCCAGTCGACCAGGAAGCGCTTCATGGCGCGGATGGCGAGCGGCTTGTCGATGTCCGCGCGGCGGCAGGCCTTCTCGCAGGGGGCGGAGCACACGTAGCCGCAGATGGCCGCCACCGGGTTCGGGTCGCGGGCCAGGATGTAGCCCTCCTCGAACCGGCCCTCGGCGGCAAGCATCAGGTAGCCCCGGCAGTTGGTGTTGACCGGGCAGCCTTCCTGGCACTCGATGTTGCACTGAAGCCAGTCGACGCCAACCTCGGCGGTCTGGAACCTCAGCGGAATCGCGGTATCTGAGATCACGGCGTCGTGTCGCTCTCCGGGCGGCGTTACACCAAGGGGCTACTGAAAGGAGCGGCGAGAGGATGCTACCCGCTGGGGAGCGTGGCGTGCAAGGCAGGACCCCTGCGGGTCACCACCCGCCGGCCGGGAGCGACTCGATGGCGGCAGGAGATCTGCAGATCGGGCTCGGCGAGCTGCGGACGGCCATCCTCGGGGTGCCCAGCGGCTCACGGTGCCCGGCTGCGATCAGTTGGCGAAGTGGGTGGCCATCACCCGCCGGACGATGGGAGCCGCATCGGTCCCGCCGGTCCCGAGCGCGATGTAGGGCAGGATGGTGGCGATGCTGATGGTGGGATCGTCGGCGGGGGCGTAGGCCGGGAACCATGCGTGGGGGTCGGGGGTGCCGGTCTCCGCCGTCCCCGACTTGCCCGCGACGGGGACGCCGAAGCCGGCGAAGGCGGCGGTCCCGGTGCCGTACGGGAGCGTGGTGACGGCCTGGAGCGTATCAGTGACGAAGGCGAGGTCCTCCGAGCTGACCGAGATCTCGTGGGCCACGCTCGGCTCGACCTCTGCCACGACCGTGCCGTCGGGAAGGGTGGCGGTCACCAGGATGCGCGGGGTCCAGAGCGTGCCGCCATTGCCGATGGCGGCGTAGGCGTTCGCCACCTGCAGCGGCGTGCCCAGGAATGCGCCCTGCCCGATCGAGAGCTGGATCTGCTCGAACCCCGAATAACCGCCGCGGCCGTTCTCGGCGAGCCAGGCGTCGTCGGGAACGATGCCGGTCTCCTCGACCAGGTACGTGATGCCGGTGGCCGTGCCGAAGCCGAACTCGAAGAGCAGGTCGGTCAGTGCCGTCTCTTCCTGCTCGTAAACCGCAAGCGAGAGTGGCATGTAGGTCGTGTTGCAACTGAACGCCATTGCCTGCGCCAGCGTCACCTGGCCGGGCAGGGTGTGGTTCAGGTAGTTGCGGAAGGTGAAGTCGCCGTACTGCCAGGTTGGCGGACAGGTGACCGTGCTGGCTGGCGTGACGACTCCTGTCTTGAGCGCCGCTACCAGGGTGAAGGGCTTGAACGACGAGCCCGCCGGGTAGGCGCCCAGCACGGCCTTGTTGAAGATCTGACCCGCGCCGGCCGGCCTCAGGGCCTGTCCGCCGAGGGTCGTGCCGAGTGTCATCGAGTTCGGATTGAAGGGCGGCTGGCTGGCCAGTGCCCAGACATCCCCGCTCTTCGGGTCGACCACCGCCGTGGCCGCCGTCGCGTATGCGAGCAGGGATTCCTGGGCGATGGCCTGGATCTGCGGGCGCAGGGTGATCGTGATGTCGGCGCCGGGCACCATCTCTGTCTCGAGCAGCACCGATTCGGGGGCGTCGGGGGAGAGGGCTACCAGGCTCCAGCCCGGCGTGCCGCGCAGCAGGTTCTCCGCGCCGTACTCCAGCCCGCTGCGGCCGACGATGTCGGCCGTGCGATAGCCCTCCTCCGCGAGGGTGCCGAGATCCTCGGCGGTAACCTCGCTCACGTAGCCGATGACCTGCCCGCCGAGCGCCTCCTGCGGATAGACGCGGATCCCGTCCTCGCGCGTCTCGGCCCACACCGTCCCGTCGACACCGAGGATCCGGCCGCGCGTCCCGAGCGTGCGATCCAGCCGCAGCGTGCCCTCGGCGCCGAGCTCCGGAAAGATGAAGGCGGGGCTCCAGCGGACCAGCCATCCCTCCGGGCCCTGGACCATGGCGAGCTCGCGATCGATCGCCAGGTCGCCGAAGCGGCCCGAACCCATCGACAACTCGAGCGGCACCGCCAGCGCCGGAACCGGCCCGGGCAGCACGGCGGCCGGGTCGGGCGTCGGGCTCGGCCCGGTGGTTGGCTTCATGATCGGCGGCGGCGAGGCGCCGGGGCTGGCCGACGCGGCAGCCGAGGGGGCGGGTGTCGGCGACGGAGCCGGGAAGGCAGCCGAGCGCCGTTCGGGCGGCAGCGCCGTCATGATGGGGGTCCCGGTCGCGGCGGCGAGGTCCTCGATCAAGGCCATCTCGGCGAAGGCGGCGTGGAGCTCGGTGAAGCGCTCGACCGGGTACCGCTCGCGGATGGTGGGATCGAGCTTCGCGTACATCGCGGCGTAATCGCCCTCCGCCCAGGCCTGCACGTAGTCCGCCGCGATGGCGGCCGCCAGCTCGGGCGGGGCGGTGGGAAAGGTGGTCGGGGCCAACGACGGCTCGGGTGTCGGAGCACTGGTGCAGGCGACCGCCACCAGGAGCGGGCCGGCGGCGGCGCATCGGCGGAGGAAGCGGCCCACGCTCATCGGGCCAGGGTCACCCGCCGGAAACCCTCGGCCGCTCGGTAGCCGGCTCGCTCGCCGAGCTCCTCGCTCCGCCGGCGCACCCAGCGCGCGATCTCCTCGAAGGAGCGGAACTGGCTGGCGTGCTGCCGCAGCGCATCGACCTTGCGCTCCATGGTCGCTCCGATGTCGACCAGCTGGTTCGCCTCGTTCGTGCTCCACAGGAATAGCTCGGCCACCTTCCAGGCTTCGAGCCCGTCACGCACGTGCTCCGGAAAGTTGAGCGGGTCGCGGGCGGTCGGGAAGACCGCATCGACGGCGACCTGGCCCACCGCGCGATGGTCCGGATGGTTGACCCACTCGTTGTTGACGAACAGGACGGTCGGATCATGGGTCATGACGACCTCCGGCCGAAAGCCGCGGATGGCGCGGGTGAGCTGCTCCCTCAGGCGCATCGACGGCTCCACCTGGCCATCCGGCTCGTCGAGGAAGTCCACCTGCTCGACGCCGATAACCGCGGCGGCGGCACGCTGCTCGCGCTCGCGCAGGACGGTCAGGGCCGCGGTGTCGGTGGCCGGATCGTCGCTCCCCTTGTCGCCGCGGGTGACGAGCAGGTACCGGGTTCGCGCCCCCTCCTCCACCCAGCGGGCAACCGTGCCGGCGGCGCCGAACTCGATGTCATCGGGATGCGCCGCGACCACGAGGACGCGCTCGGGAGTGGGCAGCTTGTCGTCAGGCATCGATCGGCCGTGATGCTACCAGTCAGCCCAGCGAGAGCGTCCGCCCTCCGGCCGGATCGAGCAGCCCGGCCGTCCATGGATGGCAGGTGAAATAGAGCACCTGGTGCCGCTCCGCCAGGTCACGGATGGTCGCTGCCGCCCGGGCGGCGCGATCGGCGTCGAAGTTGACGAGGATGTCGTCCATCACTACCGGAAGGGCCTCGGCGTGGCGAGCGAACTCCTCGATGAGGCCGAAGCGGAGCGCGAGGTAGAGCTGCTCGGCGGTCCCGCGCGAGAGCTCGTCCGTGATGCGGCCCTCGCCGCTCTCCGTCTCGATGCGCACGCTCGCGTCGCCGGGCGGCGCGACGATCCGCGTATACCGTCCGCCGGTGATGCGCTCGAAGTGCGCCGTCGCCGCCCGCACCACGTCCGGCTGGCGTTCGCGCTCGTAGCGAGAACGCGTCTCGGCGAGGAGCCGGCCGGTCAGGGCCCGGACCGCCCATTCGTGTGCGAGTGCGCCAGCTTGACCCTGGAGCGCTGCCAGCTCCTGCCGCAGGGTGCCGAGCTCATCGGCCGATTCGAGGGCCTGGATGCGGGCGTCAAGCTCGCCGACACGCGCGACGAGGCGGCGCTCCTCGAGCTCGAACGCCTCCACCTCCGCCTGTGCGGCGGCAAGATCGGCCTCGACCTCGGAGAGCTCCCGCCCGCGGAGCTCCGACCGCAGCGCGTCGACCGCGTCATGGCCACCGGCGAGACCGGACAGGCGCTCACGGGTCTCGCGCAGCCGCTGCTGCACAGAGCGTCGCGCCGCTGCGGCGGCGGCGCGGCCACGGAGCTGGTCCGCATCGGCGCAACCGAGCGCCGCCAGGTGCTCCGCGACCGCTGCGGCCAGCTGCGCGACCGATGTCTCGACCGGCCGGCGCCGCTCCGCCAGGGTCAGCCGCCGGACCTCGAGCTCCTGCGCCGTGCGTCGATCGGTGCTGCTCTGGTCCAGCCGTTCGAGGAGGCTGGCCAGCCGACCCTCGACCGCGCCACCCTGGGCGATCGAGAAGCGATCGAGCAGACCAACGGCTCGCCGATCGAGGTCGGCGCCCTGCCGTCGGATCGTCTCCAGCACCCGATGCTGCTCGTCGCGCTCGCGCGCCGCGCGCCTCGCGGTGCCCGCCGCCGCGAGCAGCTGGCGGGCGACCTCCGGCGTCGATCCCGGGGGCATGCCGCGAGCCTCGAGCCAGGCATCCCAGGCGGCAGTGGCGGCATCGAGCGCGGCGCGAGCCGCCGCCGCGGTTTCGCCGAGGCGCCGCACCTCCTCACGGCGATCGACCATGCTCCGCGCCTGATCGCGGACCAGGGACCGGCGGGCGCGCAACTCGGCCACCTCGTCGGCGCGGCGGGCGACCTCGTCGTCGGAAGCGCCCGGGGGCAATCCGGCGCGCGCCAGGAGCTCCGCCTCCTGGGTCACGTCGAGGCTGGCGGCGGTGAGAGCGGCCAGGACGGCGGCCGCGGCGACCGCGAGGAGCAGGCCCATGCCGCCGACGAGAACCGGCTGGCCAATGGCCATGCCGATCGCCAGCCCCAAGAGCGGGGCGCCGATCAGCACCGCAACCCCGACACGACGTCCTGCCCGCGGCGGCAGGCGGACGCCCGCCCCGCGGGCCGACCGCAGAGCTCGGAGTCGCTCGATCTGCCGCAGGGCGTCCCGTGCGTCGGTCCCCTCGTCCCGATCGTCGCCGGGCAGAAGCCCCTCGCGCTCGCGCGCGGCGAGCTCGTCGGCAGCGGAACGGTGGCTCCGTTCGGCGGTGGTGGCGGCATCGCGAGCCTGGCCGATCAGCCGTTCGTGCTCACGGATCGCCTCCACGGAGGCGATCGAGTCGTCGAGCGCCACCAGCCTTGCCTCGTCCCAGCCGCCCACTCGGGCCAGCTGCTCGACCACCGTAGCGGCGTGGCGAGCCTCCGTCCCGGACGCCTCCCTCAGGCGATCGGCGGACGAGGCGTGGGCCACGCGATCCGCGTGGAGCGCGCGGATCTCGTCCGCGGCCGCCAGCACCTGCTCGTCGACGCGCAGGCCGGCGGCACGCGCCCCGATATCGGCAAGCTGCTCGTCGACCGCCTGGAGCCGCGCCCGCTCCTCCGCCAGCGCGGCGAGGCGGCGATCGAGGACGGCGACCGCATCCGCCGGCAGCACGTCGAGCGATGGATCGGTTTCGGCGAGCTCGGCATCCAGCTCATCGAGCGTGGCGACGATTGGCGACGCGTCGAGCAGCCGCTGGAGGCGGAGCGCGTGGGCGCGCGCGGCCTGCGCAGCCTCGCGGTGGGTGGCGGCGGCGGCGTGCGCCTCGCTGCGCTCGCGATGGGCTTCCTCGAACTCCTGCGGCTGACGGGTCAGGGCTGTAATGCGGCCGTGCAGGTCGTCCATGCGGCCGAACAGCTGGTTGATCGGCTGCAGCCGGCCCGTCGGCCGGAAGAGGTCGTCCTGCTCCTGCCGCAGCTTCCGCTCGAGATCGACGGCGCTGGTGCCGCCGAGCCCGGCGGCTGCGCCGTAGATCCGACCGCGAACGCCTTCCCCGCCCAGGCTGCTGAAGTCCTGGAGCTCGCCGAGGCCGAAGGCGAAGATCGAGTTGAACAGGTCCCGGTCCGCCCCGTGGAGCAACCGGTCGAGCGTCTCCTGGCCCCCCTGGTTGCCCGTCGGGGCCCGAACCGCCAGCGACCCGGCGCCGCCCCGCTGGCCGTAGCGCTCGACCGTCCATCGCTCGCCGGCAGCGGTCAGCAGCACCATGCGACCGCCGCGCCGGCCACCAGCGAGCGCCGGGTACCATGCGCGACCGTCCCGGGAGGATTCGAATCCGAACAGGATGGCCCGCAGGGCGTTGAGCAGGGTCGTCTTGCCCGCCTCATTCTCGCCGAGCATCACGGTCAGTCCGGGCTCGAGCTCCCACGCGACATCCGCGAACCGCCCGAATCCGCCGATCTCGAGACGCTCGACCCTCATCAGTGGTCGTCCTCGGCGCCGACCAGGAGGTCGAGTCCCAGCGACTCGGCCTCATCGAGCAGGGGGCCGACCAGTGCCTCGGCGTCGGGCGCCACGTCGCGGAGGTACCTGCGGCCGCGTGGCGCGGCCTCGAACAGGGCGTGCACCGATTCGCGCAGGATGGCCTGCCAGCGCTCGAACTCCTCGGGATCGGTGGACCGGCCGCTGCGTCGCGCGGTCGCCACCGTGCGAAGGAAGTCACCGACGAAGTCGGGCGCATCTCGCCGTGCCTCGAGGTCGATCTCGGCCCGCGTCGCGTCTCGGATCGACTCGATCCAGGCCAGCGGCGGGACGACGCCGTGCTCCTCGTTGAGGAGCTGACGCAGGTCGGCGAGATAGCCGATGCGGACGAGGTTGGCGTGCAACGGGCCGCGACCGATGAGCCGGATCCGCACGACGAGCGAGCGACCGTCAGCATCGGCCAAGGCCAGCTCGACCGCGGCCCGGCACGCTTCGCGCAGCGCCTCGTCACCGGCGAGGTCCTCGATGGAGACCTCGAGCGGATGCCAGCGCACGACGTCGGTCGCCACGAAGGTCGGGCTCACGTGGCCCGCGGCGTCAACCTCCACGAGGTAGCAGCCTCGAGCGCCGAGCTCGCCCGGATCGCGCCCCTGCGGGATCCCGCTGTAGTAGGCGGGCGGATCGTCGAGGATCCGGCCTGGTTGGTGAATGTGGCCGAGTGCCCAGTACTGCATGCCGGAGGCGCGCAGGTCCTCGACCGCGCACGGCGCATAGTTCGCGTGGCCGGGGCGGTCGCCGACATTGGTATGCAGTAGCCCGACATTGAACGGGGATTCGGGAAACGCCCGCATGGCGCTTGCGTAGTTGTCGCCGACGGCAGCCCGGGGGTACGAGCGGCCATGGATGCGAGCGATCTCGCGCCCGTCCCGGACGACCGCCACAGACGCTCCGGGCTCGGTGCCAAAGCGATAAACGGCGCTCGGGAACTCGAGAGACGGCGCCCAGCTGCGACCGTCCAGCGGGTCGTGGTTGCCGTGAACCACGAAGCTTCGGATGCCCGCATCGGCCAACCGTGCGAGTCCATCGCGGAATCGGGTCTGGCCGAGCAGGGTGGGGCTGGCCACCTCGAAGACATCACCGGCGATGACAACGAAGTCCACGCGGTGATCGATCGCGACGTCGACGACGTTGCGCCAGGCGTCGGTGGTGGCACGCCGCAGGACGGCAAGGATCTGTGGCGGTGCCTCGGTGCTCAGCCCCTCGACGGGGCTGTCGAGGTGGAGGTCACCGGCGTGCAGGAATCGAAAGGGCTCCAGGGACGACACGGCCCGCCAAGCGTAGCCGATGGGCGTGACAGCTCATCGGTCGCGAGGCGGGCACGTGCGGTCCGTCGGCGCCGGCCCCTCCCCCCGATGGACCCGGGGCGGGATCGCGCCAGCCGGCGCAGCGGGAGTCGTCCTCAGACGGAGCGGCGTCCGCTCAGCAGCTGGAAGAGCAGCACGATCGCCGCAATGACCAGCAGCAGATAGATCAGATTGCCGCCAATGCCGCCGATCAGTCCGAGCAGCCAGAGGACCAGCAGGATGACGATGATCGTCCAGAGCATCGAATTCTCCTCTTTGGGATTCCGCTCCCTCCACGCATCGCCACTCGGCGACTCGGGGTGACATCGCAGGAAGCGTGCCAAGGGCTCACTCGCTCCGCGGGCGACGGTCCTCGATCACCTGGTAGACGAGGAGGATCGCGGCGGCGAGGAGGAAGAGGTTCACCCACTGCCCGAGGCGCAGGATCACTCCTGCCAGCCACAGCGCGAGGGCGATCGCGGTCGCGATCCAGATCACGGGATTGGGTCCACCAGCACGGTGAGGCCCAGAACCGCCAGCACGACGAGGAGCAGAATCGAGGCGACGACCGCGCTGGTGATCCAGATCGATCCCCCGCCCTCGTCCTTCACGCCGCCCGCGCCTCGAGCGCCTCAAGCAGCTGGCCGACATGCTCATCCGGCTTGACCTGCGGCAGGACCCGTTCGATGCGCCCATCGGGGCCGATTACGAAGGTGGTGCGCTCATTGCCAAAGTAGGTGCGACCGGCAAAGGTCTTCTCGATCCAGACACCGAAGGCCTCGGCGACGCGGTGGCCTTCGTCCGCCAGCAGCCGGTACGGCAGCCCGTACTTCTCGCGGAATCGGACGTGCCGTTTGACGCTGTCGGGCGAGACCCCGAAGACCTCGACGCCTGTCGCGGCGACCGCGGCCCAGCTGTCGCGGATGCCGCACGCCTGCCTCGTGCACCCGGGCGTGTCGTCCTTGGGATAGAAGTAGAGGACGTAGCGAGATCCGGCCAGCGATTCGTTCGACACGACGCGTCCATCGTCGGCGCTCATCCGAAAGGCCGGGACCGGGTCCCCGGCTGCGAGTCGAGTCATGGCGACGAGTCTAACGGTTGCTCAGCCCATCTCCTCGATCGCCACCAGCACCGGCGGCAGATCGCGCGGCTCCATCCTCGAATTCACCGAGGCCGCGAGATCGCGGATCGCGTCGTCATCGGCTTCGGAGAGGTCATGCCCGGCGCCGTCCAGCACGTGGCGCACCGGCTGGTTGCCGGCATCGACGAGGACCCGCGCCAGGATGGCGGACTCGTCGGCGGCCGCCCAGGCATCGGCAGCCCCATGCGCCAGCACGACGTTGCGGTGCAGCATGGTCGCCAGCGCCAGGGGTGGCGTGTGGAACGACTGCTCCCAGCCGGCCAGGCTGAGCTCCACCGATACGCCGCCGACCTCGAGGCGCATCGTCGTCTCACGCCGTTCTGCACGCTCGATCAGCTCCTCCACCCCCTGATCGAGGGCGGCGACGATCGCATGCTGGCGGTCACGACCCGTCCGCGTCCTTTCGGCGACGCCGCGTCGCAGCACGTCGCGGTAACTTCGAGCGGATGCCCCGACCAGCGCCACCGCGCCGATGGCCGGGTCGCCGATTGCCACGCTCAGTGCGATCGCCGCACCCTCCCCGTGGCCGACGATGGCGGTGCGGCGCAGATCGAGCTCGCGGCGCGAGCGCATCGCACCGATGGCGTCCCGCGCATCGTCGATGCGGCTGAACAGGTCCCCGTCCTCCCAGGTGCCCTCCGACTCGCCGCAACCACGAGGGTCGTAGCGCAGGCTGGCGACGCCGAGGCGCGCCAGGGCATCGGCCAGGCGGGCGAGCAGGCCATCGACGGCATCGGCCGGCATGGGCGCGAACCAGGTCGGATGACGGATGCGGTCCCAGTCGCCGTCCCGAGTGCGCGGGAGCCAGCTGGGCACGAAGAGGACCCACGGCGCACGGCCGTCGCCCGCCGGAAGCGTCAGCGTGCCGGCCAGCGACAGATCGCCGGCGCGGAAGCGAAGCTCGTCGATGCGCGGCATGGCTCGATGGTACGCTCGGAAACGTTTCATGATTCCCTCCGAGCCCCTGTTCAGCCCGCCCCCCGAGCCGGTTGCCTTCATCCCCGATGCGCGCACGGCGCTGCCGCGGTCGGCGGAGGTCATCGTCGTCGGCGGCGGGATGCTCGGTGCATCGGCCGCGTATCACCTCGCCCGCGCCGGGATGCGGCCCCTGGTGATCGAGGCCAATTCCCCCGCCAGCGGTGCGTCCGGCCGCAATGCCGGGATGGCGCTCGCCGGGCTGGGCGGCCACTTTCCGCGCGTCACCCGGATCGTGCAGGATGCGGGCGGCCGGTCGATCCTGGACTACACGAAGCGGTCGCTTGACATGCTCGAGGCCTGGGATGCCGAGCTGCCGGCCGGTCTCGAGTGGGACCGCTTCGGGTCGCTCGACCTTGCGCTCGATGAGGCAGAGGATGCGCACATCCGCCGCATGGCGCAGGTCCAGTCGGCCGAAGGCCTCGAGGTGCGCATCCTGGACGACCCTGCAGAGCTGGGGCATCTGGCCGACGGCCTGGCCACCGACGAGGTCCGCTCGGCGAAATGGACACCGGGCGACGCCAAGCTCAACCCGTTCCGGCTCTGCTACGGGTTGCTCGAGGCGACGACGACACTCGGGGGCACGGTAGTCACCGGGGTACGCGTGGAACGACTGCTGGCATCAGGCGGGCGGATCGCCGGCGTATCGACCTCGCACGGTGACGTGGCGGCGGGTGCTGTGCTGCTGGCGACCAACGCCTGGACGCCGGCGCTGGCGCCGCACCTGGCCGCCAACCTCACCCCGATCCGCGAGACGGTGTGCGTAACCGAGATGCTTACGACGAGCATCGGCGCGCCGGGGTTCGAAACGAACCAGTGCAACGAGTACTGGCGCCAGATGCGAACCGGCGAGGTCATCATCGGCGGCTATGCCGTCGCCGACGAGGGGATGGGGATCGGCTCGTACTCCACCCGCGTTCGGCCGCAGATTCCGCCCCGCCTGGCCGCGCTGCTCGGCCGCCTCCATCCGACACTGCGCGACGCGCGATTCATCCGCTGCTGGGCGGGTCTGCTCGACTTCGCCTCGCTCGAGATCCCCATGGCCGGGCCGCTGCCGGCCGAGGACGGCACGCCGCTGCCGGGGGCTTTCGTCGGCGCCGGCCTGACCGGACACGGGCACCCATACGCGCCGGTGCTCGGCCTGCTGCTCGCCGAGGCCATCGCCGGGGGAGAGGCTCGCAGCCTCTCGCTGGCTCCGTTCGATCCGGGCCGCTATATCGGCGCCGCCCACGCACCGACATGGCTCGACCCCTTCCAGGGAACCACCGCGGAGACGCCGCTGGAGCGATGACGCTGTCCGTCTCTCGTCCGATCAGCCGAGCAGTGGCCGCCAGGTGCCCAGCGCCAAGCTGATCGCCACTGCGCCCACCGCCAGCAGGGCTGCGCCGACGATCCACCCCCAGTCCTCGGCCCCCATCCGCTGCGGCCGGGCGACGCTCCGGCACGGAAGGGCTCCGAAGCCCCGCGCCTCCATCGCCAGCGCCATCCTGGATCCGCGCCGGATGGCGCCGACCAGCAGGGCCATCAGCGTTCCCGCGAACAGGCCCACCGCGGCGAGCGGCGAGCGGCCGGCGTCGACCCCGCGCGCGCGGCGCGCCATGCCGAGCGTCTGCCACTCCTGCGCCAGGAGCGGGATCAGCCGCAGCGCGGCGAGCACTCCGACCGAGAACCGCGGCGAGACGCGCAGCTGCTGCACCAGCGCGTCGGCAACGTCGACCGGGTCGCTGGTAGCCGTCGCCAGCAGCCCCGCCAGCGCGATGGCCAGCAGCCGAAGCGCCAGCCCCGCGCCATTCAGCATGGTCTCGCCGCCGATTTGCAGCGGACCAAGCTCGACGATCGTGGGACCGAGCTGTTCGGCCGCGAACAGGACGTTGAAGACACCGATCGAGAGGGCCGTGATGCCGACCGGCCAGGCACGGCCGAAGAGCGCGCGGATGCCAAGCCCCGACGCCGGCAGGAGCGCGGTGAGCCCCGCCAGGACGACGGCGGCCGTCACGCCGTCCAGCGACGCGAACAGCACCACCAGAATCACGACCGCGGCAGCGAGCTTCGCCACCGGGTTCGCTCGACCAAGCGGGGCGGACGCGTCGGGGACGAGGGGCGTCAGCAGCTGCACGTCAGGCGCCGTCACCGACCTGGTAGGAGCGGTCGGCCAGCGCGTTGACGAATGCCCGATCGTGCGTCACGAACGCGATCCCGCGCCCGCCATCGCGGAGCGCTGCGAGCAGGTCGACCAGCTCGCCCCAGGTGCGTCGGTCCTGCCCGAAGGTGGGCTCGTCGAGCACGATCAGCGCCGGTGCGGTCGCCAGCGCCGTGGCCACCGACAAACGCCGCTTCTCGCCACCGGACAGGGTGAACGGGTTCGCCGCCGCGAGGTGTGAGAGGTGCAATCGCTCGAGGAGCTCGTCGGCGCGCCGATCCGCGGCGACGGCGGGAACGCCGATCCTGCGTGGGCCCAGCAGCAGCTCCTCGAGGACCGAGCCGGCCAGGAACTGGTGCTCGGGATCCTGGAAGACGGTGCCGATGTGTCGCACCAGCTCGCCCGCCGGCCACCCGGCAATGGGCTCGCGCCCATGGCCTGCCCACAGAGCCTCGCCGGCGACCACACGCCCGGCGCGCGGGTGGAGCAGGCCGGCGAGCATGAGTGCCAGGGTCGACTTTCCGCTGCCGTTCGGCCCGCTGATGGCGAGCGCCTCGGACGACCGGACCGACAGGTCCACGGCGGCGACGGCGTCGCCGTGCATGCCGGGATACCGGAACGAAGCATGCTCCGCGATCACGAGGGTCTCGGGCGCGGATCGCGTTCGCCGCGCGGGTGCCGCCGGCGGGCGGTCGGGCACCCAGACGCCGGCGTCGCCCAGTCGCGCTCCATGCTCGCGAAACACGCTGGCCGGCGGGCCGTCGACGACCACGCCGCCACCCGCCGCGACCACCACGACGCGATCCACCAGTGGCAGCGACTCGTCGACGCGGTGCTCGACCAGCACGAGCGTGGCGCCCAGGCGCTCGACGACGCGGCCCAGCACCGATCGCAGCTCGGCCGCCGCGCCCGGATCGAGGTTCGCGGTCGGCTCGTCCAGCATGAGGAGCCCGGGCTGGAGGGCCAGCGTGCCGGCGAGCGCAAGCCGCTGCTGCTCGCCGCCGGAGAGCGCGTGGGTCGGTCGCTCCCGGCCGTACGGGAAGTCGACCGCCGCCAGCGCCGCATCGACGCGCGGCCAGATCCCGGTGGTCGGGACGCATCGGTTCTCCAGGCCGAAGGCGATGTCGTCGCCGACCCGGCCCATCACGATCTGCGACTCGGGATCCTGGAACAGGAGCCCGGTTCGGTCGCGCGTCGCCCGCGGGTCCAGCCCGTCGACAAGCAGCGTACCCTCCGTCTCCCCGCCGCCGGCCGGGTCGATCAGGCCGGCCAATGCGGCCAGCAGGGTCGACTTCCCCGCGCCGGACGGGC
Source organism: Chloroflexota bacterium (assembly GCA_030862645.1). Taxonomy (GTDB): domain Bacteria; phylum Chloroflexota; class Limnocylindria; order QHBO01; family QHBO01; genus JACDBZ01. The sequence goes on from JALZDF010000003.1 coordinate 14,607, forward strand.
CGAGCAGCAGGACACGCTCGCCGGCCTCGATCGTCAGCTCGAGATCGCGCAGCGCCCAGTCGCGGCGCCCCGGATGGCGCACGCCCCAGCCGCGGGCCTCGATTCGTGCCGGCCGCGCCACCTCCCGCATCGGGGCATTGTGGGCGGTCCCGGGGTCAGACCTCGCGCTGTTCGCGGCCCACCGCGAAATCGCCGAGGACGCCGGTCGCCACCAGCGCGCGCAGCAGCATCCATGCGCCGGCGCCGGCGATCACCGCGCCGCTCAGGACGGTGGCGCCGGTGAAGACCGCCCAGTATTCGACGCCGGTGTCGGCGAAATAGAGCGGAATGTCGTGGGCGGCGGCGAAGAGCCCGGCCAGGGCTCCCGCCAGCGCGGCGATCGGCAAGGTCCAGCGCCGGTAGAGGAAGATCGCGAAGCCCAGCTCCGCGCCCGCCCCCTGCATCGCCCCCGACACCAGCGCGTCCACGCCGTAGGGTGAGCCGAGCAGGACCGATACGGCGGCGGCGACGAATCCGCCGAAGATCGCCGCGCCCGGCCGCCGGACGATGAGCCCGACCAGGACGCCGGGCAGAAGCCACATGCCGTACAGCACCGCCTGCGCCGGTGGCAGGAAGGCGAAGAGGGGCACCGTCGCCGTGTAGAACGCGTTCCAGGCCAGGAAGACGACGCCGAAGGCCACGGCGATGACGGCGGCCACCACGATGTCGACGACGCGCCACCCGGTCCCCGGGCTGCTGATGGTGGTCATGGGTTCTCTCCTCTCGATGGTGTTTCGACGACGAGGAGCGTGCCCTCGCCGATCCGGACCGATGCCGGCGGCCGGGTGACCTCGTTCGAGAGCCCGCGCGATCGGCCGATGCGCAGCGTCTCTGCGTCGAGCGACCAGCGCAGTCCCTCCGTGGTCACGCCGAGGGCATCCCCGCCCACCGGCAGCAGGGTGACGAGGTCACCGGCCATGCCGAGGAGCAGCAGCTCCCGACCGGCGTGGAGGGCGCGGACCACGGTCCCGTCTCGCACCGCGCGAACGTCGAGCCCGGCGAGCGCCGGATCTGCAAGCAGCAGCAGGTTGGCGAGCTCGTGATCGAGCCGCTCACCGCCCATGGCACCGAGCAGGACGATCTGCGTGGCCCCCGCCCTGCAGGCCGCCTCGACGGCGAGCTCCGTGTCGGACGCCTCCTTGTCGATCGGGTGGCGCTCCACCCGCGTGCCAGATGCCTCGAGCCGCGCGAGCAGGGCCGGATCGACCGAGTCGAGGTCGCCAACCACCAGCTCCGGCCGCCGGCCCAGCCGGACGAGCGACGCGGCGCCGCCATCCGCTGCGAGAACGAGGCCGGCGGTGTCGAGCCATGCGGCGTCTGACGCATGGAGTTCGCCCGATGCGACCACCACGACCTTCATCGCTCCCTTCGTTGCCTCCTGCGGTACGCATCGGTCCGGAAACGACGAACGACGCGCCCGAAGCCGGTGCTTCAGGGGCGCGCCGCGCACGTGCTGCTTCGACTTCCTTCGCCGGCATGACCCGGATCAGGTTCGAGGGTCTGCGGACGCATCGGCGTCCACACTCTCAGCGCTGTCGCGCTCCCCTGTCGT
>JALZDF010000010.1 GCA_030862645.1 Chloroflexota bacterium
GCCCGAGCGCCTTCTGCCGACCGGAACCGTCACGTTCCTCTTCTCGGATATCGAAGGATCGACGCGTCTCGTCGGCGACATCGGCCCGGCCGAGTACACCCGGCTGCTGGAGCGTCACAACGAGGTGCTCCGCGGCGCGTTCGCTGCTCACGGAGGTGTTGAGCGCGGCACCCAGGGCGATTCGTTCCTCGTCATGTTCCTCGACGCTCCGGCGGCGGTCGCGGCGGCGGTCGAGGCCCAGGTCGCACTCGCGAGCACCGTTTGGCCTGACGGCGCGGTCGTCCGCGTCCGGATGGGCATCCACACCGGCATCGGCGTGCTGGGCGGTGACGACTACGTGGGCATCGACGTTCACCGCGCGGCCCGCATCGCAGCGGCGGCGCATGGCGGCCAGGTGCTCCTGTCCGAGGCGGCGCGCACTCTTTCCTCCGCCGACCTGCCGGAGGGCGTCTCGCTCCGTCGTCTCGGCGAGTACAAGCTGCGCGACCTCTCCCAGCCGGAGCAGCTCTTCCAGCTCGTGATCGGCGGGCTGAAGTCGGACTTCCCGCCGGTGAACGCCGGGGGCATGGAGCATGCCGGCAATCTCCCGCAGCAGCTGACCCCGCTCATCGGTCGCGAGGCGGAGCTCGCCGCACTCGAGCGCCTCGTCGGCGAGCGCAGGCTCATCACCCTGACCGGCGCCGGCGGAACCGGCAAGACGAGCCTGGCGCTGGAATTCGCCCGCCGACGGGCCGAGGCGTACGAGCACGGAGCATGGTTCGTCCCGCTCGAGGCTGTCACCGAGCCGTCGCTCGTGCCCGCGGCGATCGCCAACAGCTTCGGCCTGGTCGAGACACCCGGCCAGACGAGCGAGGAGCGCCTGGCGGCGTACCTCGCGGACCGGACCCTCCTGCTCGTCCTCGACAACTTCGAGCAGGTGCTCGGGGCCGCACCGATCGTGGGCGAGCTGCTGAACGCGGCGTCGGGCCTCACCGTGCTGGCGACGAGCCGCTCGCCGCTCCGGCTGACGCACGAGCAGGAGTATCCGCTCAGTCCGCTCGAGCCGCCGAGCGCCGAGACGCCCATCCCCGCAATGCGGGACAACGCCGCCGTGCGCCTCTTCGTCGAGCGGGCGAGGCGGGTCCGTCCCGGCTACGAGGTCAGCGATGCCGAGGCCCCCGCCGTCGCGGAGATCTGCCGGCAGGTCGATGGGTTGCCGCTCGCGATCCAGCTGGCCGCCTCGCGCATCTCCCTCCTCCCGGCCGGTGCCATCGCCAGCCGGCTTGCGCGCCAGCTCGCGCTGCCCGGGGGCGGAGCGCGGGATGTGCCGCAGCGGCAGCAGAGTATGGACCAGGCAATCGCGTGGAGCGAGGAGCTGCTCGATCCAGCTTCGCGACAGCTCCTCGCTCGCCTCTCGGTCTTTCGCAGGGGCTTTCGGCTCGAGGAAGCCGAAGCAGTCGCAGGGGCGTCAACGGACGGGGGCGTTGACTTCCTCGATGGGCTGTCGACCCTCGTCGACCAGAGCCTGGTCCAGCCGGTCCCGGGCCCGGACGGGCCGCGATACCGCCTCCTCGAGCCGATTCGCGTGTACGCGGCGCGCCGCCTTACGGACGCGGGAGACAGGACAGCCACCGAGCGGGCACATGCCCTTGTGTACCTGGAACTGGCCGAGGCGGCCGCCGCTCACCTGCCCGGGGCGGAGCAGCGTGCCTGGCTGGACCGGCTCGGTGCGGAGCAGGACAACCTGCGGGCGGCAACATCGTGGGCCCTCGACCACGCGGAGGTCGAGATTGCGCTCCGCCTCGGGACCGCGCTCTGGAGATTCTGGCACCTGCGCGGCCACGTCGAGGAAGGCCTGAAGGCGATGTCCCGCATCCTCGAGCTACCGGGCGCCGACGAGCCGACGATCGTTCGGGCTCGCGCGCTCGCCGCGGCCGGTGGGCTGCGTTATTGGGGGGCGGACCTGCCCGGAGCCGATGCGTTCTATCAGGCCCAGCTCGACCTGTCGAGGGAGCTCGGCGATCTCAGGCAGACAGCGGACGCGTTGTTCAACCTCAGCCACACCCGGTTCCTCATGTTGAGGGACCACGACGCAGTCGATGTTCTCGACACGGAGGCCGAGAGCCTCTATGCGAAGCTCGGCGACGAGATCGGCCTGGCTCGCCTGTTGTGGACAAGGCACAATCGGCTCACGCAGCGGGGCGTGGCCGGCATCGACGAGGGCCTTGCCCTGATCGGCCGCTTCGAGGAGCTTGGAGACGCCTGGTATGTCGCCCTCGGCTATGGGACGGTGGCCTGGGGGGCGTTCGCCGCAGGGAACATCGCCGATTGCGTGCGCTGGGGGCTCGTCGCGGTCAGCAGTCACCACGCCATGGGTGATGTCGCGTCGCCCACGATCGCGCTTCGCCACATGGCGATCGCCCTCAATGACATGGGTGCGGCGGAGGCGGCCGCCACGGTCGCGGCCGCCTACGAAGCGCTCTGCAGCCGGTACGGAGTCCGGCCTCCCGCCTTCTTCGAGGATCTGACTCCCAGCCTCAGTCGACGCAACCTCGACATGGCGGCCTATCCGGAGGCGGCGGCCCGAGGTGCGGAGATGTCCCTGGACGAGGTGATCGACTTCATGGTGCGCGTCTCGGCCGAGCTCCTCCCTCCCGAGGCATGACGCCGGGGATCGCTTCACTGAGACTGCGCCGCGGCGAGGGCCGGCTCATGGGGTCTTTGGCGGCGCTGTTCGCCACGGTCGAGGCGGGGCGCGGCCTGGCCGACGTGGCGGCCAACACGCTGTTCGTGCGCCGGGTCGGGGCCGAGTCGCTGCCAGCCCTCTTCATCGGGCTCGGGGTCGTGAGCATGAGTCTGGCACTTGCCTACGGGGCGGCAATCGGACGCTTCGAGCGGCGCCGGTTCCTCGTCGCGCTGCTGGTCGGCTTCGCCGCGCTCATGCTCGCCGAGCGCCTGGCCCTGCTCGCCGAGATGGCGAACGTCCTGCCCGCCGTGTGGATCAGCGTGTACGCGGTCGCCGCCCTGCTGCTGACCGTGGTCTGGACGGTGGCCGGCAGCGTGCTCGACGTCCGCCAGGCGAAGCGCCTCTTTCCGATCTGCACCGGCGCGGCGATCGTGGGCAGCTTCGTCGGGACGCTCGCCGCCGGCCCGCTGGCGAGCGCCCTCGGCACGGAGAACCTCCTCGTCGTCTTCGCCGGCCTCCTGCTGGGGGCCGCCGCCCTGACCGCCAGGACGGTGACGGCCTCCCCCGCCCCGGGACGGCGTTCAGGACCCGACCGCTCGTTCGTCGCCGCGCTTCGCATCGGCTTCGACGACGTCCGCTCGTCGCCGCTCCTGCGGCTGGTGGCGATCGCGTACGTCCTGTTCGCCGTGCTGCTCTTCTCCGTGGAGTTCTCGTTCCTGCGGGCCATGGGCAGCGCCTTCCAGACCGAGGCGGAGCTCGCCACGGCGCTGGGACTGCTGTCGGCGGCCGTGACCGGCGTCTCGTTCCTTGTCGCGATCATGGTCGCGAACCGGCTCTACGCGCGATACGGGATCGGCGCGGCCGCGCTGACCCTGCCGATCGTCTACCTGGTCGGCTTCGGCGTCTGGCTGGTCGGGTTCAGCCTCGCGACCGCGATCGGGATCCGCTTCGCCCAGCAGGTGACCCAGCGGGGCGTCTCGAACGCCGCCTTCGGCGCCCTCTACAACGTCGTCCCGTCCGCGCGGCGCGCCCAGGCGCTGGCGTTCGTCGACGGCGTGCCGGGCCAGGTCGGCACCGTCCTGTCGGGAGTGCTCCTGCTCGCCGTCGGGGCGCTCCTGGAGCAGGCACAGGTCTTCGTACTCGGGATCGTGACGGCCGCGGCGGCAACGGTCATCGTGCTCCGGATCAGGTCTCGGTACGGCGACACCCTGGTGAGAACGCTGCGAAGCGGCCTGGGGGAGCAGGTGCTCGAGGGCGGTCCCGGCGTCGCGGCGCTCGCGCACGAGCCCCTCGTGCTCGAGAATCTTCGGGCCGCGCTGGCCTCACCACATGCGGGCTCCCGGCGCCTGGCGGCCGAACTTCTCGGCCGCCTCGGCACGTCGGAGGGGGCCGATGCGATCCTGCCGGCGTTGCGCGACGAGGATGCCGAAGTCCGGGCCGCGGCCGTGGCGGCGCTGGCCGAGACCGACCCGCACCGGCTCGTGCAACACGCGGAGCTCGTGACGGATTCGAGCACGGACGTGCGCGGCTGGCTCGCGGTGGGCGTATCGCGAGCCGGGGATGACGCAGCGGCGCAGACGATCCTGAAGGGCCTCGAGGCCTCGCCCGAACCGAGCGGGCGGGCCGCATGGCTGGACGCGATCGGCCGGCTCGGAGACCCGGCCGCGCTGCCCGCGGCCGCGGAGGCAGTCGACGACGCCTCCCCCGCCGTCCGCGCCGCCGCGATTCGGGCTTTCGGCACCCTATCCACCAGAGGCGATGGTGCAATGTCGAGGATCGTCCAGGCGCTCGACGATGAGGCGCTCGTCGTCAGGAGGGCCGCCTCGAGCATCCTCGCCCGGCGCGATGACGCCGGCGGATCCCTGCTCGACGTCCTGCGTGCCGGCTCGCCCCGGGCGCAGGAAGCGGCGGTCGAGGCGCTCCAGGGCGCCCGCGGCGCGGCGCACGAGCCGCTGCGTGACTGGGCGCTGGGGCTGATCGAGCGGGCGGCCCATCTCCGCCGATGGTCGCGAGGCAACGGCGCGACGCCGGGGAGCGCGGCCGAGCTCCTGGGCTTCACGCTCGAGCAGCGCGAGCTCGTGGCACAGCGGCGAGTCCTGACGGCCATCGCCGCGCTCGGTGCGCCGGAGGCGAATGGAACGATCCGCCGCGCCCTCCGCTCCCGCGACGCGGAGGTGCGCGCCCAGGCGATCGAGGCGCTCGACGCGCTCGGCGACTCGCACCTGGGCCGAGCGCTGGCAGCCCTGCTCGACACGGATCCGGGCGCACCAGCCGGCGAGCATGACCTGGCATCGCTGGCGGAAGACCCCGATCCGTGGATCAGCACATTGGCGAAACGCGCGCGGGCCGAGCGCGATGGCGCCCTTGCAACCGATGATGGCACGACGCCAACCGACCCTCCCGGAGGAGCTGCGATGCCCGATCCCGACGCCACGCTCGGCGTTATCGAGCGCATGCTCTGCCTGCGGCGTGTGCCGCTCTTCGACCGGCTCGCGCCGGAGGACCTCCAGCGCGTCGCGGCGGTCGCCAGCGAGCGCCGCTACGCGCCACATGAAGCGCTGCTCACGGAGGGAGATTTCGGCGACGAGCTGGTCATCATCGTAGAGGGCGACGTGCTCGTCGTGCAGGGAGTCGGGCCGGACGCACGGCTCATCCGGACGTACACGGGCGGCGATCACATCGGAGAGCTCGCGGTGCTCCGGGCCCAGCCGCGCGCCGCGACCGTGGTCGCGGGGAACGACGGCGTGCACGGCCTCGTCATCGATGGCGAAGGGCTCCGTACCATCCTCGAGGAGCGGCCCGAGGCCGCTCTCGCGCTGCTCGCCACACTGGCTGACCGGATCGGCACCCAATGAGTGCCAGGCCGAGACGCCACCTCCGGCCGGGTGGCCGGTGAGTCAGGAAGGCTCGGCGATCACGTCGACGGTGTCGTTACCGCCGCACCCCGTCCCCGCCAGGCCGCGCGGGCGGCCAGGAACAGGGCGCCGAGGCCGAGCAGCACCACCACGACCTTCGCGATCCCGCCGATGATCGGCAGCGCGGTGATGATCACGACGGCCGCGACGCCGAGGGCCAGCATGGCGAAGCTACCCCACCAGCCTGTCTCGGCATTCCTCCGGACCAGCCGCGCCACCCCGAGGCCGACCACCAGGTCGGCGACGAAGGCGACGGCGACGACGAAGCCGAAGGTGGCGACGAAGATGGCGAGCAGCCCACCCACCACATCGATCACCACCAGCGCGCCGAGCTGGAGCAGGCCGAATACGATCGCCAGCACCACGATGAGCACGATCGCGATCACCAGCAGCACCAGGTAGCCGATGAAGGCGAGCACGCCGAACCCGAGCGACGCCGCAGGGCGCTCGCGCAGCGCGTTGGCGGCGCTGCCCAGGAGTCGTGGAAGAAGCCACAGGAGAGCCGCGCCCAGCAGCAGCAGGACCACGAAATGGCGCACTGCGTCCAGCGCATCGTCCGCGAGGTCATCGGCTTCGTCTTCGGCGTCGTCCCGACCCTGCTCTCCCCGGACGACATGCTCGGTGCCGCCCACGGTGCCCGTGCGGTTGTAGGTTCCGGCGTTCGCCTCGATGTTGCCGGCGACCGCCCCGTCCATCGTGACCTGGCCGCCGCTGACGACGAGGTCGCCGTCGACGGTCGCGCCGCCCTGCAGCGCCATCTGGCCGCCCGCCGCGATCACGTCCTCGCCGACCGACCCGTTCAGGGTGACCTGGCCGCCAGCGGTGCGCACGTCGCCCGCCACGTCGCCCGCGATCGACACCGATCCACCGGCGGCAAGCACGTCACCGGCGACGGATCCGTTCAGCAACACCTGGCCGCCGAAGGCGGTGAGGTCGCCATCAACCGAACCATTGACGGTGACCGTGCCGCCCATGACGTAGAGGTCGCCATCGACCGTCTCGTCGGCGCCGATCGTCACCGCGTCGCCGGTCCGCAGCTTTCCGCCCAGCAGCTCGTCCTGTGCGAGGGCAACGTTCACCGCCAACGCGGCGAGCAGGGTCGCGACGGCCAGCGCCATCACGGTTCGGGTCGGTCGGTGCATGTGCTCCTCCGGGGCTCGAGTAATTCGCAGACCGATACGGTACCGGCTCAGCCGATCTGCTTCTCGGCCGTTCGGCCTCGCCGGGTGCGACTCAACGGAGGCAGTCGGTGGTTGCGCCTGCCACGTTGTGTGCGATCGCTGATCTTGTACGTCCCTATATCTCGGAGTACGCTGCACCGCATCCGTCGTGGGATCCCGCCAGCATGCGATCTCGAGCCAACCGACCCATCGCGGGCACGAGTCTGGGCCAGCTCCTGAGCCGACCCATCGTCCACGACGCTCCCAGAGGCGCACTGCCGCTGTCCCTGGCGCCGATCCGTCAGCACCGAGACACACGGAGGATGAGATGATCGTGTCCATTCGAGGACGCGTGGCGGCCGCGGCCGCCCTCGCGCTTCTGGCGACCGCGGCGGTGTCGCCCGCCGCCGCCGCCCCGCCCGACCGGATCGAGGTCGACGTGTTCGTCATCAGCCTCGACCCAGAGCACGAGCTCGTCGTGTTCTGGAACATAAGCCGCGATGACTACTGTGCGTGGGAGGAGAGCGAGTTCGCCGGGCCTGCGCCGGTCACGACGCTCATCCCGGCCCAGGAGCACGTGGTCCGCGGCCAGGTCCTGATGGCGACCTTTGGCGGTACGAGCAGCCTGGAGCTGTGGATGCTCGACGAGGACGCCGACCTGTCCGGGCCCTGCCAGGACACCGATGCCCAGGCCGGGCCGTGGGCCACCGGCACGGCGAACCTCAAGGGACGTGACAACGACGTCCAGGTGAGCCTGACCCGTACTAACGCGTTCGGCGAGCAGTTGAACGGCAAGGTCGTCGACGTCGACGGCAACACCTGGCGGTTCTCGATGGGTTTCGGGCTGCGGATCGACCGCAGCGGGGAGTTCCACTTCATCACGGAGCGATTCACCCTGGCCGGCGGCCACTGACTCCATGTCTGCGGCGGGCAGTAGCCGGCGTCCGGCTCGGCTGCCCGCCTCCTTCTCCGGCGCCAAGGAAACCGACACCGCAACGAACTGGCTCCTGGCCTCGGACGAGCCGGCTGTTCGCTATCGGACCAGGACGTGGCTGCTGAATGCCGCGGAATCAGCGGCCGAGGTCCGCGCCGACCGCGACGCCATCCCCGACGGCCGGATCATCTCCACGCTGCTCGACTTCCCGGAGCCGAAGCTCACGCCGTACCGCAAGTGGTTCGGGCTGCACTGGCGCCTGGTCTCGTTGGCTGACTTCGATCCGCCGGTCGCCCGACCGGGCATTCGCGAGCGGCTTGACGATGGAGTCGACCGTGAGCTGGCGTGGATCGCGAATCCGCGGCACCTCGACGCCGTGCAGCAGATCGACGGCCTCTACCGGGCCGATGCGTCGATCGAGGGCAACGCGCTCTACGCGGCCAGCCGCTTCGGCCACTCCGGCGACGGTCGCGTCCGGCGTCTCGTCGACAAACTCCTGGAGTGGCAGTGGCCCGACGGCGGCTGGAACTGCGACCGCGCCTCGTCGGGCTACCGGTCCTCCTTCCACGAGAGCGCCGCGACCGCCATCGGCCTGGCGGCGTACCACGACGCGACCGGCGATGCCGATGCCCTGTCTGCCGCCCGGCGGACGGCCGAGCTGCTGCTGGAGCACCGGCTTTTCCGACGCTCGGCCGACGGGAAGCCGATCCACTCGAGCTTCGTCGCACTGCACTGGCCGGCCTACTGGCACTACGACGTCCTGGCCGGACTGCGCGTCCTCCACGCCACGGGCATGCTGGCCGATCCGCGAGCGGCCGATGCCCTCGACCTGCTCGAGTCGAAGCGTCTCGCGGACGGCCGCTTCCAGACGAAGTCGGCGTGGTGGCAGGCAGGACGCCACGTGACGTCACCGGTAGACGCTGTCGACTGGGGCAGGGCCCGGCCGAGCGAGGTGCTGACCCTCCACGCCCTCCGGATCCTGAGAGCGGCAGGCCGCCGGTCGTGATTCCCGCCACCTCTCCGCGAGCGGCGGGCCTTCCCGACGATTGGCTGCAGCCGTCGATCAGCCGACGTGGCACGTCGCTTGCGCGACCGACGGCATGCGCGTTCTCCAGCTGAACATCTGGGCGCGCTACGGGCCATATGAGACACGTGAGCCGCGCCTGAAGCGCCTCTTCGCCGAGCTGCGCCCCGACCTCATCGCCATGGAGGAGGTAGACGCAGGGCGGAGCGGCGAGAGCCAGGCGCATGAGCTGCTCGACGGTCTGGGCTACGACGTGAAGTGGGAGCGGCGCGGGGACGAAGAGGGCGGCGGGCCCGGCATCGCGGTCGCGTCGCGCCATCGGATTCTCGATCGCCAGGTTCACCAGCTCGGGCGCCAGGGCGTTGCGCTGGCGATCCGGGTCGATCTGGGCGACGAGGCAATGTGGTTCAGCGCGGTGACGACGATGTCGTGGACGCCCGGACTCGAGGCCGAGCGGGAGGAGAAGGTGGTCGAGCTCGACCGGTGGCTGGGCGAGCTGGCGGCCGAGGACAGCATCCCACCCGTCATCGGCGGAGACTTCGACGCCACGCCCGACACGTCGAGCATCCGGTTTCTGAGCGGCCTCCAGGGCCTCGGGGGTCGCAGCACCTTCTGGGCCGATGCGTTCGCGCACGGCGGCGATGGCTCCCCCGGCTACACCTTCACCAGCGACAGCCCATACGTGCAGCCCTTCATGGAGGCGGTCTTCGCGCAGCCGGTGCACCATCGGCGCATCGACTACGTCTTCGTCGGCTCGCCGATCCGCTGGACGCCGCGTCTCGTCGTCACCTCCGCTCGCGTGGTCGGCCAGTACGCTGATGGAGGTGCTCCGTCGGACCATTACGGCGTCCTCGCGGAGCTGGAGCTCGACGGGGACCGGGTCGGCGGTGGCCGCGGGCTCGAGGGCTGGCCCGACGCGGAGCGGGATCTGTGGGGCTAGCACCCACCGTCGGACGTCATATCCCGCACTCCTGGTTGCCTCGCCGATCCCCTGAGTGATAGATCCGCTGACAGCCCGATTGCTAAAGGCTGGTCCGCGCCAATCGGGTTCCCTTTAGCTTCCTGCTCAGATTTAGACCTCATTGCCTCACGAGCACCTGCGACAGATGGCCGATGGTTCCAGCCGCCCGCCTCCGGAGGATGAATCACAGAACGCGGCCGGTCCAAGCGCCGCCCCACAGGGAAAGCACGCAATGACTCATTCCATCAGATCTATCTTCGCCCTCCTGATCCTCGTGATCGTTCTGGCGGCCTGCAGCACGAGCATCGGCGCCCCGGCCTCACAGGCGCCGTCGCCGAGCGAACCCGGCGCACCATCGGTCGAGCCCTCGGTGGCACCGTCGGTCGAGCCGTCGGCGCCCGCCGCTGACGAGCGCGACGTTGCCGGCACAATCACCATCGCCGAGGGCATGGCGTTCTCCGGCCCGGGCGGCACGGTCCAGGAAGCCCTTGACCACGGACCCAGCGGAGAATTCCCGACGCTCGTGAACGGCGTCCTCTTCCGCGACACCGATGACACCGTCTACATCACCACTTCCGTCAGCGACATATCAGTCCCGGTGTTCGACGGCCCCATGCTCGAGGTCCTCAACATCGAGAACGACGGGCCCGAGTGGGACATGGCGAACGCCGAGCTCCTCGGCCTCGAGGAGGCCAACGGCATCGTCTTCAAGCAGAACGCGCAGATCCTCGGCTACCTCGAGCTCCCATAACCTCGACCTCGATCAGCGGACGGCCGTCGGTCCATCCGGCGGCCGTTCTGCACGTCCGTGCGCCGAGATCGAGGACCTGACCGATCAATGACCGTCAGGGCAGGCTACGTCCGAGAGCTGGAGCTCGACGGGGACCGGGTCGGCGGTGGCCGCCGGCTCGAGGGCTGGCCCGATGCGGAGCGGGATCTGTGGGGCTGGCGACCCCGATCCCGGACGGCGCGAACCAGCTGTCCATCGCCGACACGAGCTCCGGGTCCCCGTACGCGGACACCGATCCGTCACCGATGGCATCCGACCACGCCCGCTGCCCCCGGGCGATCGGCAGGAGGTCGTCCGCCCCGGCCTCGACATAGACGTAGCGCTCCTCACCGAGCATCGGGTCCTCCGGGCACACGTTCGGTTCCGTCTCGCGGGCCAGCAGGAGCCAGATGCGCTGGGGGCGCGCTTCCCGAATGTCGAACTCGATCGCCACCTGCTGGGTGGGCGCCGCGGCCCGATCGACGCGGTGACGCAACCACCACAGGAGCACCGCGGGATCGCGGTTCGCAATGGCCGGATCCTCCGGGATCCAGTGCTCGGCCCAGCCCCATAGCGACTGCAGGGTCGGCACCAGTTGCTCCCCGGCCGGCGTCAGGCAGTACGGCGCGGATCGACCGGAGACCGATGGGTCGCGCGCCAGCAGGCCGATCTCCTGGAGCTTGCGGAGCTTGGCGGTCAGCACCGATCGGGAGACACGGCCGGGCAGGCCGGTCGCCAACGTGTTGAAGCCCTGGGCCCCGAACTGCGCCAGCTCGCGCACGATGAGCAGGCTCCACCGGTCTCCAAGGTGCTCGACCGCCTTCGTGAAGGCGCAGTACTCGGTCTTTGCGCTCGATCCCATGCCGGAAATTGTGCCACCGCCGGCAAAAGCCCGACCAGTTCGCGAACCGAACTTCACGCCCAACGCCGGTGGGGGGAGCATCAGGCGCAACACGCATGCAGCTTCGAGGTACCACCATGGACCGCGCTCACGAGACCGTCGTCATCGGCGGCGGACAGACCGGCCTCGCGGCCGGCCACCACCTGGCACGGCGAGGCGTCGACTTCGTCGTGTTGGAGGCCAACCATCGCATCGGCGACCTGTGGCGCTCCCGATGGGAGTCGCTGCGGCTGTACTCACCGGCGAAGTACGACGCGCTACCGGGAGTGTCGTTCGACGGGCCCGGTCATCGGTTCCCGACTGCGCGCGAGATGGGCGACTACCTGGAGACCTATGCCGAGCGCGAGGAGCTGCCGGTCAGGACCGGCGTGAGGGCCACCCGCATCCGCGCCGACGGCGACAGCTACGCGGTCGAGACGAGCGACGGCACGATCGCCGCGCGGCAGGTGATCATCGCCATCGGCCCGTTTCAGCACCCGTATGTGCCGGAGGTCTCGCGCGAGCTCGACCCGGCCATCCGCCAGATCCACTCGGCCGACTACCGCCGGACCGACCAGCTCGCCGATGGGCCGGTCCTCGTCGTCGGGCTCGGCCACTCCGGCGCCGACCTCGCGCACGAGGCCGCCCGTGCCGGCCACCGCACGATCGTCTCGGGCACGGCCCACGGGCAACTGCCGTTCTCGGTGGACAGCCGACGGGCGCGCCTGGCGTTGCCGATCTTGCGGCTCGTCGCGAACAACCTGCTCACGCTCCGCACGCCGATCGGCCGGAAGATGGCGCCCAGGGTCCGGCTCGGTGGCGGCCCGCTCCTGCGCTACCGCCGACAGGAGCTCCTGGCCGCCGGTGTCGAGATACGGCCGGCCCGTCTCGTCGGCGCCCGCGACGGACGGCCGCTCCTCGCCGACGACTCGGTCCACGACGTCGCCACCGTGGTGTGGTGTACCGGCTTCCGACCGGACTTCCGCTGGGTCGAGCCGGCTACGTTGGACGAGCGCGGGTGGCCGATCCAGGAGCGCGGCCTGGCCACCGGTGCACCGGGGCTGTACTTCCTAGGCATCCCGTTCCTGTTCGGCTTCACGTCGATGCTCGTGCTCGGGGCCGATCGCGACGCCGGCTTCGTGGCTGATGCCGTCGCTCGGCGGGCCGCGGCCGGCGGCCGTGCGCTCGCCGGCGCGACCCAGGGGGCGAGCTGAGCCGGCGTCCCGACGCGCTCACCCTGCACGATGAGGCCGGCGCGACGACTTCGCGGTGGCCCGGCGCTTGCTCTTGCGGCTCGACGATGTTCGCTCTGCCTGTTCTGCTGCCGCTCGTGTGGCTCATCGGCCTGCTCGCGCTGGTCGTTCTCGGGTTCGGTGCGTTCCTCGTGGTCGGCTTCCTAGTTGGTGCCGTTGCGGGCACCGCCGTGCTCGTGACCGGCATCGGCCTGCTGATGGTGGCGTTCCTCGGTCGCTTCCTCGTGCTGCTCTCTAAGCGGGGCAGCGAAGACGAGCCCGACGAGGAACGGACGGGATCGGTCGAGCGCATCCGCCGCCCCGACGGGACCGAGCTGCAGGTCGAGGTGTACGGGGCATCCGCCGCGCCGACGCTGCTCCTCACGCACGGCTGGGGCAGCGACAGCACGCAGTGGTACTACCTCAAGCGGAGCCTCGCCGACCACTTCCGCGTCGTCGTGTGGGACGTCCGCGGGCTCGGGAAGTCCTCGGAGGCGCCTGACGGCGACTACTCGCTCGATCGAATGGCCGATGACCTCGAGGCGGTCCTCGACTTCACGGGCGACCCGCGGACGATCGTGGTCGGCCACAGCATGGGCGGCATGCTGATCCTGCGCCTCTGTCGGCGCATCGAAAGGCTCGCCGACAAGGTCTCCGGGCTCGTGCTCGCCAACACGACGCACGTCAACCCGGTCCGCACGACGGCTGCCGGCAACCTGCTGGCGGCGCTCGAGCGACCGGTCATCGTGCCGCTCCTCCACCTGACGAAGTGGCTATTCCCGGTGGTGTGGCTGATGAACTGGCTCAGCTATATGAACGGGACGATGCACCTGATGCTCGCGCTGACGGGCTTCGCGGGGACAGAGTCGCGCGGGCAGCTCGACCGGGTCGCCACACTCGGCGTCCGACAGCATCCCGGCGTGCTGGCTCGCCAGGGCCTCGCGATGCTCGAGCTCAACGAGCTCGAGACGCTCTTCTCGGTTCGCGTGCCGGTGCTGCTGCTGACCGCTGACCGCGATCGGGTCACCGTCCCGCAGGCCAGCGAGGAGATTCGACGAAAGACCGAGGCTACAGAGCTCGTGACCCTGGCGCCGTCGGGCCACATGTCCGTCTTCGAGCAGCATGCGGCCTTCTCCGACGCCATCAGGGCGTCCGCAACCTCCGAGACCGGAGCCATCGCCTCCTGAGGCACGCCGGGTGGGTGCACGCACTCGTACCGGCCCCCGTTGTCGTGCGGCGCCGGCGTGACGGTCAGCGTGCCAGGGCGAAGACCTCGATCGGACGAGCCAGCCCCTTCACCTGCTGGAAACCACGGGCCTCGAAGGCCAGGTCGCTCCCATCGGCGAGACCGACTGTCACCGAGGAGACGTAGATCTCGGAGGGACCGGCGAGCCCCATGATCCGGGCGGCGGCATGAACGGTGACGCCACCCACGTCGTTGCCCATGATCTCGACCTCCCCGGTGTGGACGCCGGCCCGGATCTCGAGCCCCGCCTGCCGCACCGCCTGGACGATCGCGGCCGCGCAGCGCAATGCCGCGACCGCGCTCCGGAAG
>JALZDF010000026.1 GCA_030862645.1 Chloroflexota bacterium
GAACAGGCGTTCGCATCGGCTCCGATCCTGCTAGGATGGCGTCCGATGCCCTCCGACAAGATCGTGGTCCGCGGCGCGCGGGAGCACAACCTCAAGAACATCGACGTGGAGATGCCGCGCGACCGGCTGATCGTGATCACCGGGCTGTCGGGCAGCGGAAAGTCGAGCCTTGCCTTCGACACCATCTACGCCGAGGGCCAGCGCCGCTACGTCGAGAGCCTCTCGGCGTACGCGCGCCAGTTCCTGGGTCAGATGGAGAAGCCGGACGTCGACCAGATCGACGGCCTGTCGCCGGCGATCTCCATCGACCAGAAGGGCGCCTCGCGGAACCCGCGATCGACGGTCGGGACGGTCACGGAGATCTACGACTACCTGCGCCTCCTGTTCGCGCGCATCGGCCGCATGCACTGCCCGATCTGCGGGCGCGAAATTCAGCGCCAGACCGTCGAGCAGATGGTCGACCAAGTCTATGCGCTGCCGGAGGGGACGCGGGTCATGCTCATGGCTCCGCTGGTGCGCGACCGCAAGGGGGAGCACGAGAAGCTCCTCGCCGGTGCAAGGCAGGGCGGCTTCGTCCGCGTGCGCGTCGACGGCCAGCTGCGGGACCTCGACGAGAAGATCGAGCTCGACAAGAAGTACAAGCACAGCATCGAGGTCGTGGTGGATCGGCTGGTCGTGCGCGCGACCGACGACGAGGGCAACGCGCGACCGGATGCGACCCGCATGGCCGACTCGATCGAGACGGCGCTGCGCCTCTCGGAGGGCCTGCTCATCGTCAACCTGCCCGACGCGCCGCCGAAGGAGGCTGATCGGCTCTACAGCGAGAAGTACGCCTGTCCCGAGCACGGCGGCTCGTTCGAGGAGCTCGCGCCACGGAACTTCAGCTTCAACTCGCCGCACGGTGCCTGTCCGGACTGCACTGGCCTCGGCTCCCGCCTGGAGATCGACCCGGATCTGGTGCTGCCCAACGTGGCGCTCTCGGTCGACGAGGGAGCGGTCCTGCCCTGGCGCAGGATGGCCGCCACCGAGAGCTGGTTCAGCAAGATCCTCGACGCGGTCGCCGACCACTACGGCTTCCGGACCGATATTCCCGTCCGCGACCTCTCTGACGAAGCGCGCCGGATCATCCTCTACGGGAACCGCGGGCAGCGGGTCGACGTGCGCTATCGAGCCCGCAACGGCAACATCCACACCTTCAAGACGACCTTCGAGGGGATCATCCCCAACCTCACCCGCCGGCACCGCGAGACCGGCTCGGAGGCCATGCGCGCCGAGTTCGAGCGTTACATGACCAACAAGCCGTGCCCGACCTGCAATGGCTTGCGGCTCAAGCCCGAGTCACTGGCGGTGACGGTGGCTGGCAAGAACATCATCGAGACCACCCGAAGGTCGGTGACCGATGCGCTCGCCTGGTACAGCGGCCTGCCCGATCGTCTGACCGAGCGCGAGAACACGATCGCCCGGCAGGTGCTCAAGGAGATCCGGGCGCGGCTGGGCTTCCTCGTCGACGTCGGTCTCGATTACCTGACGCTGGACCGGGCGTCCGGGACGCTGAGCGGAGGCGAGGCGCAGCGGATCCGGCTTGCAACGCAGATCGGCTCGAGCCTGATGGGGGTGCTCTACATCCTCGACGAGCCGTCCATCGGCCTGCACCAGCGCGACAACGCGCGGCTGATCGCGACGCTCGAGCGGCTGCGGGAGCTGGGGAACACCCTGCTCGTGGTCGAGCACGACGAGGACACCATCCGCTCTGCCGACTGGGTGGTCGACATCGGTCCTGCGGCTGGCGAGCACGGCGGTCGGCTCATCCATTCCGGGCCCCTCGAGGCCCTGCTCGAGAACCGGCGCTCGATCACTGGCGCGTACCTGCGCGGGGAGAAGACGGTGCCTGTCCCGGCCCGGCGGCGGAACGGCAGGCGCGATGCGCTCGTCGTCCGCGGCGCGCGCGAGAACAACCTGAAGGGAATCGACGTCGCCTTTCCGCTCGGCAAGTTCGTGGCGGTTACCGGCGTCAGCGGGTCGGGCAAGTCGAGCCTGGTGACGCAGATCCTCCACCCGGCGCTGGCCCAGCGCATCTGGGGCTCACGGGAGCCGGCCGGTAAGCACGAGCGGATCGAGGGCGTCGACCTGATCGACAAGGTGATCCAGATCGACCAGTCGCCGATCGGCCGCACGCCGCGCTCGAACCCGGCAACCTACACCGGACTCTGGGCGCCGCTGCGCGAGTTGCTGGCGGCCGTTCCGGAGTCGCGGCTGCGCGGGTACAAGCCGGGCCGCTTCAGCTTCAACGTCAAGGGCGGCCGCTGCGAGGCGTGCGAGGGTGCCGGAATCGTCCAGATCGAGATGCACTTCCTGCCCGACGTCTACGTCCCTTGCGAGGTATGCAAGGGCAAGCGCTACAACCGCGAGACCCTCGAGGTCCATTACAAGGGCAAGAACGTCGCCGAGATCCTCGAGATGACGGTCGAGGAGTCGCTCAAGTTCTTCGAGGCCGTGCCGTCGATCCGCAACAAGCTGCAGACGCTCTTCGACGTGGGGATGGGGTACATCCACCTCGGGCAGCCGGCCACCACCCTGTCCGGGGGCGAGGCGCAGCGCGTCAAGCTGGCCACCGAGCTGTCGAAGCGGGCGACCGGCAAGACGTTCTACATCCTCGACGAGCCGACCACCGGTC
This sequence comes from Chloroflexota bacterium, assembly GCA_030862645.1. Taxonomy (GTDB): domain Bacteria; phylum Chloroflexota; class Limnocylindria; order QHBO01; family QHBO01; genus JACDBZ01. The sequence goes on from JALZDF010000026.1 coordinate 2,675, forward strand.
TTCACTTCGACGACGTGGCCCGGCTGCTCCAGGTCCTGGGCCGGCTGGTGGAGAGCGGGAACACGGTGGTCGTGATCGAGCACAACCTCGACGTCATCAAGACGGCCGACTGGGTGATCGACCTGGGGCCGGAGGGCGGGGACAAGGGTGGAGAGCTGGTGGCCGCCGGCACGCCGGAGCGGGTCGCGAAGGTCGCCGCCTCGCACACGGGCCGATACCTGCGCGCGGCGCTCGGCATGACGGACGAGCCGCTGGCCGAACCATTGCCCACTCGGCGTCGGAAGCGAGAGCCGGTCGCAGCCGGCTCCTGATCAGGCGATCGTGAATCCCATCTCGGCCATGAACGGCGACGGGCGCGCAGGATCGAAGCCGAGGATGAGCTGGCGGGTGGCACGGGTCAGCGCCACGTAGGCGAGCCGCCGCTCCTCCTCGAGGGCGCGCGCGGGGTCGGTCGCATCGAGCAGCGAGCGCCGATTGGGGATCCGATCGGCCTCGAAACCGATGAGCACGACGGTCTCCCACTCGCGACCTTTCGCAGCGTGGACCGTGGCGAGCTCAACGAGTGCAGCAGGATTGCGCAGCGCTGCGACTCGCGCCCGCGCTTCGTCATAGGCGGCGATGAAGCGTGCGAGCACCGGGAAGCCTGCCGCCCAGCCCATCAGCGCGTCGAGTGCCGCCTGATCGTCGTCGCCGAGCGCATCGGCGAGAGGATTGTCACGGGACCAGCCCATGCCGCGGCGCAGGCGACGAAAGACGTGGAAGGGATGCTCCGCCGTCTCGAGGCGCCGGGCCTCCTCGACGAGCGCGACGACCGGTCGCGCGTCCACGAGTGGTGGAATGGCGGTCGCGTGACACACGCCGGCGCGGACGAGGGCGAGCAGGACTGGAGTGAGCTCGCTACGGGTGCGCGAAAGGAAGCAGAGACTCCGCCCGGCAGCGTCCTCCGCGGCGGCATGACGCGCCATGGCATCCGGCCATTCCTCATCGGCGGTGCTCCAGGCAGCGATCGCGTCATCGGCGCCCTGCGCGCCGGCTGGCGCGCGGATCGGCTTGGCGAACCGTTCGCGGTTCACGGCGACCATGCGGGCCGAGGCTTCGACCACCGACGGCGGGCATCGGTAGTTGGTTGCCAGCATCACCCGGTGAGCGGATGGGTAGTCGGCCGAGAAGCGCAGGATGCGGCGGACGTCGGCCAAGCGCCAGGCGTAGATCGTCTGATCATCATCACCAACGACAAAGAGGTTGTCCTCCGGCGCGGCGAGAAGGCGGACGAGCCGCAGCTGCGCAGCGTCGACGTCCTGGAACTCGTCGACGCACAGGTGGCTGAAGCGGGCCTGCCAGCGGCTGCGCAGACGCGGATCGCCCTCGAGCGCCGCCACCGCACCCACCACCAGGTCGTCGAAGTCGATCTGGCCTCGGATCGGCATCAGCGCCGCAAAGGCGTCCACCGTGGCCGCCGCCTCAGGCGGCGGGGTTCGGCCCTCGATCTTCCAGGCCGATACGATGGTGTCGAGCGCAGCCGGATCGGGAGGCTCGCGTGGGGGATCGTCGACGTCCGGGGCGGCCGCAGCAAGTTCGGCCAGCGCCCGTCGGCGCGCCGCGCGCAGCAGCGGCAACCGGTCGGGGAGCAGCCGGACCGGGCGCCCGGCATCCAGCAACACCTGTCGCGCCAGAGCGTGGAGCGTCCTGACCTCGATCGCCTCGGCGTCGGGCACGTGTGGGGCAAGCCGGCCGGCGATGCGGGCCGAGAGCTCGGCGGCGGCGGCGCGGTTGAAGGTGACGACGCCGATCCGATCGGCGGCAACCCCGCGGCCGAGGAGCACGCCGAGACGCGCGATCAGGGTGGTCGTCTTGCCGCTGCCGGCCGGGGCGATGACCTGGGCCGGCCCGTCGGGGAGCGCGGCGGCCGCCTGCTGCTCGGGATCCAGCGCCGCGAGCAGGCCCTCGGTTGTCGATGCGGATGTCGATGGCGCCATCGTCATCGGTCGATGATGGCCAAGGTCGCTTACCGGGTGATCAACGATCGCTTACCGATGGCTCCCGCGTCCACAGGTGACCCGTTCAGCGCAGCCGGTCGTTCACTCGGATCGGGGGCGCACATCCACCCGGATAGACGGGGACGTCATGAGGACGACCGGAGGCTTCTACCCCAACCCGATTTGACATGAGACATCAGTGCTGTGATCGGGACAGGGCCCGCCGGATTCTCGGACAGCGACATCACTGCCGAAAGAGGGCAACTCGGCGGCGGGAGCGGCGCCGGTCTCAGTGCGCGGCGCTTCTCGACAGCGACGGCGAGTACTGGTCGAAGAAGATGCGAGCGACGAGCTCGCCGCGG
>JALZDF010000045.1 GCA_030862645.1 Chloroflexota bacterium
TGTGCTCGCATTCACAGATCCCCCGTGCATGGTCGCTTCTTGTCGGGCCGACATGCACCGAGCGTGCCACTTCGCGGGCGGGCATGACGCGTGCACGGTCGGTCTGTCATGACCACCACGTTGCCGATGACGCGCCAGGCATTCGACGACCTCCTGCTCGCGGCCGATCCGGCGGCGGCCATTCGCCGGGCGCTCGACGACGGCTCCCTGGACGAACTCGTCCCGGAGATCCGACGCGAGATGGACGTCCCCCAGCGCACGCACTACCACCATCTGACGGTGCTCGAGCACTCGCTGGACACCATGGCGCGGATGGAGCCGCGCCTCGACGAGCGGCTGGCCGGGCTCTTCCATGACATCGGCAAGCGGCGCAGCACCACGATCAAGGAGCGGACCGGCGAGGAGCAGTACATCGGCCACGCCGCCGTCGGCGCACGGATGACCCGCGATATCCTGCGACGCCTCGGCTACCAGGCCGAGCTCGTCGAGCGCGTGAGCCGATGGATCGAGAGGCACATGGACCTGCACATGGCCGCCCGGGACGGGCATTCGGGGAAGGCGCGGCGCAAGCTGCTCGGCCGCATCGGCGACGACCTGGAGGTGCTCCAGCGCCTTCAGCTGGCCGACATCGCCTCGATGGCGCCCGGCATCGCCGAGGAGAAGGCCCGCACGGCGCGCGACTACCATCGCATGCTGGCAGAGGGCACCCACCGATGACCGACCACCCCGTCCGCGAGCCCGAGCCGCCCGATCCGCGCCTGGATCGCACCGACGACCTCGAGGACGCCGGGGCGGAGTCGGCGCCCGTCCGGCCGAGCGCGGCGGAGGGTGGCGACGAGTCGGACGGGGGACCGCGGTCGCCGCGCCCGAGCCAGGCCGAGGGCGAGCGCGAAACCGGCGATGGGTAGAATCGAGGACCCACGAAGCCACACCTGACGGAGGAAGCCCCGAGCCATGCGCGCCCATTCGATCACCATGCTGGGTACCGGCCTCATCGGCGACTTCTACACGATGACGCTGCACGGCCAGCGCGGGCGCGACCGGGTGCGAGCCGTGTACTCGAGGACCGCGGACCGCGGGAGGGCTTTCAGCGAGCGGTGGGCGATTCCGGAGCACACGACCGACCTGGCCGCGGCGGTGAATCACCCCGACACCGACGTGGTGGTGGTGGGGCTGCCCAACTACCTGCACACCGAGGCGGTCGCCGCGGCCGCGGCGGCGGGCAAGGCGGTGCTGTGCACGAAGCCGCTCGGCCGGAACGCCGACGAGGCGTTGCGCATCCTGGAGACAGTCGAGAAGGCCGGCGTCTTCGGTGGCTATCTCGAGGACCTGTGCTACACGCCGAAGACGCTCAAGGCGGTCAGGTCGGTGGAGGCGGGCGCCATTGGCGACGTCACGTGGGTCCGATCGCGCGAGACGCACCCCGGGCCGCACTCGGCATGGTTCTGGGACGGCCGGTTGACCGGCGGCGGCGCCATCATCGACCTCGGCTGCCACTGCATCGAGATCATCCGCAGCTTCGTCGGCAAAGGGAACCGGCCGCTCGAGGTGATGTGCCACACCGACACGCTCGTGCATCCGATCGCGGACGAGGACAACGCCATCGCCCTCATCCGCTTCGAATCCGGGGCCATCGGGCAGTTCGAGGTGAGCTGGACGTTCCGCGGCGGCATGGACCTGCGCGACGAGGTCGCCGGCACCCACGGCACCATCTGGCTCAACCATTTCCTGCGCACCGGCTTCGAGATGTTCACCGCCGGCGGGTCGTCCGGGTACGTCGCCGAGAAGGCGGAGACGAGCGCCGGCTGGCTCTTCCCGGTCGGCGACGAGGTCAGCGAGCTCGGCTACGTCGACATGTTCAGCGACATGTTCGACGCGATCGACTCAGGCGGTCAGCCACGGGAGACGCTCTACGACGGGTACGTGGTGAATGCGATCATGGACGCCGCCTACCGCTCGGCGAAGAGCCGTGCCTGGGAGCCGATCGACCTCTTCGAGTGGCGCGGCGGCGTCACCGATCGCATCGGCGGGGAGCCCGAGCTCCACGACGGCAAGGTGGTCATCAAGCGCGAGCTGCTCCCCGACGGCCGCCAGAAGCTGATCGTCAAGGATCGCGAGAGCGGCGACTTCTCCGACCTGGTGGTGACCAGCGCCGATTAGCCGGTCGCCGCGGCGAGCTCCTCGGGGAGACCGGCCGGGTCCCCTGAGCTCAGCCAGAGGGCCATCGCGTCCCGGCTGAAGAGCTGCTCGACCACCATGCTCGACGCCCCGATCACACCGGCGAGAGCGCCGAGCGACGAACGCTTGACGAGCAGGTCCCGCGTCGCCAGCGGCAGCGAGCGGCGGTAGACGGTCTCGCGGATGGCAGCGAGCAGCTGGTCCCCGCTCTGCGCCACCCCGCCCCCGATAACGATCAGCGAAGGGTTGAAGAAGTTGACGACGCTGGCCAGCATCAGCCCGACCTGACGCCCGGCGTCGGCAAGCATGCCGACCGCGACCGCGTCGCCGAACGACGCGGCGCGCGCCACATCTTCCGCGGTCACCCGGTCGTGCTGGTCGAGCGCCACGCGCAACCGCTCGCTGCGGCCATCACGCGCGGCCGCCTCCCCGATGCGGGCGAGCGCGGACCCACCGGCCAGGGCCTCGAGGCATCCGACGTTTCCGCAGCGGCAGACTACGCTGGCATCGTCGACGACCTGGATGTGCCCCACGTCGCCGGCCGCACCCTGCGCCCCACGATGGATGCGTCCGTTCGAGATGATCCCGGCGCCGATGCCGGTGCCGATCTTCACCACCACGACGTTGTTGTGCCCGACGGCGATCCCCGAGCGCCACTCACCGAGCGCGAGCAGGTTGACGTCGTTGTCGACCCAAACCGGCGCGCCATAGCGCGCGGCGAACCGGTGGCGGACCGGGTAGCCGTCCCAGCCCGGCATGATCGGCGGCGAGACGGGCCGGCCGCTGCGAAACTCGACGGGCCCGGGGACGCCGATTCCCACGCCCCACAGGCGGCCGGGCAGGTCGCGGGTCGCCGAGGTCAGCTCGGCGAAAAGCTCGTCGACCCGCTGGAGGCATGCCTCCGGGCCGGTGGCGATGTCCGAGGGCTCGTCGCGGTGCCCTAGGATGCGGCCCTCGAGGTCGGTGACCGCCACGTCGATGCTGGTGGCGCCGAGGTCCGCGACGAGGACGTGGCCGGCATCGGCGCGGAAGGTGATCTGGCGCGGTGGACGGCCGCCGGTGCTGGGCCCGAAAGGACCCTCGACCACCAGCCCGACGCCGATCAGCTCGTTGACTCGCTGCGAGACGATGCCACGACTCAGGCCGGTGCGGGCAACCAGCTCGGCGCGGGAGCGGGAGCGTGCGGAGCGAAT
>JALZDF010000046.1 GCA_030862645.1 Chloroflexota bacterium
ACGACCGTCGGTGACGAGGCGAACGAGCAGGAGCACGCCCACCCGTCACAGGTTCACAGCCACGACCACTATCACGTGACCCATCACCACACGGGTGGACCGCTCGGCGAGTTCGATCACCGGGCGCACTACCACAGCCATGAGCACAACCACGCGCCGCTCATCCACGGGCACGAGCACGATGCGGGCAAGGAGGAGGAGGACCACGGCAAGGAGGCGCACGTCCACGACCACAACGAGCCGGCGGGCGAAGGCCTCTGACGCCCATCGGTGCCGACGTCGAGCGTTGCCGCAGCAGCTGAACGAGAGGAGAGACCGATGCCAGAAGGATCCACCAAGAAGCAGAAGCGCCAGTACGAGCACATCAAGGAGTCCTACCAGGACAAGGGGGTCAGCGCCGGCGAGGCCAAGGAGCGTGCCGCGCGCACCGTGAACAAGCAGCGGGGCAAGTCCAAGAAGGACAAGTAAGTCCTCAGGCACGTCCGGCGCGGCGGCAGGTCGCGCATTGGCCGTCCTGACTGTCGAGGCGGTAATCGAGAGCCGTGAATGACGCGGAGCCTGGCCGTGTGCGGCCAGGGGCGATCCTCCTGGATCTGCTCATGGGCGTCATGAACTCGATCGAGGTCTGGACCACGGCGGCGGGCGACGGGCACCTGGGCCTGGCTTGGCGTGACGCAGCTACACGGCGCATGGTGGCGCATCCCCGATACCGCGCCTATGCCGAGCTCGTCGGCGAGGCCGCAGCCGAGGTCGGCCTGTCGGACGACGCACCATCGGCGCTGCTCGACCGATGGGAGCGTATGGAGCCCTGGCCGGACGCCGCCGCCCTCGGTGAGGTCGACCTTCCGTACGCATTCGTCACCAACTGCTCCACCGAGCTCGCGCAGCTGGCGGCCCGGCGCTCCGGGCTCGCGCCGGCCTTCACCCTGTCCGCGGAGGAGGCGGGCTGGTACAAGCCGGACTCGCGAATCTACCGTGAGGCGTGTCGGCGGATGGGCACCCCTCCGCAGCGGGTCCTGTTCGCGGCTGGATCCGCGTATGACGCGGAGGGCGCACGGGCAGTCGGGATGCGGGCCTGGTTCATCAGGCGCCGGCCGGACCTGCGACCGTCGGATGCGTCGATCCGGGCAGCGGCCTCCCTTGACGAGGTGGTGGCGGCCATCGATGCGGAGGATAGTGTGCGGTCCTGAGTGGTAGGCTTCCGACCAACCCGAGCGGATGGAGCATTTGGGAGGTCGGCGTCCATGACACACGCCCAGACAATCGGCGCCGGAGCGAGCCTATCGGCTCATGGCCGGCACACTCGTTCATCCAGGCCGCTGGTCATCCTGGCGGCCCTCGGCCTCGCGCTCGCTGCCTGCACCGGTGGCGGAGAGGGTGCATCCGGCTCGGGGGCCGCCGATGGCGGCGACGGCGGTGGCACATTCCCTGATGGCACGATCACGTTCGTCGTCCCATTCTCGGCTGGTGGACCCACCGACACGGTGACGCGTCTCGTCGCAGAGCCGATGGCGGCGGAGCTCGGTGCCGAGATCGTGGTCACCAACGTCGAGGGCGCCGGAGGAACGGTGGCTGCCGGCCAGGTGGCGGGCGCCGAGCCGGATGGCTACACCGTGCTCATGCACCACATCGGCATGTCCACCGCGCCGACGCTGTACTCCGACCTGCCGTACGACCCGCTCGAGGACTTCGAGATGATCGGGCTCGTGACGGAGGTGCCGATGACGTTCATCGGAAGCCCGAATTTCGAGCCGACGACCATGGAGGAGCTGATCACCTACGTCGAGGAGAACGCCGACACGGTGAACTACGCGAATGCCGGCATCGGCGCCGCGTCGCAGCTCTGCGGCCTGCTCTTCGAGGTTGCGACCGGGATCGACCTCAACGAGGTCCCGTACGACGGCACCAGCCCGGCGATGGACGACCTCCTTGGCGACCAGGTCGACTTCATGTGTGACCAGACGACGAACACGGTTGAGCCGATCCTGGCCGGCGAGGTGAAGGCGTACGCGGTCACGACGCCAGAGCGGGTGGAGTCGCTGCCGGACGTCCCGACCACCGCCGAGGAAGGGCTGGAAGACCTCGAGGTCAGCGTGTGGCACGGCCTCTACGTCCCGGCTGGCACGCCCCAGGAGGTGATCGACGCCATGAACTCGGCGCTCGTTGCCGCCCTGGCTGACGAGAGCGTCATCTCACGACTCGGCAGGCTCGGGACCGCACCGGTTCCGGAGGATCGCGCCACTCCGGAGGCACATCGGGAGCACCTCCAGGCCCAGATCGAGCTCTGGCGACCGATCATCGAGGCGGCAGGGGTGACTGCAGACTAGCCCTATCAGCTGGATGGGGCGGCGCCCGCGCCGCCCCATCCTCCCGTATCGGTAAGGAGTGAGGCTCGTGCCCGAGGTGCGCCGCGCGCTCAAGGACGTCCTCGCCGGGGCGACGTTCATCGTTCTCGGGCTCGCGTTCGCCCTCGGCTCGCTTGCCTACGACATCGGCACCCCGCTGCGGATGGGGCCGGCGTACTTTCCGCTCGTGCTGGCGGGGATCCTCGTCGCCCTCGGCCTGCTCGTCGTCATCAAGGGGTTCATCGCCGGCGAGCATGAGCCGATCGGCGACATCGATTGGCGTGCGCTGCTCCTCATCTCTGCCGCGCTCCTCTTCTTCGGCCTCACCGTGCGCGGGCTCGGCGTCATCGGGGCGCTGTTGGGGACCTCGCTGCTCGCCTCGCTGGCTCGCTCCGCGACGCCGATTCGCGAGGTCATTGTGATCTCGGTCGGGTTGACGATCCTGTCGGTCCTGATCTTCACCGTCGCCCTCCAGCTGCGGCTGCCGCTGGTCGGCCCGTGGATCCCGATCTAGAAGCCGCCGATGGAGCTGCTCGACAATCTCGGCCTCGGCATCGAGACGGCGCTGCGGATCGAGAATCTGCTCTACTGTCTCCTGGGTGTCGCGCTCGGCACCGCGGTCGGGGTGCTTCCCGGCATCGGCCCGACGGCGACGATCGCGTTGCTCCTGCCCATCACCTTCACGCTCCAGCCGGTCACTGCCCTCATCATGCTGGCCGGCATCTACTACGGTGCGCAGTACGGCGGATCGACGACGGCGATCCTGATCAACCTGCCGGGGGAGTCGTCGGCCGCGGTGACCGCCATCGACGGACACGAGATGGCGCGCGCCGGCCGGGCTGGTCCAGCCCTGGCAGCGGCAGCCATCGGCTCGTTCTTCGCCGGCACGGTAGCGACGGTGGTCATCGTTCTCTTCGCGCCGCCCCTCGCCCGCGTGGCGCTCACCTTCGGGTCGCAGGAGTTCTTCTCGCTCGTAGTGCTGGGACTGATCGCCTCGATCACCCTCGCGCGCGGCTCAACCGTCAAGGCGCTCGCGATGATCGTGCTCGGGCTTCTCTTCGGCACGGTGGGCCAGGACCTCTTCTCGGGGACGCCGCGCTTCACCTTCGGTGTGCCCGAGCTGCGCCTCGGCATCAACTTCGTCTCGGTCGCCGTCGGCATGTTCGGCGTCGCCGAAATCCTGCGGAACCTCGAGGACGAGAAGACCCGGAAGCTGATCACGAAGACGATCTCGGGTCTCTGGCCCACGCGCGAGGATTTCGGCCGAATGGTAGGCCCGATCGGCCGCGGGACGATTCTGGGTTCGGGCCTCGGAATCCTACCGGGCGCTGGCCACGTGCTCGCGTCGTTCGGCTCGTACTCGGTGGAGAAGCGGCTCTCGAAGCGATCGAAGGAGTTCGGTCACGGAGCGATCGAGGGGGTCGCGGGCCCCGAGTCGGCGAACAACGCGGCGGCCCAGACCTCGTTCATCCCGCTCCTCACGCTCGGGCTGCCGGCCCACCCGGTCATGGCGCTCATGCTGGGCGCCTTCATCATCCACGGCCTCAGCCCGGGTCCGAACATCATCAGGGAGGAGCCGGCGCTGTTCTGGGGCCTGATCGTATCGATGTGGATCGGGAACCTCTTCCTCGTCCTGCTCAACCTGCCGCTGATCGGTATCTGGGTCCGGATGCTCACGATCCCGTACAAGATCCTCTTCCCGGCAATCGTGGCCTTCGCTGCGATCGGCACGTTCTCGATCGGCCAGAACCCCTGGAACGTGTTCATGATCGCGTTCTTCGGCATCTTGGGCTACGCCCTCATCAAACTCGGCTGCGAAGCGGCACCGCTGCTGCTCGGCTTCATCCTCGGCCCGCTGCTCGAGAACCACCTGCGCCGATCCCTGATCATCTCGCGGGGCGACCCGTTCACCTTCATCGACCGTCCCATTTCGGCCGTATTGCTCGTGCTCGCCATCGGCGCGATCGTGCTCGCAGTCCTCCCGGCCATCCGCCAGAAGCGCGAGGTCGTCTTCAGTGACGAGGAGTCCTAGCAGGCCTCGGTAGCCTCTGGACCCTTATCTCAGTTCGGAACCAGCGGACCGATCGCCCGTCAGAGCCGGATCCCGTATCGGGCCTTGAGCTCGTCGGACCAATCGTCCAGGATCGTGAGCCCGTACGCCTCCGCGATGGCGCTGTAGCGCTTCGTCCATTCCGGGCCGTGCTCGCGCAGCACCGGCTCGATCTCCTCGAAGTAGTGCTCCATCCCGCCGGGCAGGACCACCTCGAGCACGCGGGCCGGCTGATCGGAGACGTTCCACATGGCATGCGGGACCGAGCGCGGCTTGATCAGCCAGCTGCCGGCGGGAACCACCTCGGAAGTCTCGTCACCGGCCCGAACGCCGATCGGCCCGCTGATCACGAAGGAAAACTCGTCCTCACGCGTGTGGAGGTGCGGCTTGATGAGCGTGCGCGGCGGGATCGTGACCTCCAGGATCGACAACCTGCCCTCCGTTTCGTCGGTGCCGACGCCGTACCGGAATATCGTGTCGTTCAGCCGCACCGCACCCGCCTCGTCCGGGCGGACAACCTTTGCCTCCATCGGTGGTACCTCGTTGCGAACGTGCACTATGCGCCGAACACCCCAGGGCAGATATGAGGCCGAATCGTTTCCGGCGAGGGCCGCCGCCACCTCGGATGGCGCCGTCGCGATCATCGCACGTGGTGCTTGACTTCCTGGACGAGCCAGCCGTTGCCGTCCGGGTCGGTCAGGGACATGAAGGTGACATAGCCCCACGCGCCGGGTGAATCCCCGTCGTCTGCCCTTCCGCCCCGAAGTGGAACGGCTCGCTGACGTCCACCCCGCGACCGTCAGCTCCACCCGCGCGGCCTCGATGTCGTCACCACGAGGTGCAGACCCTGGTAGGCACCTGGCGAGGTCTATGTCAGCCAGGTGCCGATGGTGATCGAGCCGTCCGATCCAGGCGGGGTGAGCTGCACGACCCGGAAGCTCTCGTTTGGCTGGTGATCGACGTCCACGGTAAAACCCATCCTCCCCGCGTAGAACCATTTGGCGCGGTCCACGTCCGAGACCGGAACCACCACGAGCTCGATGGGCCCTACCATGGGTACGGTCATGGAACGCATGCGCGTCGCCGTCACCGGCGCTGACGGAGTCATCGGCGGGATCCTCCGGGACAGCCTCGCGGATCGGTTCGACGTTCGACCGCTGACGCGCAGGGATGCGGACATCACCGATCTGCCGGCACTGCAGCGCGTTTTGAGGGGCACGGACGCGCTCGTCCACCTCGCGGCCGATGCGGCCGTCGACGCCAGCTGGGACGACGTGCTTGCCGCCAACGTCATCGGCGTGTACCACGCTTTCGAGGCGGCCCGCCTGGCCGGCGTTCAGCGGGTGATCTTTGCCAGCTCCAACCATGCGATGGGCATGTACATGTGGGACCACGACCGCTTCGCCGATCCGACTCGACCAATCCAGACCGGGACGGCTGAGCCGACGAGGCCCGACTCGCTGTACGGCGCCAGCAAAGTGTGGGGCGAGGCGATCGGTCGGCTGTACAGCGAACGGCACGGCCTGGTGGTCGTGTGCCTGCGGATCGGCTGGGTCACCGAGGATGACGAGCCTCCGACCAGTACCGAGCACCGGCGGGAGCCGCCCACCGTGGCGCGTCGCGCACCGGGGATGTGGCTCAGCCACCGCGACTGCGCCTCGTTGGTCGAAGCCGCACTGACCGCGGATCTGCGGTTCGCCATCGTCAACGGCGTGAGCGACAACACCGGCCGCTGGTTCAGCCTCGACCAGGGCCGACGGCTGCTCGGCTGGGAACCGCAGGATGGCATCCGCTGAGGTCCGTGTGTGGACGAGCTGTTGAGATCGGCCAGAGTCATTGCCGTATTCGGGGATAAAGGCCCTTGCGGCTCGCTCGCGGCGCGGCAGATACTGAGGTCGTCCCGAAGGGGCAAGCGATACCGGATCACACGGCTTCGGTCATGAGTTTCGGTACCGGGTTCGGTGGCTTCGGCCGCCGGCACCGGACGCCTGTTCCTTCGGGACGCTTCGTCGTTCCCGGGCGCCGGCGCGCCGACCGTCACTCCGAGTTGAACAACGCTCGTCACGACGAGCATTGCGTGGGGGAAGGCGATGCGTGGAGCAGCCGCCACGCTCAGTGCGGGGCGCGTCGCGGCGCATCGGCCATCCAATGCTAACCGTGGCGAGCATTGATCAAGTCGGTAGCCCGCCGATGATCAGTGCATCACTCCACGCGCAATGGCCGGGAGCATTGGCCGCCATGGGCGGCACCCGGCAGCGAGGCCGGCCCCGCGCGATGCGGAGCCGGCCACCGGTATCCGCCCCTACTGGTCGACGAT
>JALZDF010000057.1 GCA_030862645.1 Chloroflexota bacterium
CGCCTCAGCTCGTCCGGCGTCGACTTTCCGTCGAGGCACAGGCCGTGGAGGGCGGCGTACGCGATGTGCTCGGCGTTGACCTCGAAGTGGGCGCGCAGGGCGTCCCGCGTATCGGACCGGCCGAAGCCATCCGTGCCGAGCACGGTGTACGGCCGATCGATCCAGCGGGTGATCATGTCGGGCACTGCCTTCATGTAGTCCGTGGCGGCGACGATCGGCCCATCGGTCGGGTCCAGGCACCGGCGGACATAGGGCACCCGCTGCTCGGCGTCGGGGTGGAGGCGATTCCAGCGCTCGACGTCGAGCGCGTCGTTGCGCAGCTGCTGGAAGCTGGTGGCACTCCAGACGTCGGCGGCGACGCCGTACTTCTCGGCGAGCAGGTCGCGGGCACGCAGCGCCTGCAGCAGGATCGGTCCGGAGGCAAGGATCTGCACCCGGCGCTCTCCCGAGTCGGCGGCGCTGAACCGATACAGCCCGCGCACCACGCCCTCGTCGACCCCGTCGGGCTTGGCGGCCTGTGCCCAGTTCTCGTTGTAGAGCGTGACGTAGTAGAAAACGTCCTCCCCGCGCTCGCCGTACATGCGGTCGATGCCCTCGCGGACGACGATCGCCAGCTCGTAGGCGAAGGCGGGGTCGTAGGCGACGACGTTGGGAACCGTGCTGGCCAGCAGCTGCGAGTGCCCGTCGGTGTGCTGCAGCCCCTCGCCGGTCAGGGTCGTGCGGCCGGCGGTGGCGGCCATCATGAAGCCGCGGCCGCGGGCGTCGCCGAACGCCCAGACCTGGTCGCCGGTGCGCTGGAAGCCGAACATGGAGTAGAAGGTGTAGAAGGGGACCATCGGCTCGCCCCAGGTGGCGTATGACGTGCCGGCGGCCTGGAACGAGCTCATCGAGCCGGCCTCGGTGATGCCCTCCTCGAGGAGCTGGCCGTCGGCCTTCTCGATGTACGACAGCAGCAGCTCCTTGTCGACCGGCGTGTAGCGCTGGCCGAGCGGGTTGTAGATGCCGACCTCCTTGAAGAGCGGATCCATGCCGAAGGTGCGCGCCTCGTCCGGGATGATGGGGACGATGCGGTTCCCGATCTGCGGGTCGCGCACCAGGTTGCGGACCAGGCGGCTGAACGCCATGGTCGTGCTGGCCGGGCGGTCGGATCCGGCAAAGAACTCGGTAAAGGCGCTGTCCTTGGGCGCCGGCAGCGGCTTCGCCAGCACGGTTCGCTTCGGAAGCGATCCGCCGAGCTGGCGGCGGCGCTCCAGCATGTACTGGATCTCCGGCGCATCGGGCCCCGGGTGGTAGTACGGGGCCTCTTTGAGCTTGTCGTCCGGAATCGGCAGCTCGAGCCGATCGCGGAAGACTTTCAGCTCATCGGCGGTCAGCTTCTTTGCCTGGTGGGTCACGTTGCGACCCTCGATGCCGGGACCGAGCGTCCAGCCCTTGACCGTCTTGGCCAGGATCACCGTCGGCGCGCCCTTGTGCTGGACGGCGGCGGCGTAGGCGGCGTGCACCTTCCGATAGTCGTGGCCACCGCGCCGCAGCTTGGCGAGCTCGTCGTCGCTGAGGTGCTCGACCATGGCGCGCAGTCGTGGATCCGGGCCGAAGAACTGCTCGCGGATGGTGGCGCCGTCGCTGACCGCCATCCGCTGATAGTCGCCATCGAGCGTGTCGTTCATCTTGGCCAGCAGGATGCCGTCCTTGTCGCGGGCCAGCAGGTCGTCCCATTCGCGGGCCCAGATGACCTTCAGGACGTTCCAGCCCGCGCCGCGGAAGAGGGCCTCCAGCTCCTGGATGATCTTGCCGTTGCCGCGCACCGGTCCGTCCAGGCGCTGGAGGTTGCAGTTGATGACGAAGGTGAGGTTGTCGAGGCCCTCGCGGGCGGCCAGGCCGAGAGCGCCGATTGACTCCGGCTCGTCCATCTCGCCATCGCCGAGGTAGCCCCACACGCGGGCGTCGCCGGTGTCCGCGACGCCGCGCGCGGCGAGATAGCGGTTGAAGCGCGCCTGGTAGATGGCCGCCATCGGCCCGAGCCCCATGCTGACCGTCGGGAACTGCCAGAAGTCGGGCATCAGGCGCGGGTGCGGATAGCTCGAAAGGCCGACGTGGTCGGTGAGTGCCTCGCGGCGGAAGTGGTCCAGATTCTCCTCGTTGAGCCTGCCCTCCAGGAAGGCTCGTGCGTAGATGCCCGGCGCCGCGTGACCCTGGAAGAAGACCTGATCTCCGGGCCCATGGTCCGCGCCACGGAAGAAGTGGTTGAAACCCACCTCGTACAGGCTCGCCGCGCTGGCGTAGGTGGACAGGTGGCCGCCGATGCCCTCGTGGTTCGTGTTGGCGCGCAGCACCATGGCCAGCGCGTTCCATCGGATGAGGCGCCGGATCTTGAGCTCCATCGCCTCGTCGCCGGGGAAATACGGCTCCTGCTCCGGGCTGATCGTGTTGATGTAGCGGGTCTGGGTCAGGGTAGGCAGGCCCACCTGCAGCTGACGCGCGCGCTTCAGCAGCTTGAAGATCACGTATCGTGCGCGCTCCGGACCGGCCGCCTGGACCAGTCCGTCGAGCGACTCGATCCATTCCTGCGTCTCGACCGGATCGATGTCCGGGAGCTGCTGCTTGAACTGGTCGAAGATCTCGTGGGTGGGCTGCTGCATGTCGATCCTATGGTAGCGACCGGCGCCCTTCGGTGGGCGGGGCCATCCCGGCCGGCGTCCAGGAGACCCCAGGGGCCGCACCTGGCGGCGCGGCGCGTGCAATGATCGGACCGGCATGCGAACGATCTACCGCTCAGAGCCACCCTGGCCGCACCGGATCCTGATCCTCGGTGGTGGGTTCGCCGGCGTGGAGACGGGACAGCACCTCGAGAAGCTCACGCGGCGGCGCGACGACATAGAGGTCTGGCTCGTCAGCCGCGAGAACTTCAGCCTCTTCACGCCGCTCCTACCCGAAGTCTGCTCCGGGATGCTCGAGGCGCGCCATTGTGTGACCGCCCTCCGCGCGCAGCTGAGGCGACCGTCGAGCTGGGCGGTGACCGGCGACGTCAAGAGCATCGACCTGGATGGCAAGCAGGTGACCGTCATGGGCGGGGACGGTGACCTGCATCGGCTCAACTACGACACGCTGGTCATCGCACTCGGGGGCGAGACGGCGACCTTCGGCATCGGCGGCATCGCGCAGTATGCGGTCGGTATGAAGACGCTGGCCGATGCGTTCGCGCTGCGCAACCGGATCATCGAGATGCTGGAGCGCGCCGAGCTCGAGACCGACGCGGATGAGCGCCGGGCACAGCTCACCTTCGTCGTCGGGGGCGCCGGCTTCAGCGGCGTCGAGACGGCCGGCGAGATCGAGGACTTCATCCGCCGCGTCAGCCGCCGCTACTACCCGAAGATCGCCCAGGGCGAGGTGCGCGGGCATATCGTGGAGCTCAAGGACCGGGTTCTCCCCGAGATGCCGGCCGAGATGGGCGAGTACGCCGCCAAGGGCCTCGCGAAGCGGGGCTTCGAGATGCACCTCGGCACGCCGATGAAGGAGGTCCGCGAGGACGGGGTGGTCATCGGCGAGGGGCAGTTCATCCCATCGCGGACGGTGATCTGGACGGGAGGCGTGCAGCCGTCGCCGGTGGTGCGCGGGTCGGGTGTCGAGGTCGACAGGGCCGGTCGCGCCGTGGTGCGCGCCACGATGGAGACGAGCCGTGACGGAGTGTGGGCCATCGGCGACTGCGCTCTCATCCCCAACGCGGACGAGGACGGCGCCTTCCACGCGCCGACGGCCCAGAACGCGGTGCGCGAGGCCAAGCAGCTGGCGCGCAACATCGTCGCTCGCATCGACCGGCGGCCGGACCGGGTGCAGCCCTTCCGGTACCGAACGATCGGCACCCTGGCGAGTATCGGCCACCACACCGGCGTCGGCGTGGTCTTCGGCGTCCGGGTCCGCGGCCTGCTTGCCTGGCTCATGTGGCGCGGCTACTACTGGAGCCGGGTGCCGGGCATCGGCGGCAAGGCTCGCGTCGGCCTCGACTGGGCCCTCACCACGCTGTTCGGCTCGGACCCCGTGCAACTCAAGGTCGATTACGAGGACGCGGGCGGAATGGGACCCTCAGGGAAGCGGCGGCCGAAGCCGCGGCGCACCGATCCACGGGCGTGACGCTTCGCTAGACTGCCGACCATGTCTCGCGAAGAGCGCCGCAACTATGAGCGCATGATGCGCAACATGGAGAAGGGCCCCGGCCTGCCGCCGGCGGCCAGGGCCCGTGCCGAGCGGAACGCGCAGCGACGCGCCGCTCGCGCGACGGAGCCGCCGACCTACGGCTTCACGCCGCGATTCATCGTCGTCTCGACGCTCATCGCGGTGGCGATCGGCTTCGCTGCCTTCAGCATGCAGTGGCCGAACATGCCGCTCGCGCTGTACGTCGGGCTGCTCGTCACCGCCGTGGCGTTCGCCATCCAGGTCGGGATTCGGTTCCTGAGACGCCGCGCGGCAACGCGCTGAAAGCCGCTGCGGCGGCTTGACCCGCGGTCCACAATGGCGGCACACGCATCGCTTGGGAGACCCGGGCATGGGCGAACGATCACACGACGGTCACGGTCATGACCATGACCACGATCACGATCATGGCGAGCACCACGACCACGGGGACCACGCCGAGCACGGCAGCTTCTCGACGGGCCAGGAGGCCGAGGGTGAGACGGCCGAGAAGGAGCACCGCGGCGACTTCGCCGAGGGCCAGCAGGCCGGACATGGGACGGTTCACGACCCGCGGCGCGGCGACTTCGCCGAGGGGCAGGAGGATGCCCCGCACGAGCACGCCGAGGAGCACCACGGCGACTTCGCGCGAGGGCAGGACCACGACCCCCACTGACTGGTGAGGACACGGCGAATGCCTGAGCAGCACCGAAGGAGGTGCGCGCTGCCGATCTGACTCGTGCTTCCGTCGACCCGGGGGATCGAGAAGAACCTGCACCGAGAGGGACCTGGGCATGGGCACTTTGACCGACGGCTTCCAGATCATGCTCGCCGAGATCGTCGGCACCGGACTCCTGATCATCCTCGGCGACGGCGTGGTCGCCGGCGTCCTCCTCACCAGATCCAAGGCTCAGAACGCCGGCTGGATCGTGATCACCACCGGCTGGGCACTGGCCGTCGCGGTCGGCGTGTACGCCATCGGCTCCCTGACGGGAGCGCACCTGAACCCGGCCGTCACCATCGGCTTCGCCGCCATCGGCGGGGTCGGCTGGGACCTCGTGCCGTGGTACATCGTGGGCGAGATGATCGGCGCCTTCCTCGGCGCGGTGATCGTGTACCTGCATTACCTTCCGCACTGGGCGGAGACCGACGACCCCGGCCTGAAGCTGGCCGTCTTCTCCACAGGTCCGGCGATCCGGAACACCGGGTCGAACATCGTGAGCGAGGTCATCGGCACGTTCATCCTGGTGTTCGGCGTGCTGGCCATCGTCAGCAACGAGCTGGCGCCGGGCCTGGCGGCGCTGCTGGTCGGCTTCCTGGTGTGGTCGATCGGCCTCTCGTTGGGCGGCCCGACCGGCTACGCCATCAACCCTGCCCGCGACCTCGGCCCGCGCATCGCGCACGCCGTGCTGCCGATCGCCGGCAAGGGGACCTCCGACTGGGAGTACAGCTGGATCCCCGTGGTGGGACCGATCATCGGGGGCATCCTCGGCGGCGTTGCCTACCAGGCGATCTTCTCGAACTTCCTCATGGCGGGCTGATCCCCCGGCCGAGGCGTCGGACGCGGCGGGAG
>JALZDF010000080.1 GCA_030862645.1 Chloroflexota bacterium
GCGACGGGCTGAAGGTGATCACCAACTCGGCCGACGTCGAGAAGCTCGCCGGCAAAGTCTCCGACACGGAGGGCGTGTACATGGTGCCGGCCTTCGTGGGCCTGGGCGCGCCGTACTGGGACCAGTACGCGCGCGGCATCATCGTCGGTCTGACGCGAGGGTCGACGATCGAGCACATCGCCAGGGCCACGGTCGACTCGATGGCCTACCAGACCCGGGAAGTGCTGGAGGCCATGCAGGCCGACTCCGGCGTCACGCTCACCGAGCTGAAGGTCGATGGCGGCGCGGTCGTCAACAACGACCTGATGCAGTTCCAGGCCGACATCCTGGGCGTGCCTGTCGAGCGTCCGCAGGTCGCCGAGACCACCGCGCTCGGCGCCGCCTACCTGGCCGGCCTGGCGGTCGGGTTCTGGAAGGACACCGGCGACGTGACGAACAACTGGGCACTCGACCGGCGGTTCGAGCCGCAGATGGACGAGGAGAAGCGCGAGAAGCTGTTCCGCGGCTGGAAGAAGGCGGTCCAGCGCGCGCTCGACTGGGAAGAGCACTAGGCTTCGCGGTGAAGCCATCGGGCCGATGGACCGGAGCCGCGGGCTCCGGTCCCGGTCCACCTCGCCAGGAGTTTGCCTCGCATGACCGATGACACCCCGGCCAACGTCGGGATCGTCGTGGTCTCCCACTCGGCCGAGGTTGCCGACGCGACCGTTCGGCTGGTGGCGCGCCTCGCCAACCTGCCGCCGGACGGGCCACGCGTGGTCGCCGCCGGCGGGCTGGAGGACGGCAGCATCGGCACCGATGCCACCCGCATCGCCGATGCTGTCGCGTACGCCGATGCGGGCGCCGGCGTGGTGATTCTGGCCGACCTGGGCAGCGCGGTGCTCGCCGCCGGTACGGCGATCGACGAGCTCATCGAGCCCGAGCTTGCCGGACGCGTGCGCATCTCACGCGGGCCGATCGTGGAAGGCACGTTCGTCGCCGCCGTCCAGGCGTCGGCCGGCGATCGGCTCGATGGCGTGCTGGGCGCCGCCGACGAGGCGGCCTCGATGAACAAGCTCGAGGGGCGGTGATGAGCCTCATCGCAGCCGCCCTGGTCGGCTACCTGCTGGGGGCGATTCCCTTCGGGCTCATCCTCGGGCGTCTGATCAAGGGCATCGACCTGCGCGAATACGGGTCGCATCGAACCGGTGCCACGAACGCGCTGCGCACCCTGGGCGCCCGGGCGGCGGCGGTCGTCTTCGTGCTCGACGTGGCCAAGGGGGTCATCGCCGTCCTCGTGGGCAGGGCCATGGGCGGCGACGATCCTCTCTGGGCGGCCGCGGTCGCGGGCTTCGCGGCGATCGTCGGCCACAATTGGTCGGTCTTCATCGGCTTCACGGGCGGCAGAGGCGTCGCGACCTCGGCGGGCGCGCTGGCCGCCGTGTCACCCTGGACGATCCTCGTCGTCTTCCCGGTCGTGGCGCTCGTCATCTGGCGCTCGCGGTACGTGTCCCTCGGGTCCATCGTCGGGGCCCTTTTGGCGCCCATCGTGACTGCTGGGTGGGTGATGCTGGGTCAGGCCAACGTCCCGGCCGTCGCCTACGCGCTCGCCTCGGGCCTGCTCGTGACGGCCGCCCACGCCGACAACATCGGCCGCCTGCGGTCAGGCACCGAGCGCAAGATCGGCCATAAGGAGGCGGTGAGCACCCATGGCTGAGGCGGAGGTCGAAGTCCTCAACCCCTCGGGCCTCCACGCGCGCCCGGCGGCTGCCTTCGTTCGCGCCGCCGGCGGGTTCAGCGCCGACGTCCGCGTCACCAACCTCAGCCGGGACGGCCGCGAGGCGAGTGCGAAGAGCGTGCTGGGCGTCATGGCGCTCGGGGTGTCCCAGGGACATCGGATCCGGATCGCCGCCGAGGGGGTCGATGCCGGCGACGCGGTGGCTCGACTGACCGAGCTGGTCGCCGCGGGGCTCGGCGAGGAGATCGGTGGCTCGTGAGGATGCGTGAGCGACCGGCGCGCATCGGCTCACCGGCGAACCTGCTCGGCATCGCGCGCATCGTGGCGACCCCGATCATCATCGGCCTGATGCTCGTCGACCTTCCCGGGCTCGGGATGGTGGCCTTCGTGCTGTTCTGCCTCGCTGCGGTCACCGACTTCCTCGATGGCTGGGTGGCTCGCGCCCGCGGCGAGGTCTCCCCGCTGGGCGTCTTCATGGACCTCACCGCCGACAAGGTGCTCGTGGCCGGCGTGCTGGTGGCGATGGTGGAGGTCGGCCTGCTTCCGACCTGGCTGGTGGCCACCATCCTGGTGCGCGAGCTCGTCATCGCCGGCGTGCGCCAGATGGCCGCTGCCGAAAACGTGGTGATCGCAGCCCGTGCCCTCGGCAAGGCCAAGACGATGACCACGCTGGTCGGCATGGCCGTGCTGCTGCTGGCGCACGACGCCTTCACCGGCGGGGTTCTGTCCGCGACCGGCGGGGGTCCGGGCATCGAGCTGGTCGGCTTCTGGCTGATGGTGATCGCCACGGTGCTCACCATCGTCTCGGGATGGGAGTACCTTCGCGGCGCTCTGCCGCTGTTGCGCGGGCAGCACTGATGACGATCGGCGGCGAGGTGGACGTGGTCGTCATCGGTGGCGGCGCCACCGGGGCCGGGGTGCTGCGCGACCTGGCCATGCGGGGCCTGCGCTCCCTGCTGGTGGAGCGGGGTGACTTCGCCTCGGGCACAAGCGGCCGGTATCACGGCCTCCTCCACTCGGGGGCGCGGTACGTCGAGAGCGACCCCATCTCCGCGCGCCACTGCGTTGAGGAGAACGCGGTCCTGCGCCGCATCGCGCCGGCGACGATCGAGGCGACGGGCGGCTACTTCGTGGCGACCCCCGACGATCCGGAGGACTACCTCGGGCGCTTTCCGGCGGCCTGCGCGGCGGCCGGCATCGAGGCCGAGCCCGTTCCACTCTCGGACCTCTTCCGGGCCGAACCGCTCCTGTCGCGCGAGATCCGGGCTGCCTACCGAGTGCCCGATGCCTCGCTCGAGCCGTGGGAGCTGGTCGATGCAAACCTCGCCAGCGCGCGGGAGCACGGCGCGGAGGCCCGTCGCTACACCGCCGTCATCGGCTTCGAGCGCTCGGCCGACGGCCGCGTCACGGCCGTGCGGGTCCGCGACGAGCGGAGCGGCGACGAATTCAGTGTTGCCTGCGGTGCGGTCGTCTCCGCGGCGGGCGCCTGGGCCGGCAAGGTTGCCGCATTGGCCGGCGCAGAATTGTCCATGAGCCCGGGCAAGGGATCGATGCTCATCCTCAATCGCCGCATGACCAGCGCGGTCGTCAATCGGCTGGCGCCACCCGGCGACGGCGACATCCTGGTGCCGGTGCACACCGTCTGCATCCTGGGAACCACCGACATCACGGTGCCCGATCCCGACGACGCGCAGGTGACGCGCGACGAGGTCGATAGGCTGCTTCGCGACGGAGAGCGTCTCGTGCCCGGCCTCAGCGGCGCGCGCGTCCTGCGCGCCTACGCCGGCTCGCGGCCGCTGTACGACCCTGCCGATCTGGGAGAGCCGCGGCACGACGCGTCGCGCGAGATCAGCCGCGCACATCACGTCATCGACCACGGCCGGCGGGACGGCGTTGGCGGCATGTTCAGCATCGTCGGCGGCAAGCTGACGACGTACCGCCTCATGGCCCGCGACGTGGTGGACGTCGTGGCCGCGTCGCTCGGCGTCGAGACACCGTGTCGCACGGCCGACGAGCCGTTGCCGTCGCCCGCGAGCGGCACCCCGTACTGGCTCGGCGATCGGCTGGCGGCGCTCGAGGCGGCGGGTGGCGGCAACGCGGAGCTTGTCTGCGAGTGCGAGCTGGTCACGGAACAACGGCTCGAGCACGCTCTTGACGAGCGCGGCGACTCGTCGCTCGACGACCTGCGCCGCACCACGCGGCTCGGGATGGGCCCCTGCCAGGGCGCCTTCTGCATGCCGAGAGCCGCGGCGGTCCTCGACGCCCGCCGGCCGGGTGCCGCCAACGCGCCGCTGCGCGGGTTCATCGCCGAGCGGTTCCGGGGGACGCGCTCGATCGCCTGGGGCGATCAGCTGGCGGAGCTGTGGCTGACGGCCGGCATCTTTCGCGGCGTCCTGGCCATTGGAGAGCTTGCCGATGGTCCCGCCGAGCGTGCTGCGGTCGAACGTGCCGCGCGCTGACGTCGTGGTGATTGGAGCCGGCCTGGCCGGCCTGTCGTGCGCGGCGGAGTTGGCCGAGGCCGGCGCCCGGGTCTTCCTCGCGGCGAAGGGGATGGCGACGACGCACTGGACGCACGGCGGCCTGGACGTGGCGGCGCCAGCCGGCGCGAGGTCCGTGCGAGACGGGCTTCGGCGGCTGGCCGCCGTCGACGGCCACCCGTACAACACCCTGGCCCCCGATGCGGAGCCAGCCGTCGCCGGGCATCTCGCGCGCATGGCCTCGGCGGGGCTCCCGCACACCGGCGCGCTCGACGATCCGCTCATGGCGGTTCCCACCGCGGTCGGGTCACTGCGCCCGGCCGCCATCCTGCCCTCGGCGCAGGCGGCCGCGCTCGAGCCGTGGGCCGGCGAAGGGCTGGTCCTGGTCGGGGTGCGGCGCTTCCGCGACAGCTGGGCGCCGTACGCCGCTCGCAACCTGGCGCGTGCGGCCTGGCCGGACGGGCCGTCCGAGGTGCGCGGCGTCACCGTCGAGCTCCCCCAGATCGGTCGGCTTCACAACATCGCGCCACAGGTGCTGGCGCGGCTGTTCGAGGATCCCGCCTGGCGCTCGCGAGCACTGGCGGCCATCGCCGATCGGATCCCGGCCGGCGCCTGGCGAGTGGCCGTCCCCGCCGTGCTGGGCCTCGACTCACACGCGGAGGTCCA
Source organism: Chloroflexota bacterium (assembly GCA_030862645.1). Classification (GTDB taxonomy): domain Bacteria; phylum Chloroflexota; class Limnocylindria; order QHBO01; family QHBO01; genus JACDBZ01. The sequence continues at coordinate 4,858 of JALZDF010000080.1, forward strand.
CGCGCAAGCCGAACGTGTCCTGGGCCACCGGGTCCTCGAGGTCGCCAGCCTGCCGCCCTCGGTGCCCGGCCTCCGCCTCTTCGAGGCGCTCCGCCGCCGCATCCTGGGAGCGGGCGGGCGCGTCCAGATCGGCTTCGACGTGGTCGACGTGGAATGGACCGATCGGCGCGCGCTCGCCATCCACACGGAGGCCGCCTCCCGGACCCTCCGCATCGGCGGCGATGCCTTCGTGCTGGCCACCGGCGGTATCGGCGGCGCCGGAATCCGGGCGCTCCACGACGGCTCCCTCGTGGAGCGGGTGTTCGGGCTGCCGGTCCAGGCGCCGCCCCGCGACGCCTGGTTCAGCGACGACCCTTTGCGGCCGCATCCACTCGAGACGGCCGGGATCGAGGTGGGCGAAGAGCTGGCGCCGGCCGGGCTCGACAACGTGCGCGTCATCGGCTCCGCCCTCCCCGGCATGCACTACCTCGACGAGCGCTGTGGTGACGGCGTCGCCCTGGCCAGCGCGCATCGGGTGGCCCGCTCACTTGCCGCCTCGACGGCGGTGGCAACATGACCTTTCACGACGCCGCAGGCCGCGAGTTTCCGGCCTTCAGCACCGACCTGTGCATCAAGTGCAACGTGTGCACCACCGTCTGCCCGGTCGCGCGCGTGACCGATGCCTTCCCCGGGCCGAAGTACGTCGGTCCCCAGGCGCAGCGCTTCCGCGGCCCCGGCGTGGGCTCCGACGCGCCTGATCACACGGTCGACCTGTGCTCCGGCTGCGGGATCTGCACGCGCGCCTGCCCGGCGGGAGTCCTCATCGCCGAGACGAACAACCGCGCCCGTGCCTCGATCGTCGCGGAGCGCGGCTCGAGCCTGCGCAATCGGCTGATCAGCGACACCGACCTGATGGGCCGCTTCGGCGTCCCACTGGCGCCACTTGTGAACCTCGGCCTTCGGAATCGGATGGCCCGATGGATGGGCGAGAAGCTTCTCGGGATTCATCGGCGCGGGCCGCTGACCACCTTTGCGCGGCGCAGCTTCGGGTCCAGGTGGAAGGCGCGCGGCGGCGCGACCGCGTTGCCGACGGCCGGCGACCCGGCGCGCACGGTCGTGTACTTCCACGGCTGCGCGGTCAATTCCTTCGAGCCGGACCTCGGCAGCGACGCGGTCGACATCCTGGAGCGCAACGGCTTCACGGTCATCGTGCCGCCCCAGGAGTGCTGCGGCCTGCCGTTCATCTCGAACGGCCTCTACCACCAGGCTCGGACGAAGGCCCGCCGCAACCTGTCGTCGCTTGCCGCCTTTGCGCGGGCCGGCTACCGCATCGTCGGCACCTCGACCTCCTGCACGCACGCGCTCAAGGCCGAATATCGCGAGATGCTCGACCTCTCCGACGCCGACGCCACAGCCGTGGCCGATGCGACCTGGGACATCTGCGAGCTCCTCCTCGATCTCCATGACCGCGGCGAGCTCGACACCGGGTTCGGGCCGATCGCGGAGCCACTTCCGTATCACCCTCCCTGCCAGTTGAAGTCGCACGGAATCGGTACGCCGGCGATGGACCTTTTCGCGCTCGTCCCAGGCCTGCGGGCGGTGGACTCGGACCACGATTGCTGCGGCGCGGCGGGAACGTACGGACTCAAGGTTGAGCGCTGGCAGATCGCCCAGGACGTCGGTGCGCCGCTCTTTGACCGAGTCCGGGCGGCGAAGCGCGCCGGCGCGTCGCGCGCGGCCTGTGACTCGGAGACATGTCGCTGGCAGATCGAGCAGTCGTCGGGCGTGCCGACCGTGCACCCGATCACCATCCTGGCCGAATCGTACCGCCGCGCCGACGCCGCGCGCTCCGAGCGGTGGCGCCGGGTGGTCTAGCCGACGGCGGATTCGGCAGGTGTCGCCGCCGTCGCCAGGCCCTCGTCAAGCCCGCGCACGCCTAACCCCCGTGGCCCTACTTGATGAGCTTGCGCTCCATCTGGCGCATCGCAATCCAGAGGCAGGCGGCGAAGAAGACGACCAGGTAGAGAAGGTCCCAGATCTGGGCGATGCCCACGATGCCCGTCGACAGGCTGCGGATGAGGTTGATGCCGTGATAGAGCGGCGTGAGCTGCACGACGGTGACGAGCCAGTCCGGCAGCACGGGCTCGATCGGGAAGAAGGTGCCGCTGAAGAGGAACATCGGCATGACGATGAGGCCCATCGGCACATCGAAGTCGTTCACCGTGCGCAGGTAGGAGGTGCCTGCCAGGCCGGCCGCGGCGAAGGCTGCGGCAACCAGCAGCGACGCCGGGATCATGAGGACGCCCAGCGGCGACAGGACCAGCCCCATGACGCCCATGATCACGAACATGGCGATCGCGTACAGCGCGGCGCGCATGAGGGCCCACAGCATCTCGCCCAGCGCGATCTCGGTGATGCCCATCGGGGTGGCGAGCACGCCGTCATAGGTCTTGGCGTAGTTGAGCTTGAAGAAGACGTTGAAGATCGTCTCGAACACGGCGCCGTTCATCGCGGCGGTGGCGACCAGCGCCGGCGCGACGTAGGCGGCGTAGGCGACGACCTGGCCGTTCGGCAGCGCCACCTCCCGCACGATGCCGCCCAGCCCGAGGCCGATGCCGATGAGGTAGAAGATCGGCTCGAAGACGCCACTGAGGATGATGATCCACTGGTGGCGGTAGACCATGATGTTGCGCTCGACCAGTCGCCGGGAGCGCCAGAGTCGCGCCAAGGCCGTCGCCAGGGCACCGGAGGAGACGGGCTGCGTAAGGGTCGTCATCGGCCTAGCCGGCCATCCGTCTGGTGAGGGTGCGCTCCGCGAAGAACGCGCCGATCCCGAACATCACGAGCAGGTAGGCGAGGTGCAGCGGGGCGGTCAGCGGGTCCAGCTGGTCGAGAATCGAGCCGCGGATCAGCTCGACGCCGTGGAAGAGCGGGGTCACCCACGCGACCGCCCGCAGCGGCTCTGGAAGGTTGGTGAGCGGAAAGAACGTGCCGCTGAACAGGAAGAGCGGGTTGATCACGAAGCGGAAGATGGCGCTGAAACCGACGTCGTTCTTCTGGGTTGCCGTGAAGGCGATGAGGCACGCGGCGAAGGCGACTCCGACCAGCGTGGCGACCGGGACGGCGAGGATGGCCATCGGCGATCGCGGGATGCCGAACAGCGTGAGCACGACCAGGAAGACGGCCGCCAGCGTGCCGATGCGGAACGCCGTCCAGGCCAGCTCTCCGCCGACGATGCTCCGGATGCCGACGGGGGTCGAGAGCATCGCCTCGTAGTTCCGACCCCACATGATCTTGTTCATGATCGGGTACGTCGACTCGAAGGTCGCCGTCTGCATCGCCATCGCCGCCAGCAGGCCCGGGCCGAGCCAGTCGATGTAGTCGACACCGCCGAAGGCGGAGAGGCTGTCAGGGGTGAGCAGCGCGCCGATGCCGATGCCCATCGCGGTCAGGAAGAGCACCGGCTGGAGGAACCCGAAGGCCAGCGACCGGTGCCAGAGGCGCTTGTAGACGAGCCAGTTGCGCTGCCAGACGCGGCCGGACGCGGCGATGACGGTCATGGTCGGGCGCTATTCGATCAGGGTGCGCCCGGTCAGGCGCAGAAAGACGTCCTCCAGGCTCGATCGGCGGACCAGTGCGCTTTCGATGGGAATCTGGCGCTGGTTCACCTGCTCCAGGGTGCGCTCCCCGTCGGGGGTGTAGAGCAGCAGCCGATCGGGAAGGTGCTCGATCCGATCGGCGAGGCCATCGAGCTTGCCGTTCATGTCATCGCGGACGTTGTCGGTCAGCCGCAGCTCAAGCACCTCCCTGGTGGAATGCTGGTCGATGAGCTGGCGCGGCGATCCCTCGGCCACGATCTTGGCCTTGTCCATCACCACGAGGTGGTCGCACAGCTGCTCTGCCTCGTCCATGTAGTGGGTCGTGATGATCAGCGTGGCGCCTCGGCGCTTCAGCTGGTACAGCCGCTCCCAGAGAAGATGGCGGGCCTGCGGATCCAGGCCGGTCGTCGGCTCGTCCAGGATGACCAGATCCGGCTCGTTGATGAGCGCGCGCGCGATCGTCAGCCGGCGCTTCATCCCACCGGACAGTGGCTCGACCTGGTCCTTGGCGCGCTCCGCGAGCTGGACGAACTCGAGGAGTTCATCGGTCCGCCGGTCGGCGGTCTCGCGCGGGATGTCGAAGTAGCGCGCGTACATCTCCAGGTTCTCGCGTACCGTGAGCTCGGTGTCGAGGTTGTCGATCTGTGGGACGACGCCGAGCCTGGACTTGATCTCCCTCGCCTGGGTGCGCGGGTCCATGCCGATGACGCTGAGCGTTCCATCGGTCACCGGGCTCGAGCAGGCGATCATGCGCATGGTGCTCGTCTTGCCGGCGCCGTTCGGTCCGAGGAAGCCGAATGCCTTGCCCGGACGCACGTCGAAATCCACGCCGTCGACGGCGGTGAAGCCGTTCGCGTAGCGCTTGGTCAGGCCGCGGGCATGGACAAGGGACTCGGGGTTCGTCATGGGGCTCAGCATTCTAGACCGATGCGGATGGCATTTCTCATCGATGAACGGGGTCGGGTCGATTCATGCCAGATGGCTGAGAACCGCGGGCGCCGTTCGGCGCGTCCCCGCCAGATTCATGGAGCAGCCGCCCTACCTGGGTCGCGCCGCTCGGAGGGCGCCGCCATGCGGGGTCGGCAGGGCAGGTGACGGAAACCCTTGCGCCGGAATCGCAGTGGCGCAACTCCCGAATGAATCCCTCGGCCCCCTAGATCCCGGCTGCGAGGGAGTCGGCCCGCGGATCGGCGCCGCCCTCGTAGGAGCCGTCGGGGACGCGCCGGATCATCTGCGCCCAGCCCATGAGCGGCGTCTTCGGCTCCACGACCGAGACCCGGTGGCCACGTGCCCCTAGCCCCGTCACCGTGGCCTCGTCGACGCCGTCGGATTCGATCCGCACAGGGCCGAGCGGGAGCCCTGCGCCCTCCGTTTCCACCACGAACCGCGGCCGATCGACGGCCGACTGCGGATCGAGCCCGTCGTCGACCAGCGCCTGGAGGAGCTGGACCATCGTCTGCGGCTGCCCGTCTCCGCCCATGGCGCCGAAGGCGACCTCGGCACCCCCATCCCGCAGCAGCATCCCGGGCATCAGGGTGTGGAGCGTGCGCGACCGGGGTGCGAGGGCGTTCGGGTGCGACGGATCCAGCGAGAAGTAGGCGCCCCGGTTCTGGAGCATGATCCCGGTCGATCCGCCCATGATCCCGGAGCCGAAGCCCATGTAGTTCGACTCGATGAGGCTGACCATCATCCCGTCGGCATCGGCGGCGCAGAGGTAGACCGTGCCACCGCCCGGCCGGTTGGTCGGCAGGTACCGATGCGTCCGATCGGGCGCCAGCCGGGACGCCATCCATGCGGCATGCTCCGGCGACAGGAGGTCGGATGAATCGGCAAGCCCCCGATCCGGGTCGGCGACGCATCGGTCCCGCTCGCTCCAGGCCACCTTGACCGCCTCGATCTGGGCGTGCAGCCGATCCGCCGAAAGCGGCGCGCCGATCGGCCAGTCGAGCGCCGAGAGCACGTTGAGCGCCATGAGCGCCGTGATGCCCTGGGAATTCGGTGGCATCGTGGCGACCTCGACGTCCCGGTAACGCGTGGAGATCGGATCGACCCAGTCGCCACGGTGCTCCGCAATGTCGTCGGCCGTCATCACGCCGCCGGCCGCCTGGATCGCTCGCGCGATCTCGTGGCCGATCGGCCCGCCGTAATACGCCTCGCGGCCGCTGTCGGCAATGGCCCGCAGCGACGCGGCGAGGAGAGGCTGTCGGAACGTATCGCCGGCCGCGCCGGCGCGCTCGAAGACCGCGCGCGCCGCGTCATCGAACGTCGGCCGCGAGGCCGCGATGGCCCTCGCGGTGATGGCGGTGAGCGCGTACCCGTCCTCCGCGGCCTTTGCGGCGGGCACCACCGCATCGGCAAGGGAGCGACGGCCGAATCGGTCGAGGAGCTGAACCCACGCGTCCACGGCTCCGGGCACCGTGATCGGAAACGGCCCGCGGGCAGGCATCGCGTCGTGGCCGGCAGCGCGCACGGCCCCGATCGAGAGCCCGGCAGGCGAGCGGCCGCTGCCGTTGAACCCATGGAGTCGCTGCGATCCTGGGTCCCAGACGAGCGCAAACGCGTCGCCCCCTAGGCCGCAGGCATTGCAGTACACGACGGCGAGCATGGCGTTGGCCGCCACCGCGGCGTCGACCGCGCTTCCGCCGGCGCGCAGCGACTCGACGCCCGCCGCGGTGGCCAGCGGGTGCGGCGTCGCGACCATGCCATGCGAGGCGCTGGGGGACGGCATCGGCTTGACCCTAGCAGAATGAAACGTGCGACTTGACAGTAGCACGATTCGCGCGATACTGGACCCATGAGGATTGCCGTGGTGGGGGCGACCGGGTTCGTGGGCAGCCATCTCGTGCCGCAGCTGGTCGCCGCCGGACACGAGGTCGTCGCCATCTCACGCAACGGCCGTCGGCTGACCGACTGGGGCGCCGCTGTCCAGGCGCGCGCTGCCGACGTCACCACCCACGACCTCGAGGTGGCGCTGGCGGGCGCCGAGGCGGTCGTCCATCTGGCCGCCATCCCGCGCGAGACCCGCGGCCGAAGCTTCGAGGATGTCAACGTTCGCGGCGTGCAGCGGGTGGTCGCATCGGCGCAGCGGATCGGCGTCAAACGATTCGTGCACCTTTCCGTGCTCGGGGTCGCCGACGACCCGAGACTCGCCTACCTGTCCTCGCGGTGGCGGGGCGAGGAGGCCGTCCGGAGCAGCAGCCTGGACTGGGTCGTCCTGCGACCCTCGCTGATGTTCGGCGTCGGCGACGGGTTCTTCAACCTGGTGAAGACGACCCTGCGCTGGTGGTCGCCCGGCATCGTGGCCCTCCCGGGCGCCGGCGACACCCGATTTCAGCCGCTCTCGGTGGACGACCTGGCCATCGGGGTGGGGAAGTGCGTGACCGATACGGATCGATCCCGATCGGTCTACCAGCTGGGTGGGCCGGCCTGGCTGACCTACTCGGAGATCGTGGATGCGGTGATGGCGGCCACCGGTATGCGCCGCCTGAAGTTCCACGTGCCGATCCCGCTGCTAAGTGCCCTGACCGTCGTGACCGATCGCGTGCTGCCGACCTTCCCCGTCAGCCACGACCAGGTCGCCTCGCTCCAGCGCCCGAATTTCACCGACCCCGACGCCTTCGAGCGCACGTTCGGTGTGACGCCGCGCCGGCTCGACCTCTCCCATCTGCGATCGATGCCGGCACGGACGCCACGCTAGATCACCCGACGGGACCGATCCCCCGCACCCACCCAGGCACCGAGCGCCGCGGGGGCTTTGCCTCAACGCCCGTCCGGGACACGATTCGCCCAGGTCCGTCTGCAGCGGCGGCTGGAGCCGGTCACGGCTGTGCCTCCCAGGTCTCGCCGGGCTCCAGCTCGATCACCTCGGCCGAGGTGTGGTTCCGGAGCTCCTCTGGCGTACCGGCCAGCACGGGGAAGGTGCCGTAATGGATGGGGACCACCGTCGAGGCCCCGATGAGATCGAGGGCCATCCCGGCGTCGCGCGGGCCCATCGTGTAGTGGCCGCCGATCGGCAGGACCGCGATCTCCGGGTGATGGCGCTCGCGGACCAAATTCATGTCACCGAACAAATCGGTGTCGCCGGAGTGGTACACCGTCGTGCCGTCCTCGAAATCGAGGACCCAGCCCCAGCACCCGAGGTCGCGCGTGACCCCCTCTGCGCCCGAGCCGAGCGTGGCGCCACCGCTATGGTCGGCGTGGACCATGGTGAAGCCGATGCCGGCCGCCTCGAACCGGCCGCCGGTGTTCATGCCGACGGCTTCGATGCCCTTCGCACCCAAGAAGATGCTCATCTCGTGCGAGCCGACGGTGACCGCGCCCTCGGTGCGCGCCAGCTCGATCAGATCGGCGCAGTCGTCACCCACATGGTCGAAGTGACAGTGGGTCGGCGCGACGACGCTCACGTTCTCGGGCGAGCGGTACGCGTCGGCGTAGTTCGGGGCTCCGGTCCATCGGTCGACCCAGATCCAGGCGTCGTTTGGCGATCGGTAGAGGACTCCGCCATGTCCGAGCCGGGTGATGCGCAGGTTCGCCATCGGTTCCTCCTTCGGTACTTCCGATCCTAGCCCGGGACAAGCAGGCGACCGGCTTCGGCGATACGGCGCAGCCACGGCAGCTCGCGCTCCATCGTCGTCTCGGGGCCATGGCCGGGGAGCACGCGGACGGCGGGCGGAATCTCGCGTCCCAGGCGCGCGAGCGAGGCGACCATCTGCTCGTCGTTGCCGCCGGAGAGATCGGTCCGGCCGTAGGAGCCGGCGAATAGCACGTCACCCGACAGCAGCAAGCCCAGCCGCTCCTCGTACAGGCAGACCGAGCCCTCGGTGTGGCCCGGCGCATGGAGCACGTCGAGGACGAGGTCGCCGATGCGCAGCTGCTCGCCTTCCACCAGGTCGCGAGTGGCGGTCACGGCCTCGACCTCGAAGCCGTAATTGTTACGGCCGTCCAGCCGATGGGCGTCATCCGGATGAATGGCCAGCGGCGCATCCGACGCCCGCATGAGCGGCGCGTCGTCGAAGATGTGGTCGATGTGCCCGTGCGAGTTCGCGATGAGGTGCAGCCGGAGCCCGTTGGAGGTCATCCGCTCCATCAGCGGTTTCGCGGCACGCATCCCGGGATCGAGCACGAGCGCGTCAGGCGAGCGGCCATCCCACACCAGGTAGGCATTCGTCTCCCACGGACCGAATGACCCAACCTCGATCCGCACGCCGTGCTGCGCGTCCGCGGCCGGTTCCCCGGAGCGCTCGACGACGCCCTTTCCGCTCACTGCTCCCGTCCGCCGGCCGGACCGGTGACGCCGGGCGCGCCCTCGACCAGGCGCAACCCGAGGTGGGCGGCCAGCGCTCCCGCCAGCGCGTCCTCCACCGCGTCCAACGCGACCGAGCGGCCGAGCTCGCGGGCCAACGAGGTGACCCCCATGTCTGGGATTCCGCACGGGATCGTCTCGTCGAACCATCGCAGGTCGGTGTTCACGTTCAGCGCCAGCCCATGGGTCGTGACGCCGCGCTTGACCCGCACGCCGATGGCGGCCAGTTTGCGCTCGCCCTCGACCCAGATGCCGGGATGTCCCTCGAGACGCTCAGCCAGGACGCCGAATGCAGCCGCGGTATCGATGATCGCCGCTTCCAGGACACGGACGTATCGGCGCAGGTCGAGCGGGTCCTTCAGCTCGACGATCGGGTAGGCCACGATCTGCCCGGGACCGTGGTAGGTGATGTCGCCACCGCGGTCGATACGGATCAGCTCGGCGCCGATCTCGCGCAGCCGCTCTGGAGTGGCCAGCAGGTTCGTCGCGTTGCCGCCGCGGCCGATCGTGTACACCGGGAAGTGCTCCAGCAGGAGGAGTCGGTCGCCGATGCGCCGGCTTCGCCGCTGATCGGCCAGCTCGTCCTGGAGCTCCCAGGTCGGCCGGTATGCGACCGTGCCGAGACGCTCGACGGTGAGGACGCCGCGGTGCGCCGCCAGCAGCGGGTGCTGGTCGCTGGCTGGCCGGTGCGGGGCGTGGCGGTCCGGTCGCTGAACGCGCCGCCGCCTGGCAAGCGACCCAGCGCTGATGTCGCGGAAGGGCGTATCGGTCGTCATTGCGTCACATCCATGCCAGCGCCGCTCAGCGCCGTCAGACCGCGGCTGCCGTCTCGCGACCGGGAACCTGCTCCGCCGCGTGGTAGGACGAGCGCACGAGCGGGCCGGACTGGACGTGCTTGAACCCCATCTCGACCCCGATGCGCCGCAGCGACATGAATTCGACCGGTGTGTAGTACTTGATCAGGGGCAGGTGCTGGCGGCTCGGACGCAGGTACTGACCGATGGTGAGGACGTCGATATCGGCCTCCCGCAGGAGGCGCATGGCGCCCAGGATCTCGTCCCAGGTCTCGCCCAGGCCGAGCATGATTCCGGTCTTGGTGACCATGTTGTCGAAGCCGATCTCCGACGCCACCTCGCGACCGTGGGCCAGCACCGAGACGGACCGATCCCAGCGCGCGCGCCGGCGCACCGGCTTCTGGAGGCGGGGGACGGTCTCGACGTTGTGGTTCAGGATGTCGGGCTGCGCCTCGACCACGGTGCGGATGTCGTCGGGGCGCCCGTTCAAGTCGCTGATCAGCACCTCGATCGACGTGCGCGGGTTCTCGAGCCGGATCTGGCGGATCGTCTCGGCGACCATGTGGGCGCCGCCATCGGGCAGGTCGTCGCGGGCGACCATGGTGATGACGACGTGCTGCAGCTTCATCAACTTCGTCGCCTCGGCAACACGACGGGGCTCGTCGCCATCGGTGATCGGGGGCCGGCCGGTGTCGATCGCGCAGAAGCCGCAGTTCCGGGTGCAGACGCTGCCGAGGATCATGAAGGT
>JALZDF010000083.1 GCA_030862645.1 Chloroflexota bacterium
GCGCCGCGGTGGGCGCCGGCGTCGGTTTGGGCGTGGGAGGCGGGGTGGGCGCGGGAGTCGCCGGTGGCGGGGTGGCGGCCGGTGGCGCCGCACTGACGGTGATGCCGGGGTAGTAGATGCCGAGAATCTGGGCGGCGCTCCTGCCCGCCTGGCCGCAGGCCTGGGTACCCCACTGGAACATCTGCCAGCCGTTCGCGTTCGCGCCGCATGCCTCGCCACGAGCGCCGGCGTTGTAGTAGGTCGCGAAGATGCGGCCTCCCCTCTGCGCCAGCGTGCCCCAGGTCGCGTCCACGGCGGCGGCCAGGTCGGCCTGTCGGCGCCGCCGCCTCCACCGCCTCCTGATCCGGTGCCGATCGTCGTCGCCGTCAACTCGGAAGACCGGCAGGGCATCGCATTGACCGCGGCGAGCACGCCGAGCCTGGTCGCGGCCACGGTGGACATCGCATCGGCGCAGGATCACGCGGTCGTGCGCTTCGAGCGATCGGCCGATGCGGCCCGCGCGCACGATACGGCCGGCCCACCGCCGACGTCCCGGCGGTCCGCGTTGCGGCTCGCGCTGATGCGCATCCTCATCGAGCGAATCGCGTCGAGCCTGCCGCTGCGGTTCGTGAGCGGCGCCTAGGAGGCGTTGGTCGTCCTCCGTTCTCGCGCTACCGAACCGGCACAGCGCTTGCGAGAAGCGTGGGCGAAGGAGGACCGATGATCGACAACGTCCGCGACGATCTGTCTCGCAAGGCCGATACCGCCCGCAGCGAGCTCGGTGACCTGGTCTGGCTGCTCCGAGTGGCGGTGATTGGCGCGGTGGCCGGCGCCATCTATACCGAGCTGCGCAAGCCGCCCGAGCAGCGCACCTGGAACGGGACACTGCTCGGAGTCGTCCCCTACGACTTCCGGCTGCCATCGCTCGAGCAGCTCCGCGCCGCCTACTGGAACCCTCACTCCCCGAAGATCTTCAGCGCGAGGCCGCTCGGCGTCGGCTGGGCGGTGAACATCCCGACGTTGCTTCGCCGACTCGGCGTGGGTGCCAGCGCCACGAAGGGGCCCTGAGCGACCCTGCGCTAGCATCGGGGCCAGCATGAGCTTGTTCCCGATTCTCCTCGCAACGCACATCGCGCTGGCGGTATCGCTGCTCCTGCCGAGCGTGCTGCTGCCTTTCCTGCTGCGGCGAAGCCGGGGTGGTCCGCCCAATACGGTCACGCGCGGGCTGATGGCCATCCACGGCAGCGGGACGCTGATCATCGGCGCCGGACTGGCGCTCACCGGCGGCGCGATGCTCTGGATCCTTGGGCCCCAGCTGCTCACCCAGCCGTGGCTGGTTGTGGCACTGACCTTGTACGCTGCGAACCTGGTGGTGGCGGCAGTCATCAGCCGCCCGAACCTGCGCCGCCTCATCGGGCTGCGCGCCGATGGCAACGACGAGGAATGGCAGCGTCGCGCGACGCGGCAGCGCTACGTGGCGTACGGCATGGCGGGGGTGATCGGCATCATCGGCATCCTGATGAGCACGAAGCCAAACCTGTGGTGAGGCGCTAGAAGCGCGGGAGCGGCAGCGGACGGCCCATGACGAAGAAGATGCCCGCGACGATCAAGAACATCGCGATCGCGAAGAAGAGCAACCAGCGAAGGACTTCCATGCTCGGACTCCGATACGGTGACGTGGGTCGGCAGCGAATCCCCCATCGGTCGGCCGATTCTATCGGTCCCGTCCAGCCGTCCGCGCCGATCCGGGCACCGCTTTAGAATCCGCAGCGTGACGCTTCGCCTGCATGATGCCCGCCGCGGCGGGCTGCATCCCTTCGCTCCGATCGGCGATCGAGCGCGGATCGGACTCTACGTGTGCGGCGTGACGCCCTATGACACCGGCCACCTCGGCCATGCCTTCACCTACGTGAGCTTCGACGTCCTCCACCGGTACCTCGAGTACCTCGGCCACGACGTGGTGTACGTCCAGAACCTGACCGATGTCGACGACGACATGCTGCGGAGGGCACGCGAGAGCGGCGAGGACTACCTGGCGCTCGGAAACCGATGGGCGACGATGTTCCTGACCGAGATGGCCTCGCTGAACTGGCTGCCGCCCGACCACTATCCGCGGGCCACGCAGCACATCCCGCAGATGATCTCGCTCATCGAGCGTTTGGTGGCGAACGGCCTCGCCTACATCGCCGAGGGGAATGTCTATTACGACGTCTCGGCCGACCCATCCTACGGCCAGCTCAGCAAGCTGTCGCGCGACGAGATGCTGCCGATCGCCAACGAGCGGGGCAACATGCCCGACATGCCGGGCAAGACCGATCCGCTCGACTTCGTGCTCTGGCAGACGTCCCTCCCGGACGAGCCGTCGTGGCAGTCACCATGGGGGCCGGGGCGGCCGGGATGGCATGTCGAGTGCTCGGCCATGTCGATGGCCTACCTCGGCACCCGGTTCGAGATCCACGGCGGCGGCGGTGACCTGCTCTTCCCGCACCACGAGTCGGAGCTCGCGCAATCCGAGGGCGCCACGGGCGATCGGCCGTACGTCGGCTGGTGGACGCACGCCGGGATGCTGCACTTCGACGGCGACAAGATGAGCAAGTCGCTTGGCAACCTGGTGCTCGTGCGTGACCTGCTGCGCAGCTATCCCGGCGACGCGATCCGACACTACCTGGTCTCACGCCACTATCGGTCGGAAGTCCATTTCAGCGAGGCCGACCTGAATGCATCCTCGGCCGCGGCCGCCCTCCTCCGTCGAGCCTGCCTGCGCGCCGAGGAGCTCTCGCCCGCCGATCCGGCCCTGGCCGATGCCGTGGAGCTCTCGCCGCCGGTCGCGAGGCATCGCGAACGCTTCCTCGCGGCCATGGACGACGACCTCGATACGCCGACGGCCGTCCGAGAGCTGGAGGCGCTCGCCAGCCTGACGCTCGATGCCGTCGACCCGGACGTCGCCGCCCAGGCGGGCTGGATGGTTCGCGAGCTCGGCGCCCGCATCCTCGGGCTGCGACTGGCATCGGTCCCCGAGCGGGCGCCCGTGGCGGCGTGACCGACGACGACCTCGTCCCGATCAGCGTCCGTCTCGGCGAGGTCGTCCCGCCCGAGGACCCCGAGGACTGGACGCGGCCGCTGACCTGGGTCGCCGCGCTCGGCATGCTGGCCGGACCGATCCTGACGCTGGGATGGTTCCTGGTGGCGCCGCCCGCCGAATGGCGCGGCGCCCTGCCCCTGACGTACCTCGTCGGTGCGGTGCTGGCCGCCGGCGCCGTGGCAACCGGGGCGACCCAGATCGGCTCAGCGCGGGCCGGCACCGCCACGCTCGGGGCGGGACTGTTCGGCGCGCTCGTCACCATCGTGCTCGGCGTCGTGATGGCCGGCGAGCGCCAGGTCGGGACCGCATCGCCGACGCTGGCGCACGCGTTCGTGGCGTCGCTCGCCGGCGGGGCGGGAGCGGCCGCGGCCGCCATCGTGGCTGCCATCGTCGCCCGCCTCCGATCCCGCATCGTCCGGTTTGCGACTTCGCTGGCGGTGGGCATCGCTGCGGCGATCGGCCTCGTCGCCGTGCTGCTGCCGCCGGGGTAGCGCCACGGATGGCGCCGGTGGCCGCGTCGGAGGGTCCCGGTCATGGCTCCACGAGCAGGCACGCAGCCCCGTGATCGGCTCCGACCTCGAACAGCGGAGGGTCGATGGTCGGGCATCGGTCGAAGGCGAAGGGACAGCGCGGATGGAAGCGACAGCCGGAGGGAATCCGTGACGGGTCCGGCGTCTCGCCGCGCAGGATGACCGGCGTGCGACGGGCCGACGGATCCGGCACGGGCACCACCGACAGCAGCGCCTGCGCGTACGGATGCTGCGGCGAGGCCAGCACGTCGCGCGCCGGACCGTGCTCCACGATACGGCCCAGGTACATGACCGCGATCCGATCCGCGTAGGCAGCCACCGTCGAGAGGTCGTGGGTGATCATCACCACCGCGATCCCCTGCTCGCGCGCCAGAGCGGAGAGCAGGTTCAGGATCTCGGCGCGGATGCTGACGTCAAGCATCGAGACCGGCTCGTCGGCGACGAGCAGCGATGGCTCGAGGGCCAGAGCAGCGGCGATCACCACGCGCTGTCGCTGGCCGCCCGACAGCTCGAACGGGTACCGATGCAGGTACGCATCGACCGGCACCAGGCCCGCCTGGGTCAGCGCGCCGGCCACGCGGGCACGAAGCTCGGCCGGAAGGGGCGCCACGCGGTGGACGCGCAGGGGCTCGGCAACGATGTCGGCCACCGTCATACGAGGGTTGAGCGACTCGTATGGGTCCTGGAAGACCATCTGCACGCGGCGCCGCAGCCGTTGCAGCCCGCGCCCCGAGAGCGCGCCGACCTCCTCACCGTCGAGGACGACCCGGCCGCCGGAGGGCGCGAGCAACCCCATCAGCAGGTTCCCGGTCGTGGTCTTCCCGCACCCCGACTCGCCCACCAGTGCCATGACCTCGCCGGCCCGCAACTCGAAGCTGATCCCATCCACTGCGCGCACCGGCGAGGCCGGCCGGCGACGAACCCAGTCGCCGAACGAGGTGCGCCCCGGGAACTCCTTGACCAGACCCTCCACGCGGAGGAGCGCATCGGTCATGCCCCCGGCTCCACCGGATCCAGCAGGAAGCAGGCGGCGCGGCCCCCATCGGTGGCGTAGTCGGGCGGCCGCTCGGCCCGGCAGCGGTCGAAGGCGTGCGGACAGCGGGGGGCGAAGCGGCAACCCGCCGGCATCGCATCGAGACGCGGCGGCGAGCCCGGGATGCCGCGCAGACCGCGGTCGGGCCGCGCCAGGTCCGGGAAGGATCGGAGCAGCTGCTGGGTGTACGGGTGCCGCGGCGAGCCGAAGAGGCTGACGGCGTCGTTTTCCTCCGCCACGCCCCCGCCGTACATGACCACGATCCGGTCACAGACCTGGGCCACCACGCCGAGGTCGTGGGTGACGAGGATGATCCCCATCCCGAAGTCGCGGGCGATGCCTCCCAGCAGGTCGAGGACTTGGGCCTGGATCATGACGTCGAGGGCGGTCGTCGGCTCGTCGGCGACGATGACGTCCGGATCGCAGGCCAGGGCCAGGGCGATCATCGCCCGCTGGCGCATGCCGCCCGAATAGGTGTGGGGGTACTCGTTCCCGCGCCGACGGCCGATCCCCACACGCTCGAGCAGCTCGGCCGCCCGGCGCGCGCCGGCCTGCTTGCCGGTGCCCGGCGCGTGCAGGCGAACCGCCTCGCTGATCTGGTCGCCGACCGTGCGCACCGGGTTGAGGGCGTTCATGGCGCCCTGGAACACCAGCGACAACCGCGTCCAGCGGAAGGCGCGCAGCGCACGCCCGTCGAGGGAAAGCAGATCTTCGCCGTCGAACCACACCGAGCCGCTCACCACGCGGCCTCCCGGCGGCAGCAGGCGCAGGATGCCGAGCACCGTCGTCGTCTTGCCGCAGCCCGACTCCCCGACCAGCCCGAGCGTCTCGCCGCGGTGTAGGTCGAAACTCACGCCATCCACCGCCCGGAGCGGCCCGCGCGGCGCGCCGAACTCGATCGACAGGTCACGCACTCGCAGGATGGGGGCGGCCGCATCCGCGAGGCGCGGCGCATCGAGCTTCGGCACCAGGCGGTCGCGGGCGACGTCGGTCCCGGCCGCCTCGAGGTGATGGCGCTTGAGCCGCGGATTCAGCGCGTCTTCCAGCGCCGTGCCCATCAACGTCGTCCCCAGGACCACCCACACGATGGCCAGGCCGGGCGGGATGAGTGCCCACCATGCGCCGGCGGAGACGGCACCTCGGTCGAAGGCGAAGTTCAGCATCTGGCCCCAGCTGATGACGGTGGGGTCGCCGAGGCCGAGGAAGGCAAGCGTCGACTCCGACAGGATTGCCAGGCTGATGACCAGCACCATGTTGGCGAGCATGAGCGGCAGCACGGCCGGCAGGATGTGCCGCCGCAGGATGTGCCCGTCCCCCGCGCCGATCGCCCGGGCTCGCATGACGAACTTGCGCTCGCGTACCGTCAGCGTCTGCGAGCGCACCAGTCGGGCGGTCGTCGTCCAGCCCAGCGCGCCGATGACCAGAATGATCGTGCCCAGCGACGGGCCGATGATGGCCACCAGCACGATCTGCAGCGCCAGGTCGGGGATGACCAGGAAGAAGTCGGTGATCCGCATCAGCAGCGACCCCAGCCAGCCGCCGCGGTAGCCCGCCACGATGCCGATCAGGCCGCCGATGGCGAGCGCGATCGCCGCCGCGGCGAAGCCGACGAGGAGGGAAACCCGCGCTCCGTAGATGAGCGACGAGAGCACGTCCTTTCCGCCGTCGTCGGTGCCCAGCGGGTGTGCCGGCGAGGGCGCCTGGTAGATGTCGAGGATGTTGACCCGCACGCTCTCGTACGGGTCGTAGGGCGCGACAAACGGCGCCAGCATGGCCAGCAGGATGGCGACCGCCAACATGCCGGCCCCGACGAGCCCCATCCGGTGCCGGAGGAACGACCGCCAGGCGCGCCGCGGCGAGACGGCGGCCGTTGGCGCAATGACCTCGAGAAGGGCCGTCATCGGCTCATGCCTCGCTGACCCGTGGGTCGAGCCAACCGTAGATCAGCTCTGCCACCAGGTTCGCCGCCACCACCGCGAGCGCGATGAGCAGGAACGCCCCCTGGAGCACCGGGTAGTCGCGGTCGGCGACCGCGTTGACCGTCAGCGCTCCGAGCCCCGGCCAGGAGTACACCGCCTCGACCTGGATGGCGCCAGACACGGTGAACCCCAGGTTGAGGGCGATCAGGGTAACCATCGGCAGCATCGCGTTGCGGAGCGCGTGGTGGCGGATGATCCGGTAGGTCGAGAGCCCCTTTGCGCGCGCGGTGAGGATGTAGTCCTCGCCGAAGACGTCGAGCACGCTGCTGCGCATGATCAGCATGTACTCGCCGAGCAGCACCAGGGTGAGGGTCAGGGTCGGAAGCAGCAGGTGGCGGCCGATGTCCCAGGCGAGGTCGGCGAACGAGGTGAAATCGGCGCCGACGGTGATCCGGCCCGCACTGGGCAACCCGAACCAGTTCGCGCCGGCCACCAGCAAGATGATGCCGAGGAAGAAGGTCGGCAGCGACCACATGAAGAGGCTGAAGGTGAGCGCCGCCACGTCGACTGGACGGCCGCGCCGCCACGCCGCGAACAGGCCGAGTGCGGAGCCGAGCAGGATGGCCAGCAGCTGCGACGGCAGCACCAGCCACAGGGTGTTCACCAGCGCCTGGCCAATGAGTTCGCTCACCGCCCGGTCGCGGAACGCGTAGCTCTGTCCCAGGTCGGCGCGGCTCAGCGCGGCGAGGTAGGCGGTGAACTGGCTGTCGAGCGGACTTCCGCCCTCGAAGTCGATGAAGACCGCCTTGTCGGTCCCGAACCGCTCACGAAGGGCCTCCACCGCCGCCGGGTTGAGCCGAGGGTCGCGCAGCCCGGACTTGGCCGGGTCACCGGGCAGCACCCGGAAGAGCAGGAAGTTGAAGGTGATGACGACGAGCACGGTGACGACCGCCCAGCCGATCTTGCGCAGCAGGTAGCCGCCGCGCCCGCTCATCGGTCGGGCCTCGGCTCAGCGCGCCGCGGTCGCTCGGTCGCGCGAGTGGTCACGGGCATGACGGGCCGAGCGTCATCGCGACGCTCGGCCGGCATCGGCCTATTCGGCCGGGCGAAGCGAGAGGAGCGAGGACGGATCCGTCAGACCCAGCGTGGGATCGTCGTCCAGCCAGCCGGTGAACGTGTCGGTCCGCCAGGCCTCGATCTCCTGCTGGTAATACGGGACAATGTACGGCACGTCCTCCACGAGGATGCGCTGCATCTCGATGATCTGCTCTACGCGGGCGGGGTGGTCGAGCTCGACGGCCTGTGAGTCGTACAGCGCGTCGTAATCGGGGTTGCAGTAGCCGGTCTCGCTGAAGCCGGTGTCGATCTCGCTGCACAGCGCGACGCCGAGCAGGAAGGCCGGATCAGGGTCTGAGCCCCAGCCCCACAGCATGATGTCGTAGTCGAAGCTCGGGCAGCACACGCTGGTGAGCGTGTCCGGATCGAGTCCCTGGATCTCGATCGCGACCCCGATCTGCTCCCACGTCCCCTGCAGCAGTTCCGCCTCACGCGGCGCCGTGTCGATGTCGTCGGCGTAGTTGAAGCGGAAGGTGAGCGTCTCGCAGTCCTGGTCGGGCAGGCACTCGCGCACGCCATCCCCGTCACTGTCCTCGTAGCCGGCCTCGTCGAGGATCGCGTTGGCGGCGGCGATGTCGAACGGATAGTCCTCGACGTCTGCGGCGTAGTACTCGCCGAGGCCCGGCGGGACCAGCGACAGGCCCGGTGAGGCGGTACCCAGCGTCGCCACGTCGATGATGTTCGCCTTGTCGGTGGCGGTGGCGAGAGCCTGGCGAACCGCGACGTCCTTGAGGGCCGGGTGGCCGGAGCACACGCCGCCGTCCTCCGGGCAGTCCTCGTCGGCGACGACGTTGAAGAAGACATCGCGCAGGCTGCCGCCGGCACCGACGTCGGCAATGTGCACCGCCACGTTCTCCGTGTTCTGGAGCGTGCTCACGGCGGTCGCCGGGAACTCGGTGATCGCATCGACTTCGCCGGTGGTGAGGGCGGTGACCCGCGCGTCGGGGTTCTCGATCGTCTGGAGAATGGCGCCGTCCACGTTCGGCGGAGTCCCCCAGTAGTCGGTGTTCGCCTCGAGCTCGACAAACTCGCCCTGGCTGGCCTCGGCCAGCCTGAAGGGGCCGGAGCCGATCATCTCCTCGTTCTCGAAGGCGACCGCGTCATCCTCGGACTCCCAGATGTGCCGCGGCAGGACGTAGATGAAGGCCATGCTCGCCTCGAACGTGTTGAGTGGCTCGGCGGTGGTCAGGGTGACGGTCGTTTCGTCGGTCGCCTCGATCGTCTCGAACGGGGCGGCGTACGACGGCAGGAACGGGAAGTCCTCGGTGTCCTTGTAGAGCTGCAGGCTGAAGGCCACGTCCTCAGCCGTGAGCGGCTCCCCGTCGTGGAAGGTGGCGCCCTCGACGATCGTCATCGTCCAGGTCAGCCCGTCGTCGGAGACGGACCACTCGCTCGCCAGCTCGGGAACGAACTCGCCATCGGCGGTAACGCTGATCGGGGTGTCGAACACGAGCTCGTAGAGCGTGTAGGCCTCGGCCAGCAAGCCGTTGCCCGGGTTCAGACTGTCGGGATAGCCTCCCCAACCGATCCGCACGGTGCCGCCGGTGGCGCTGCCGCCGTCGGACGGTGCGGCGCTCGAGCGAGCGCCGCTGCCCGCCGGCTCGTCGCTGGCGCTGGGAGGCACGCCTGAGCAGGCGGCGAGCAGAAGCCCGATGGCTGCCAGGATGGCAATGGATGAACGTGTACGCCGCACCGTCCCGATACCTCCAAACGTCCAGCGGCGCGTGGATGCCCGGGGCGGGACGGCCGCTTCGATGCCCGAGGATGGCACACCCCACGGAATCCGGTCAACGTTTCTCGGCGCTTTGCGGATTCCGCGCAACCGTCTCGGAAGTCGGTCGGCATACTCCAGCCCCATGACCGACGCCACGCCACGCGCCCTGGTCCATGCACAGGTCGCGCTCGAATCGTTCCGCCTCGCTCCCGACGGGGAGACCATCGTCTATGCCCTGCGCCGCGTGGTCGGCCGCGACTACCACTCGCACCTGTGGACACGCCCGTATCGAGGCGGCCGCGCACGGCAGCTCACCCGCGGCCGGGTCCGCGATGGCTCGCCGGCCATCGCGCCGGACGGCAGCCGGGTGGCCTTCGTTCGTAGCCCGGCCGGCAGCGACGAGGCGGTGGCACAGGCATGGGTGCTGCCGCTGGACGGGGGCGAGCCATGGCAGCTGACGACGCTGAAGCACGGCGTCTCGAGCGTGCACTGGAGCCCCGACGGCAGGCGCCTGGCCCTGGTGGCGCAGGCGGGCGACCATCGCTTCATCGTCGGCGACGATGGACCGAAGGGACGCACGCCGCTCGCGCGGCGCCTGACCCGGCTGGACTTTCGCGACGATGAGTCCGGGCACGTCGTGCGCCGGGCCCATCTGTGGCTCGTCGCCGCACGGCCCGGATCGAAGCCACGGCAGCTGACGACCGGCGACTTCGACGTGGTCCACCCGAGCTGGTCGCCGGACGGACGACGGATCGCGTTCAGCGCCGATCGCGGCCCGGACAGCACCATTCATCCCCGCCTCCAGATCTGGTCGGTGAACGCCGATGGCGAGCGCGCGCGCATACGGAAGCTTGCGAGCCTGGCGGGTGACGCGGACCGACCCGCCTTCTCCCCCGACGGCCGGCGGCTGGCGTTCATCGGCACCGACGTCGACGATCCGCCCGACGAGATCCCCCCGGCGGTTTGGGTCATGGAACTGCCGTCCGGGACGCCCAGATCGCTCACCGCCGCGCTCGATCGGCCGGCGGGCGAGTGGGCGTGGTGCGACCTGCTCATGGCCGAGGAGGCGCCCGGGCCGGCCTGGCTGGACGATGGCGCGGTGGGCGTGATCATCGGCGACCGGGGTCGCAACATTCCCTATCGCGTTGAGCTCGACGGCGTGACGACACCGCTCATCGATCCCGGGCTGCGGATCGCCTGCTCGGGGATCGAGGTGGCCGGAGGTCGCGTCGCCGTCAGCGCCGCCATCGACGCCCGCGGCGGCGACGTGCACGCCGTCGAGAACGGCGCGGTGCGTGCCATCACTCGCGACGGGCAGCTGTGGCAGGCGCGGTTCCCCGCGGTCGAGCTCTCGGAGCTCGAGCTGGACGGTCCCGCGGGACCCATCCACGCCTGGCTCGCCTCGCCGGCCGGCGCCGGACGTCGCCGGCTGCCCACCGTCCTGCACGTCCACGGCGGGCCGACCGGCGCCTGGGGGCCGGGTGGCACGCTGGATGCCATCGCGCTGTGCGGGGC
>JALZDF010000103.1 GCA_030862645.1 Chloroflexota bacterium
GCTGACGAACAGCGTGTTCAGCACTCCGACCAGGAACGCCTTGGCGTACGTATCGCTGGAGGTATACGGGATCGGGCTCTCGCTGATATCGAACCCGGCGCTGCGTCCCAGGAAGCCGAAGCCGAAGCCGAGCTCACGTGCCTCCATCGCCGACATGAGGTTTCGCACCATCAGCGCGAAAACGACACCGACGGCGAGAACCACGACCACCTGCGCCGCGACGCGAAGCACCCGGACGTCGCGCCATGGCGGTACGGCGGAGCGGGTCGGGGCCTGGGTCGCCGGCGTCATGCGAACGGCCGGTAGGTCATGTCCCGGGGCGGGATCGCTCCCGCCCCGGGATCTCCGATCGGACTATCGGTACGGCGGTGCGTACAGGAGGCCGTTATCGGTCCAGAGCGAGTTCAGGCCGCGCTCCAGTTCGAACGGCGTGCCCGGTCCGAGGTTCCGGTCATAGATCTCACCGTAGTTGCCCACGGCCGAGATCACGTCGATGACCCAATCAGGCTCGAGCCCGAGACCGGAGTCGAACGGATCCGTGTCGGGCACCGTCTGGCCGAGCAGGCGCAGGACGACGGGATTCTCGCTCGTCTCCGCCATATCGGCCACGTTGTCCTGGGTGATGCCGAGCTCCTCCGCCTCGATCGTCGCGTACACCGTCCACTTGACGATGTTGAACCACTCGTCATCGCCGAGCGGCGCTACCGGGCCGAGCGGTTCCTTGGACATGACCTCCTCGAGGATGACGTGATCGTCGGGGTTCTCGAACGCCGTCCGTCGTGCCACCAGCTGCGAACGGTCGCTGGTGACCGCGTCGCAGCGGCCCTCCTCGTAGGCGGCGTACGTCGGGTCGATCTCGGGGAAGACCTGCGGCGTGATGGTGTCGCCCAGGCGGTCTGTCAGGTTCAGCTCGGTGGTGGTGCCGGACTGCACGCAGATGGTGGCACCCTCGAGCTCGTCAATTTCGGTGGCATCGGTGGCGGTCGAGTTCACCATGATCGCCTGGCCGTCGTAGAACGTCGTCGGCGCGAAGAGCCCCCAGCTGGTGTCTCGACTGACCGTCCAGGTCGTATTGCGGATCAGGACGTCGATGTCGCCCGACTGGAGCAGCGGACCGCGTTGGTCGGTGGTGACGTTGCGGAACTCGACGAGCTCCGGATCGCCGAGCACGGCCGCCGCGATCGCGCGGCAGAAGTCGACGTCGAAGCCGGTGTACTCGCCCGTCGACTCGTCGAGGAAGCTGAAGCCGGGCAGCTCGCCATTTACGCCGCAGATCAGCTGCCCGCGGGCCTGCACGTCCGCGAGGTGGCCCTCACCGGTGGATGGCGCCTCGGATTCCGCGGCGCTCTCGGTTGCCTCCCCGCCGGGACTGCTTGCGCCCGGGCTCTCTTCGGCCTGGCCGCTTGGGGATGGCGGAGGCGTGTCGCCGCAGGCGGTGACGACCAGCGCCAGGACGACGAGGCCGATGATGGAAAGGACCGATCGGGGCATGGACGCAAACCTCCCTCGTTCAGGAATGCCACGGGCAAGATGCTTCGGGCTAGGCGCCCATCCTACGTGCTGCGCGCAACAGCTTCCGGTCAAAGGGCCTCACGGTCCGATGAGCGTTCCCCGGCTCGCCGGCATCGGCGCGCACGCCGTCGTCTTTCGTCGTCCTGGCCGAGGAGTCGAGCATGAACGGCGGCCGCCGATCGAGGCATGGGATGCCGCCGTCCGAGGGCACTCTCCACATCCAGCCGGGCGCGTAGCCGATGGTTAGCCTTTCAGCGCGCCGGCCATGAGGCCGCGCAGGAAGAACCGGCCGAGGATGATGTACACGATCAGCGTCGGCAAGGCGGCGAGCAGAGCACCGGCCATCTGGACGTTCCACTCCACGATCTGGCTGCCCGCCAGGTTGTTGAGGGCCACCGTCACCGGCCAGCTCGCCGGCCGGGTCAGAATGACGGCGAACAGGAACTCGTTCCAGATGTTCGTGAACTGCCAGATCAGGACGACGGCGAAGGCCGGCGCGGAGAGGGGCAGGATGAGGTGACGGTAGATGCCGAAGAAGCCCGCGCCGTCGATGCGGCCCGACTCGACCAGCTCGTTCGGGACGGTGGCGTAGTAGTTCCGGAAGATGAGGGTGGTGATCGGGATCCCGTACACGACATGGACGAGCACCAAGCCGGGCAGGCCACCCGCCAAGCCGATGGCGTTCATGAACTGCACGAGCGGAATGAGGATGCTCTGGTAGGGGATGAACATCCCGAACAGGAAGAGCGTGAAGATCAGGTCCGAGCCGCGGAAGCGCCACTTCGAGAGGATGTAGCCGTTCATCGAACCCAGGACCGATGCGATCGCCGCTGCTGGTACGGCCAGCAAGATGGAGTTGCGCAGGTTCGGCGCGAGCGATGCCCAGGCCGCCAGGAAGTTGTCGATGTAGATGCCGGACGGCAGATCCCACATCCGCCGCAGGCTGACCTCGGCGAACGGTTTCAGGCCGGTGATGAGCATCACCCACACCGGCAGCAGGAAGAAGGCGGCGAGCGCCGACAACACGGCGAAGCGCACCAGCGTGACCGGTTTCCAGCGCGGGCGCGCCACGGCGGGGATGTCGCGTGCCGCGGCGCGTTCGGGTGCGGTCACAGCTCGGTCTCCCGCCGCATGCTCCACACGAGGTACGGAACGACCAGCACCGCCACGCTCAGGAGCAGCAGGATGCCGATGGCCGCACCGCGCGCGAAGTTGTTCGCGTCGAACGTGGTGGTCCACATGTAGATGGCCGGCACGTCGAGCTCGAGGTTGCGCCCGGTTAGGGCGATGATGAGGTCGAACACCTTGAGCGACAGGTGGCCCAGGATGATGAGCGCGCTCAGCAGCGCCGGGCGCAGCAGCGGAAGGATGATGCGCCGATAGACCTGCAGCTCACTGGCACCGTCGACCCGCGCCGCCTCCTTGAGATCTTCCGGCACCGCGCGCAGGCCGCCGAGGAACAGGGCCATCGTGAAGCCCGACATCTGCCACACCGCCGGGAGCGCCACGAAGGCGATGCCCCATGGCTTGTCGGTCGTGTACCAGGCATTGATCAGGCCATCGAGCCCGACGTTGTCCAGCAGCAGATTGAGGCCGCTCACCCGCTCTCCGCCTGCGGGGTTCATGAGCCATCGCCACGCCACGCCGGTGACGATGAGGCTGATCGCCAGCGGGAAGAGGAAGATGCTTCGAAAGATGCCCTCGCCCGGCACGTGCCGATCGAGCAGGATCGCCAGTCCCAGGCCCAACCCCACGGCGCCCAGCACGAAAAAGACCGTAAACACCACGGTGTTGACGATGTCGTACTGGGTGAAGCGCCGGTCGCGGAAGAGCTCCGCGAAGTTGTCGAGGCCGACGAACGTGTAATCCGGCGTCAGGCCCTGCCAGTCACTGACCGAGACGCGAGCGGACCAGCCGATGAAGCCGTAGACGAAGATCGCGATCGCGAGGATCGACGGGGCGAGCATCGCGATCGGCACCCAGTGGCGCCGGAGCCACGTCATGGGGCGGTGCCTCCGTTGCGTGGGCGGCCC
>JALZDF010000147.1 GCA_030862645.1 Chloroflexota bacterium
GCCGAGCGCCGTCGGGCGTTCGCGGCCAGGGCCGCGCTCAGCTGGCTCGTCCAGTCCTTCCTGGCGGTTCCGCCGCTGCTCGAGCACGCCGCCGCGCGACTATCCGAGCGGCCGGCCGCGGCGCTGCGGCTCGGCTCGGCCCTGGGTGACTGCCGGCCTGCCACCGACGCGCTGTCGCCGGCCGCATTGCTGGAGGTGCTGGCGCCGTGAGGAGCGAGCTGCATCTCGTCATGCGGGCCTCGTCGGAGCGCATCTTCGAGCTCGTCGCCGACGTCGAACGCTGGCCCCGGATCCTCCCCCACTACCGATACGTGCGCCCCCTCCCCGATCCCGACGGCGAGCGGCGCTTCGCGATGGGCGCTCGCCGCGGTCCCATCCCGGTCAGCTGGGAGGCAATCCAGCGGCCGATGCCCGAGCAGCGCACGATCGAGTTCGTCCACACCGGCGGCGTGACGAAGGGCATGTGGGTCGCCTGGCGGTTCGAGCCGGCCGAGGCTGGAACCGAAGTCAGCATCGAGCACCGCCTCGAGCTGCCATGGCCCATCCTCGGTGACTTCGCGGCCGATCGCGTCATCGGCCCCCACTTCATCGAGGCCATCGCCGGTCGCACCCTCCGCCGCATCCGCCAGCTGTCCGAGGCGGCGGACCGATGAGGCCGCGGCGGGTGGTGATCACCGGCATCGGCGCCATCACGCCGGTCGGCAGCGGGGCCGACGGCCTGTGGAAGGGCGTCATGGCCGAGCGATCTGCGGTGCGCACCATCGACCGGTTCGACGCGAGCCCCTTTCCGTCGCGGATCGCGGCCCAGATCGACGACTTCGACCCCGCCGACCACTTCGACGCGCGACGCGCGCGCCGCCTCGACCGTTTCAGCGCGCTGTCGGTGGCCACCGCCCGCATGGCGTACCACGACGCGGGCCTCGATGGCGCGACCGAGGCGGCGGCCGCCGGCGCCTGGATCGGCTCGGCACTCGGCGGCGTCGCCTTCGGAGAGGAGCAGCACGCCGGCTTCGTGGCGCGCGGCGTGCGGGGCGTGGCACCGACCCTGGCGCTGGCGGTCTTCGGCGGAGCGGGTGCCAGCAACGTGGCGCTCGACCTGGGGCTGACCGGCCCGTCGGTGGGCAACGCCAACTCGTGCGCCTCCGGGGCGGTGGCGATCGGCCAGGCGTTCGGCGCCATCCGCGACGGAACCGTCGATGCGGCCCTTGCCGGCGGGGCGGAGGCGCCCCTGGCGCCGCTCACCTTCGGCGCCTTCGCCATGATCCGCGTGCTCTCCCAGCGCAACGGCGACCCGGCCCGCGCGTCCCGCCCGTTCGACCGGGAGCGCGACGGCTTCGTGATGGGCGAGGGCGCCGCTGTGCTCGCGCTCGAAGAGCGCGACACCGCCCTGCGGCGTGGCGCGCGCATCGTGGCCGAAATCGTCGGCTTCGGGGCCAGCAACGACGCATATCACATGACGGCGCCACGCCCCGACGGCCGCGATGCGGCGCGCGCCATCGTGGCCGCGCTGGCCGACGGTGGGATCGCGCCGGAACGCGTGGGCTACCTCAACGCCCACGGCTCGAGCACGCCGTTGAACGAGCCTGCGGAGGCACGTGCCATCCGGGCCGCCTTCGGGGACATGACCGACGGGATCGCGGTATCGGGGACGAAGGGCCTCTACGGCCATGCGCTCGGCGCGTCGGGCGCGATCGAGGCGGCCATCACCGCCATGGCGCTCGACCGGGAGATGCTGCCCGGGACGTGCAACCTCGAGCATCCGGACCAGGCCATCGATCTCCGCCTGCTGCGGACCGCCGCGCCGGAGCGCGTGGAGGTCGCGGTCTCAACCTCCTTCGGCTTCGGCGGCATGAACGCCGCCCTGGTCCTCGCCCGCCACGAATAGCGTCAGCGACACCGGCGCAGCGAGCGCCCAGGAGAGTGCCGCCTCGAAGGGCACCGTCCCCTCCGCCTTGCCCACGATCATGGTGGCGCTGTCGTCGCAGATCATCGACGGCAGCGCGCTGCGGTCGCTGCCGGTCCAGTAGATCACCGGCATCTGCGGGTACCGGTGACGAGTCGCCAGGAAGAGGGCTGCGCTCAGCTCGTTCTCGAGCCGCCAGTCGAGGACCACCGCCTGCGGCGGCGCGGAGGCGCGCAGCGCCGACAGGAAGTCGAGGGGCTTGCGAAAGAGGCGGGCGGATGCGCCCCCCGACTCGCACAGCTCGGCAGCCAGCGTCGCCGCAGCCGGCTCATCCTCGACGACCCATACCTGTCCGTACTGCTCCCCCGCCCCCCGGTCCCGGATCACGCCCGGCCTCGCGTGCAGACCGCGTGCCGACTTCGAGACGTGGTCCTACCATGAAGCTCGATGAGCACCATCCTTCGCCGCCCCACCCGGACTGTGCTGGTCGGCGGCATCCCGGTTGGCTCGGCCCACCCCGTCGTCGTGCAGTCCATGACGAACACCGATACGGCCGACGCGGATGCTACCGCCATCCAGGTCGCGCAGCTTGCCCACGCCGGATCCGAGCTCGTCCGCATCACCGTCAACAATGACGCGGCGGCGGCGGCGGTTCCCGCCATCCGCTCCAAGCTGGATCACCTCGGCGTGGACGTGCCCCTCATCGGCGACTTCCACTACAACGGACATCTGCTCCTGACGAAGTATCCCGAGATGGCCGCCGCCCTGGCGAAGTACCGAATCAACCCCGGCAACGTGGGCACCAAGCGTCGCGACGAGCAGTTCGCCCAAATCATCGAGGTCGCCATCGCCAACGATCGGCCGGTGCGCATCGGCGTCAACTGGGGTTCGCTGGACCAGCAACTGCTGACCGAGATGATGGACGCCAACGCCGTCTCGGCCGATCCGAAGGATTCGCGCGAGGTCATGATCGAAGCGATGATCGAGTCGGCCCTGCGGTCGGCTCGGCTTGCCGAGGAGACGGGCCTGGGCCCGGACCGCATCATCCTCTCGGCCAAGGTCTCCGGAGTCCAGGACCTCGTGGAGGTTTACGCCAGGCTGGCGACACGGTGTGACTATCCACTCCATCTCGGCCTGACCGAGGCCGGCATGGGCGTTAAGGGGATCATCACCTCGACGGCCGGGCTGGCGATCCTGCTGCAGCGCGGCATCGGTGACACGATCCGGGTCAGCCTGACGCCGGAGCCCGGCGGCGACCGGACCCAGGAGGTGCAAGTCGCGCAGCAGGTGCTGCAGTCGATGGGCATGCGTTCGTTCCTGCCCCAGGTCAGCGCGTGCCCCGGATGCGGACGCACCACGTCCACGTTCTTCCAGGAAATGGCGCGTGACATCCAGAGCTATCTCGTCGAGCAGATGCCTCGCTGGCGCGAGACACATCCGGGCGTCGAGGAACTGCGCGTGGCGGTGATGGGCTGCGTCGTCAACGGACCCGGCGAATCGAAGCATGCCGACATCGGCATCTCCCTGCCCGGCACGTTCGAGGAGCCCGTCGCCCCCGTGTTCGTCGACGGCGTCAAGACCGAGACCCTGCGCGGGGACGACATCGTGCCGCGCTTCCTCGCGGTCCTGGATGGCTACATCGAGCGGCGCTACCCGGCGCCGGGCACCCTCCGGTCACCGGCGTCGGTTCCCGAGTAGCGAGCCTGTCGGCGCAGTATCTGCGGCTTTCAGAACACACGGCTCGAGCGGCACCGCTCAGGTGGCGGCGACCAGAAAGGTCCAGGCGGCGATGGTCAGCGCCAGCAGCACGAAGGTGACGAGCGCGAGCGGCAGGAACGCTACCCGCAGCGGCTGACGCGGAGCGAGGGTGACACCGTCCTCGGCGGGTGCGACGGTCGTCTCATCGCGGGTCGCGGGTAGGTTGCTCTCCATGCTCACTCCTCGATGATGGCAGCCAGCTTCTCGTCCAGGGAGGCTGCCGAGATCTGACCGATCTGTCGTGCCACGATCGTCCCGTCGCGGCCGATGAAGTACGTTTCCGGCGGCCCGAGAATGCCATAGTCGCGGGCCACGCGCTCACCCGGATCCATCGCGGCCGCCCAGGTCGCGCCGTTGCGTCGCATGAAGTCACGCGCTGCCTCCGAGCGGTCGCGCCACACGATACCGACCACGGCCAGCCCGTCGTCGGCGTGGCGCGCGGCGGCATCGCGCAGGAGCGGGAACTCCTCGACGCACGGCCCGCACCAGCTCGCCCAGAAGTTGACGACGACCGGCCGTCCCCGCAGATCGGCGAGGCGCAGGGGATTGCCGTCGAGGTCGGCCAGCACGAACTCCGGCGCCCTGTTGCCGATGGCGGTGGGGGTGCCCGTCGGGCCACGGGTCAGGAGGAAGGCGCCGAGCAGCGCCGCCACCAGGAGGGGGACGACGGCGGCCAGGACGAGGTGCGGAAACCCGAGCCGGCGAAGGTCGTGACCGCGCCTCGCGGAGGCGGTGGCGGTCATCGGCGGCTCAGTGGCCCGACGGGTCGTCGTGGGCGCCGTGCTCGACTTCTCGCCATTCGTGGTTTGCCGCGCGCACCCAGGCCACCGCGCCGATCACCAGGACGAGCAGTCCGGGGATGGCCAGGAACGGGTTCGCGAGCTGCCCATCGCCACGGAAGGCCAGGCCCGCTCCGAGCAGCGCGGCGGCGGCCGAGATCACGACCGGCAGGAAGCTCGGCCCGGGCATGTGCACCCCGCGCGGCGGCTTCGCGATCGTGCGGGCCGGCCCGCCTCGCGAGGAGAGGGCGAACACCGCCCCGAGGACCACGAGGATGGCGATCCCCAGGAGGGCGAAACCGATGGCGGTGTCCGAGATCATCGAACGATTCCTAGCGCAGCAGGTAGATGGTGGAG
The DNA here is from genome assembly GCA_030862645.1 of Chloroflexota bacterium. Taxonomy (GTDB): domain Bacteria; phylum Chloroflexota; class Limnocylindria; order QHBO01; family QHBO01; genus JACDBZ01. The sequence continues at coordinate 4,798 of JALZDF010000147.1, forward strand.
AAGACGCCGATCCACACGACGTCGACGAAGTGCCAGTACATGCTGACCGCCTCAACGGCGACGTGATTTCGCGCGCTGAACTGGCCGCGAAGCGTGCGCGCAAGGACGATTGCCAGGCCCACCGTGCCGCCGAAGACGTGGGCCCCGTGGAACCCGGTGAGCGTGTAGAAGGTCGTCCCGAACACGCCGTCGGCGATGCCGAAGCCGAGCGTGCTGTAGTCGTACAGCTGGCCAAAAAGGAACAGGACGCCGAGGACCAGGGTGATGGCTGTCCACATCCGGAGCTTGCCGCTGTCGCCGCGCCGGATGGCCCACACCCCGAACTGCATCGTGAAGCTCGACGCCACCAGGATGGCGGTCAGGGCGGCTGCCAGCGGCAGGTCGAGCTCGTGCGCGCCCTCGGGGGGGCCCCAGACGCCAGGCGTTGTCGCCTTCGCGTTGAAGTAGGTCGCGAACAGGCCGGCGAAGAACATCACCTCGCTCGCGATGAAGAGGAGCATGCCCAGCAGCGCGGTCGGGATGCCCGACTGCCCGTGCTGCACCGCCGCGGCGGCCTCCAGCTCCCCCGGGGGGTGCGCCTGCATCACGCGGCCGCTCATACCATGCCTCCGCGTCGTTCGACGTCGTCATCGGGCTTCTCCTCGAGGTCGTCGGGACGCTCGGCCTCGTGGCCGTGCCCGTGGGTGAGGAAGAAGAGCGGGCGCTCGGAGTGGATCGGCGGCAGCGTGTCGAAGTTGTACGGCGGCGGCGGCGAGCTGGTCGCCCACTCGAGCGTGTTGCCCTCCCACGGGTCGTCGCCGCCAGGCTCCCCGTTGATGAAGGTGGCGATGAGGTTGACCAGGAAGGGGATGACGCTGACCGCGATCATGAACGCGCCGACCGTCGAGACGACGTTCAAGATCGTCCAGCCCGCGTTCGGGTCGTAGTCGCTGATGCGGCGAGGCATCCCGGACAGGCCGAGCTGGTGCATCGGGAAGAAGGCCAGGTTGAAGCCGATGAAGTGAATATAGAAGTGGATCTTGCCGAGCGGCTCGTTGAGCTTGCGGCCGGTGATCTTCGGGAACCAGTAGTACGTGGCGGCGAACACGCCGAACACGGAGCCGCCGAAGAAGACGTAGTGCAGGTGCGCGACCACGAAGTACGTGTCCTGCACGTGGAAGTCGATCGGCGGGGAGGCGAGCATCACGCCGCTGATGCCACCGATGAGGAACATCGACAGGAACCCGAGCGCGAACAGCATCGGCGTGGTGAGCATGAGCTTGCCCCGCCACATCGTCGCGAGCCAATTGAACATCTTGATCCCGGTCGGGATGGCGATGAGCGCGGTCATGAAGCTGAAGAAGGGCAGGAACACCGATCCGGTGGTGAACATGTGGTGCGCCCACACGCTGAAGCTGAGGAGCCCGATGGCGATGGTGGCGAAGACGAAGGCACGGTATCCGAACAGCGGCTTGCGGCTGAAGACCGGCAGGATCTCGCTCACCACGCCCATGGCCGGCAGGATCACGATGTAGACCTCCGGGTGGCCGAAGAACCAGAAGATGTGCTGCCAGAGCACCGGGTTGCCGCCGACGCTGGGATCGAAGAAGGATCCGCCGTAGTTGCGGTCGATGAAGAGCGCGATGAGCCCGGCCGCCAGAACCGGTGTCGCCAGCAGGATGAGCACCGCCGTGACGAGCACGGTCCAGACGAAGATCGGCATCCGGAAGAGCGTCATTCCCGGCGCCCGCATCTTGAAGACGGTGGCGATGAAGTTGACGGCGCCCAGGATCGAGGCTGTGCCGACCAGCGTGAGGCCGATGATCCACAGGTCGGTACCCACCCGGGGCGCGTACTGCTCGCTGGTCAGCGGCGCGTAGCCGGTCCAGCCCTCAGCTGCCGCGCCGCCGAACAGGTAGCCGCTGAAGATGAGGATGCCGCCCAGAGGCAGCAGCCAGAAGCTGAGAGCGTTGATGCGCGGGAATGCCATGTCCGGCGCCCCGAGCTGGAGCGGCACGATGTAGTTCGCGAAGCCACTCAGCGCCGGGATGATGAACAGGAAGAGCATGATCGTCCCGTGCATCGTGAACGCCTGGTTGTAGGTGTCTGCGTCGAGGAACTGCATGCCCGGAACCATCAGCTCGCTGCGGATCACGAGCGCCAGGATTCCGGCGGCGAAGAAGAAGAGGAAGCTGTTGACGATGTACAGAATCCCGATCTTCTTGTGGTCGACGGTTGTCAGCCATTCGAGCACCCAGGAACGCCGATACGTTCCGGCCTGCGGTTCGAGGGTCGTGGTTGCCATGGTCGTCGCGCTCCGGTCTTTACTCGGTCACGCTCAGGTCACCCGTCATCTGCGTCGGGTGGAGCGTGCAGTAGAAGGTGTAGTCGCCGGCGTCCATGGCCGGGATGACGTACGTCGTCGATTCGCCCGGGGGGACGTCTTCCCCGTCGAATCCGGTCTCGACGATGCCGACGTCATGCGGTGCCGCATCGTTGTTGGTGAACTCGATGCAGAAGTCCTCGCCGGCCGGCACCTCGAGGCTGCCGGTGTCGAACTGGATCGATTCCACGGCGGCCAGCTGAACGGTCGTGCCGCACTCGCCGTCGGCTGGGCCGGGCGGCGGCTCACCGCTGGCCAGCGCCGCCATGTGCTCGTCGAACGCCGCGCGGTCCATCGCCTCGACCACGAACGTCATGTCGGCGTGATCGGTCCCGCAGAACTCGGCACACTGGCCGGCGTAGGTGCCGGCCTCGGTGATCGTGAACTCGAGCTCGTTGTCGCGGCCGTTCTCGCCGAGGTTGATGAGATCGCGCTTGATCAGGAACTGCGGGACGTAGAACGCGTGGTTGACGTCGAGCGAGTTCAGCACCAGCCGAACCGGCTCCCCGACCGGCACCGCCAGCACCGGCGGCTCCCCGCCCTCCGGATTGACCACCGTGCCGTCCTCGTAGCGGAAGGTCCAGTTCCATTGGAAGCCATCGACCTGGACGGTCACGCCGGGCGTCTCGGACCTGGCCTCGACGTCGCCGAGCGTGGCCATGCTGAATCCGAACAGCAGGAGCACGATCACGGTCGGGATGAGAGTCCAGATGATCTCGACCGTCGTGTTGCCGTGCAGCTGCTGGGGGAGCACGTCGTCGCCCGGCTGGCGGCGATAGCGGAAGACGGCGTACAGGATGAACCCTTCCACGCCGATGAAGACGATGCCGGCCAGGATGAGCACGATGACGTACAGGTTGAACACGTCCTTGCCCACCTCGGTGGCTGGCTCGGGCGGCAGCAGGCATCCGGTCAGCAAGCCGATGAGGAGCAGGGGCGCACCGCGGCCGAGTAGCGTTCGCAGCGGGTATCGGGCCACCGTTCGTTCCATCAGATGGTCTCGAGGCTCCTGGATTCAACCGACACGTCGTGGGGCGCGGTGTGGGTTCAGAGACGCACGCTCAGGGGGCTGACGGCGGCACGGCCTCATTGTAGCGAAGGCCGCCGAAGCAGTGCGAGCCGCTTCGGCGGCCGTGATGGTCCCGTCCTGTGAAGAGCGTCAGGCGGCGCCACCGAGCTCCGGGCAGGCTGGATCCTCGTGCGGCAGGACGGGGCGCGCCATGACCCGGAAGCGCCGATCGCCGTCGTCGGTCCAGAGCGTCATCTGGTTCGCGGCGGCGAGCTCCCGGAGCCAGGTGGCGGCCAAATCGCCGTCGACCAGACCGCAGCGGGTGCCATCGCCGAAGAACTCCTCCTCCTCCCCGAAGGCGGCGGGATCGTCAGCCGTCGGCCACTCGCGGACCTGCTCGGGCAGGTCGCCCTCGACGGGCTCGCCGGTCACGTCGCGGACGTACAGGCGGAAGGCCTCCGGCTCGAAGGGCTGCCAGCCCTCGGCCTCCCAGGCGTCCGCCGGCAGCCAGCTGTCGAGGGTCATGAGGCCGTCGTTGAGCTGGCCGAGGATCCGATGGGCCTCGATCTCCCCAGAGCCGAGGCCCGGCGGTGGCTCCATGTCCGGCAGCAATGTCCCGAGGCCGTAGATGCTCACGGTGACCGACTGGCCGCCGGCATCGACCATGAACAGCGTGTCGGCCGCATCGGTGACCACGTTCTGGGCACCGCGCAGCTCGAGGTCGGCAGTGAACAGGTTGGTGTCCTCGACGGTGCCGAGCACGGCCTGGATCCCCTCCTCGGTCAGCGTCCGCTCGACGAGCGCCGGGTACGCCGGGCCGGGGAATTCGAGCGTCTGCGGCCCCTGCATGATGACCCGCCCGTCGCCGAGCAGCACGAAGGACGGCAGCTGGGTCGCCATGAACTCGACGGGCACGAAGCCGCCGGCGGAACTAACGACCAGGATCGGCTCGGTGCCCGTCGGATGCTCGATTCGGCCGGTGCCGGCGTCGTCGGGTGGGCTCGACGTGCCGGGCGATGCGTCGGTGGAGCCGGACGGGGATGCGCCGGGTGCCGCGCAGGCGGAGAGTGCGAGGAGTGCGAGGAGAAAGCCCGGGAGTGTTCGTTTCATGGGCGCTACGACGCGGATGGGTGTCGCGCGGTTCCCCGCGTTTCGGGCCAGAATGAAGCGGATGCGACGCGTCCTCTCGCTCACCATCGTCTTCGGCCTGCTGGCCGCGCCCGGCGTCGCGGCCGCGCACGGCGCCGATGCGCCCCCGCCGAGCCTTCCGGGGATTCTGCTGGCCTGGAGCTTCGATCCGCTGCCGCTCGTCGCAATCCTCCTCGCCGCGGCCGCGTACGTCTGGGCCGTTCGGCGCGTCAATCGCGCGCATCCGGCCAACCGCCAGCCCGGATATCGGTCCTGGCTGTTCCTCGGCGGTCTCGTAGCCATCGGCGTGGCGCTCGTGTCGCCGATCGAGGCCTACGAGGGGGTGCTCTTCAGCGTGCACATGGTGCAGCACATGCTTCTCGAGCTCGTCGCCGCGCCGCTGCTCCTCGCCGGTGCGCCGATCACGCTGGCACTGCGGGTGGCCAGCCCGCCAGTCCGAAGAACCCTGCTGGCGGTACTGCAGAGCCGGGTGGTGCACGTCCTCGCGTTCCCGGTCATCGCCTGGATCCTGTTCGCCGCCGTCAACTGGGGCTGGCACTTCAGCGTCCTCTACGACGATGCCCTCGAGAACCAGGCGCTCCACTATTTGCAGCACGCGACGTTCCTCGGCGCCGCGCTTCTCTTCTGGTGGCCGGTCATCGGCGCGGACCCGTCGCCATGGCGGCTGCCACACCCCATCCGGCTGCTCTACCTGTTCCTTGCCATGCCGCAGAACTCGTTCCTGGGCGTGGCCCTCATGTCAGCCTCGTCGGTCCTCTACCCGCACTACCTGACCAACGGGCGGACGTGGGGCATGGCGCCGCTGGACGATCAGGCGCTGGGTGGCGTGATCATGTGGGTCGTCGGCGACCTCGCCTTCCTGGCCGGCATGATGATCGTGGTCGTGCTCTGGATGCGCCACGAGGATCGGCGCACCGCCCGGCTCGATGCGAGGCTCGCGGCTCAGCGCACAGCGAGGGACGGATCGGAGCCGCGGCCTTCCTGATCTCCCCTGCCGGGACCGATCGCCGGGACCGCTGTCCCACCCGAATCAGGCGAGCGGGAAGCGCAGGAGAGCATCGGCCGCGACGGCGGCGAACAGCAGGGTGAGGTAGGTGATGGAGTACCGGAAGAGGCTGACGGCCGCCGGGCCGCTGGCGGCATCGGCGCGCAGGCGCAACGCACCCCAGAGGAAGAATCCGCCGAGCGCCACGGCCGCCACCAGGTAGATCCAGCCCATGCCGGCCGCGGGCAGGAGCAGCAGGCTGACCGCGATCAGCATGAGCGTGTAGAGCACGATCTGGCGGGCGGTCTCGACTTCGCCACGCACCACCGGCAGCATCGGCACGTTGGCGGCCGCATAGTCGCCGCGGTAGCGAAGGGCCAGCGCCCAGAAGTGCGGCGGCGTCCAGTAGAAGACCACCGCGAACAGCACCAGGGCCGGCAACCCGACCTCCCCAGTCACCGCGGCCCAAGCCACGAGCACGGGGACGCAGCCGGCCGCGCCGCCGATAACGATGTTCTGCGGCGTCGAGCGCTTCAGCCACAGCGTGTAGACGAAGACGTAGAAACAGATCGCGCTCACCGCCAGCAGGGCGCTGAGGAGGTTGACAGTGAACGTCAGCCAGGCAAAGGACGCCACGCTCAGCGACGTCCCGAACCAGAGCGCACCGGCCGGATCGACCGCGTGACGAGGAAGCGGACGGTGGCGGGTGCGGCGCATCACGTCGTCGATGTCACGATCGACGTACATGTTGATGGCGTTCGCGCCACCCGCGGCCAGTGTTCCGCCGAGCACGACGGCTGCCATCAGCCAGGGGGACGGGATGCCGCGCTCGGCGAGGACCATGGTCGGCACCGTGGTGACCAGCAACAGCTCGATGATCCGCGGCTTGGTCAGGGCGACGTAGGCGCGGACGGTGTCGAGCGGCTTGGGCTCGCGGTCCCGCACGGGCGCGCGCCGCCCAACCTCCGACGGCCGCAGCCGGCGGCCGACCAGCAGCAGCCAGACCGACAATCCCCACAGCGCCGCGCCGACCGCGAGGTGGGGCACGACGAACACGGCCGACAACCGTGACACCACGTTCAGCCCGCCGAGGGCCAGCTGGATCGCGATCAGGACCACCATCCAGGCCGCGAGGCGGCGCGGAAGGACGGCAGTGGTCGACCGACGGACCTCCAGGGCGCTCCAGATCACCAGGCCGGTGACCACCAGGCCCATGAGCCGATGCGCCAGGTGGACGGATTGCTGGCTTCCTGTTACCGAGGGCATGATCGAGCCGTTCATGAGCGGGAAGTCGGCGTAGGCGAGGCCGGCGTGGTGTCCGGTGACCCACGAGCCGAGCAGCATCTGCGCCAGGATCGCCACGGCGGTCACTCCGACCAGCCGGGTCAGGCGCGGTCGCGCGTGCGCGGCCGGCATCGGTCCATGGCTGGCACGCTCGGCGATGAAGATCACGGCCCCGAAGACGGTGAGCGCCATGCCGAGATGCGCGGTGACGAGCTCCGCCGCGAGGCCCTGCAGGACGACGGCTGCGCCGAGCAGCGACTGGACGATGACGAGCACCCCGGCGATCACGGCAGCTACGAGCAGCGGGCGATCACGCCGCCGATGGGTGAGGACGGTGATGAGCCCGATCGCACCGACGAGCGGCCCGACGAAGACGGCGGCGGTGAGCCGGTGCGTGTGCTCGATCCATGCGTGGAGATCCGCGGGGGGCAGCCAGTCGCCGAAGCAGAGCGGCCAATCCGGGCATCCCAGGCCGGAGTCGGTGGCGCGCACGAGGCCGCCGATGGCGATCAGGACGAAGGTCGCGACGGCAGCGGCGACCGCCAGCTTGGCAAATCGGGTCAAATCGGGTTCCTCTGGCCGCTCGGCGGGGCCTGGCGAGCGGGCGTGGCCATGATAGCCGCCGCCTGCCGGCGTCGCCTCAGGCGCCCAGTCCGCGAACGCGACGGTCCGCCGCTCGCGCCTGCGGCGCGTGGCGGACCAGCGGTGGCACGAACGGAAGCGCCCGGCGCGTGAAGCGGGCGATCCTCTCCACGCCGCGCTCGCGGGCGGCGGACCAGCCGATGCCGTACTGGCGTCGCACCCGCTCCGGCAGGGTCGACAGCGAGATGAGGTGGGCCGCATCCCAGGCGACGCGAGGCACGACGTGGACCGGATACAGGACCGTGCCGGCGATCCGCCGCGCCTCCGGCGTGACGCGAATCGTGCCGTCCGCCATCCGACCCGACATCCACGTTCGCAGCTCCTCGATGGTCACCGGCAGGATCCGCTCCGGGACGCCAAGCAGGAGCGCCACCCGCGCGGCCTCTTCGTGATACGCCTGCTCGTCGGCGGGCGTCAGCCCGGCCACGAAGCGGTCGTAGACGCGGAGCGCCGTGTCGACCAGGGTGGCGTGGACCCACAGCAGGGCCTCCGAATCCATCGCGGTGTACGCCCCGCCGCCGGGCATCTCCCCGCGGACCGAGCGATGGATGGCGTTGACGCGCCGGATGGCCGCCTCGGCGGTCCTTCGGCTCCCGAACACGACGTCGAAGCTGCTCTCCAGCGTACGCATCAGGCGGCCGAACGGGTCCCTCGCGTAGGTGGAATGCTCAATCACGCCAACCGCGACGACGGGATGCGCGGCCTGCAGCAGCAGCGCGCACGATCCGCCGCCGAGGACGATCACCTCGCGGTCGATCCGCCACGAGGCCGAATCGGGCCCGAACAGGCCGGCCGCCTCGGCGGCGGCGGTCATCCGAAGGCCGCCCGCACGCCGCGGGGCCGCCGTGGCTCATGGAAGATGGCCCGGAACAGGATCCCGGCCAGCACGCCGGCAACGAAGCCGCCGATATGCGCCATGTAGGCCACGCCGCCGCCGGTCTCCTCGGTCACGGCGAAGGCGCCGATGCCATTGATGAACTGGAACAGCGCCCACAGGCCGATGGCGACGATGGCGGGCACCTTCATCGGGAATCGGAGCATGAGGACGGTGACCCGGTTGGTCGGGAAGAGCACGAGGTAGGCACCGAGCACGCCCGAGATGGCGCCCGACGCGCCCAGGGTCGGGATGAAGGAGTCGGTGTCGACCAGGATCTGGGCGAAGCTGGCGATGAGGCCGGCCACGACATAGAAGGCCAGGTAGGCGGCGTGCCCGATGCGATGCTCGACGTTATCGCCGAAGATCCACAGGAAGAGCATGTTGCCGAAGATGTGGAGCCAGCCGCCGTGCATGAACATGCTGGTCAGCAGAGTCAGCCAGATCGGGCTCGGTCCGGGCTCCTGCGGGATCTGCTGAGTCCGTCCGTCGATCGTGATCGGCTCCGGCTCGACGAGGTCGACGTTGTTCGTGATCTCGAACGGGACGGCGCTGTAACCGTAGGTGAAGTCTTCGCCGCTCGGGCCGCCGGCTCCCTGGAGCAGCAGGAAGACGGCGATATTGAGGCCGATGAGGGCAAGGCTCACGAACGCCGGACCATGGCCGCGCTCGTTTTCGTCGCCGATCGGGAACATCGGGCGGATGATAGAGCACGACCCGCGCCATAATCCGAGCGTGGAGATCGAGGCAAGGCCCTTCGAGGGCGATCACCGCGCCTTCCTGGAATCGGTGGCGGTGGGCTTCTCGGAGCATCTGGACGAGGAGCAGATGCCGAAGCTCGAGTCCATCCTCGAGTTCGACCGCGCCATCGGCGCCTACGACGGTGACCGGCTCGTCGGCAACGCGGCCGCGATCAGCTTCGAGCTGACCATCCCTGGTGGCGTGCTGCCTGCTGCTGGCATTACCACCGTGGGGGTGCATCCGACGCATCGGCGCCGGGGCGCTCTGCGCGAGATGATGCGGCTGCAGCTTGACGACGTGCACCGCCGTGGCGAGCCCGTGGCGGTGCTGTGGGCATCCGAGGGGGGCATCTACCAGCGATTCGGGTATGGGCTGGGCTCGCTGCGTGCCGGCGTGAAGGTGGACCGACATCGCAATGCGTTCCGCCAGCGGCACTCGTTCAGTGGACGGATCGTGTTGGTCGGCGAGGACGAGGCGCGCAAGGCCTTCCCGCCCGTCTACGACGCGGTGCGTCCGACGCGGCCCGGGTTCTTCTCGTTCTCACCGGCGTTCTGGGATGCCGAGGTCTTTTATTTCCCCGAGCGATGGCGGCGCGGTCGCGGCGAGCCGTTCCACGTCCTGCACGACGTCGCCGGCGTCGTCGACGGCTACGCCCGATATGCCGTGCGCGGGGGAGACAGCCCCGAGCTGTCGATCCTCGACATGGCGGCCGCCACGCCGGCCGCGCATCTCGACCTGTGGCGCTACCTTCTCGACATCGATCTCATGGCCCGCCTCGAGTGGTGGAACCTGGCGGTCGACGACCCGCTGCTGCTGGCGGTGGCCGAGCCGCGCAGGCTCGAGATGTCGGTCGGGGACGCCCTCTGGCTGCGAATCGCGGACCTGTCACCGGCGCTCGCCGCACGTCGGTACCGCGCCGACGGCCGCGTGGTCCTCGAAGTGGCCGACGAGTTCTGCCCGTGGAACGACGGCCGCTGGGGGCTGACCGTCGAGGACGGCGTCCCCTACGTCGAGCCGGCGACCGAGGCGGCCGACCTCGTCTGCGACGTCACCGACCTGGCCGCCGCCTACCTCGGCGGGTTCAGCTTCGCCCAGCTGGCGGCGGCCGCCCGCGCCGAGGAGCGTGCGCCGGGCGGGATCGCCCGCGCCGATGCGCTCTTTCGGACGGATCGCGCGCCGTGGTGCCCGCGCGTCTTCTGAACGAGCCTACCCGGTCGCCGCCGCCGTATCGCGCTGATCGGCAACCGCCTCGCGCGGCGGATTCTGGATCCCCAGGCCGTTGATCGCTGCACCGACAACGAGGAGGCCGGCCGAGACGAGCATCGCGAGGCGGAACGCGTCGGTCGACGCCTGGCGGGCGGCATCGGCGAGGACCGGATCGGTCCCTTGGGGAGGGCTCGTCAGCGGCTGGACCTGTTCGCGCACCTGCGGATCGTCGACGTCCAGCCCGGGGACCAGGCCGGCGAGGGCCGGGTAGAACGCGGCGGTGATGGCGATGAAGAGCAGGGCGCTGACAAGCGGCGAGCCGACGCGGCTGATGGCGTTGTTGATCGCAGAGCCCAGGCCGGCGTTGCGAACGGGGACGGAGCTCATGAGCGCCGTTGTCAGCGGGGCGACCAGCATGCTGATCCCGACCCCGAACACGATGAGACCGACGCCGACGTCGACCAGCGACGCGCCGGGCGGCACGAGGCTGGCGGGGTTGACCATGTCGGCGCGCCACGCCTCCGAGTCGGCCGGGATGCGCGCCAGCCAGAGCAGGCCGGCCGCCATGACCAGCGGACCGATCGTCATGAACAGGCGAGGCCCGAACCGGGCGGAGAACTGGCCGGCGGGGGTCGATAGGAAGGTGAGCAGCAGGGCCACCGGGATCCCGATGGCCCCGGCGGCGAGCGGTGAATAGCCGAGCGTTCCCTGCAGGAAGAGGGGCTGAAAGGTGAGCGTGACGTACAGCGCGCCGTAGATCACGAACGTCGACAGGTTGACCACCGAGAAGTTTCGAGAGGCGAAGAGGCTCGGTGGGACGAGCGGCCGCGGCCGGGTCAGCATCAGGATGGGGAACGCGACCGTGCCGATCGCGCCGATGAAGAGCGCGGCCCACGCGACCGCGTCCTGCCAGGCATGCTCCTGTCCGCGGGTGGCCCCGAACGCCAGGCCCCCGACGCCGATGGCGATGACTGCGGCGCCGAGCCAGTCGAAGTCGCCGCGCGCCTCCGTGTCGCGGCTCTCGGGCACCTCGGCGGTCGCCCACAGCGCGATGGCGATGAGCGGAACGTTGATGAGGAACGCAGCGCGCCAGCTGACCGCCTGTACCAGGAAGCCGCCGAGCAGCGGCCCGACGATGATCGTGGCCGAGGTTCCCGATGCCCAGAGACCGATCGCCCGGCCGCGCTCCTCGCCCTCGAAGGCTGCCGTGATGATCGACAGGCTGCCCGGCACGAGGACGGCGCCGAAGCCCGCCTGCACGATGCGGGCGGCGATCAGGACCTCCATCGTCGGCGCCAGGCCGCAGCCGACCGAGGCGACGCCGAAACCGGCGAGACCGACGCGAAACATTCGGCGCCGACCGTAGAAGTCGTTCAGCGCGCCCGCCAGGATGAGAAAGGCGGAGAGCACGGCGAAGTACGCGCTGTTGACGTACGTGAGCCCCTCCAGCCGCGCGACGAACGTCGTCGGCAGCTCGCGCCCGATCCTGTCGAGGGCCACGTTCACGATCGTGCCGTCCAGGAAGACGATCGCCGAGCCGAGGATCGTCGAGACAAGGACGGCCGTACGCAAGTTCACGTGCGCATCCTAGCGTCGCAGAAATCCCGCGCCGTTGCCGTCCGTCGAGCCGGGGCGTACGGTTGACCGATGAGCAGCGCCGCGCTCGACCGGCTGCTGGCGTTCCTACTCGCCGCTCAGATGGCGACCGGGCTGCTGACCCTACGCTCCGGCGTCCCGGCGACCGCCCCGCTGTTCTGGCTGCACGGCCTGCTCGGCGGCATGCTGCTGGTCGCCGCCGCTGAGAAGCTCCGGCGCAGCATCGGGCCAGCATTGCGGGCACGGCGCTGGTCGCGCCTGGCGCTCGGCGCGGTGCTGACCCTGCTGGTCGCGGCCGCCCTGGCCGGCGGCTTCGGGTGGGTGGCGAGCGGACGGATCTGGTCGATCGGCCCCTGGACGATCCTGACGCTCCACGTCTGGGCCGCCCTCGCCGCCGTGCCGATCGTGCTTGTTCACCTCGCTCCGCGCCGCTGGCGCCTGATCCGCCCGCGACCGGGTGGGCGGCGGCTCAGTCGCCGGACGCTGCTGGCCACCGCCACCGTCGGAATCCTTGGCGCCGCCGCCTGGACCAGCGCCGAGCTGCTCGATAGGCTGCGTGGCGGTACGCGCCGCTTCACCGGCTCGCGCTCCCTGCCGGACGGCGGCATCCCGCCGCCGACCACGTTCTACGGCGAGGGAACGCCGACGATCGACATGGCCACCTGGCACCTCCGCGTGCGGGGCATGGTCGAGCGGGAGTTGACACTGGATCTCGCCGCCCTGGAGGAGATCGGGCTCGAGGAAAAGCAAGCCACGCTCGATTGCACCTCGGGATGGGTCATGCGCACGTCGTGGCTGGGGACGCCGCTGAGCGCGATCCTCGCCGCCGCGGGCGCCGACCCCCATGCGCCCTTCGTGAGCGTCAAGTCCGTAACGGGCTGGATGGTGGGACTGGAGCGCGAAGACCTGCCCGATGCCCTCCTCGCCACGCACGTCGCCGGCGAGCCGCTTCCAGCCGCCAATGGAGCTCCATGTCGGCTGGTCGCGCCACGCCGCCGAGGGCTCGACTGGATCAAGTGGGTCGACGAGATCAGGGTCGGATAGATCGGAGTACCCGGTGTGCGTGCCTGTTTGGTGCCGACGACCGACCGGGATTGGCGTCCGCCGGCCCTAGAGCGGCTCGAAGCGGGCGGTGAAGTGACGCAGCGCCGCGGGCTGCTCGACGATCCGCACCCCCCGCAGCCGGTCGGCATGCGCAGCGACCCACGCGATGACTTCGATCACGTAGTCGATGTGCGACTGCGTGTACACGCGCCGCGGAATGGCGAGCCGGACCAGCTCCATGGCGGCCGGGGACTCGCTCCCGTCAGGATGCATGCCGAACATGACGGAACCGATCTCGCAGCCGCGGATCCCGCCCTCGCGGTAGAGCGCGACGGCGAGCGCCTGGCCGGGATACTCGAGCGGCGGGATGTGGTGAAGCAGGCCGGCGGCGTCGAGGTAGACGGCGTGTCCGCCGATCGGCTGCACGCAGGGCACACCGGCCGCGACGAGTGCCTCACCCAGGTAAGCCGTGGACCGTATCCGGTAGCGCAGG
>JALZDF010000153.1 GCA_030862645.1 Chloroflexota bacterium
CGTCGCAGCCTCCGCGGCATCCGCCGATGACATGGTCGAGCGGATCGCGACCAGGCTGCGGCCGAGCCCCTTCGGGCGAGGTTGGGTGCTCCTGGCGGCCGCAATGCTCTCGGCCCTCCTGATCGGCGGCGCCCTTGCCGTCGGGGGCGAGATCCGGCTCCCGTCGCTCCCCCTCCCGGCGCCTTCGACGCCGGACGGCGCGCCCTCGCTGTCCCCGGCGCCTTCGACGCCGGACGGCGAGGTCGTTCACGGCTGGCCGGATACCAGCGAGAACGGGCCGGGCGTGTACTCGTGGGACGGGTCGGGTGGTGGTATGTACGTCAACGAGGGGTTCATGCACAACGGATATGGATCCGGTGACGTCGAGATTCGGGTCGAGGTCGTGCCTGAGGGCCACACCCTCGACGGCGGGACGCCCGTGACCGTCGCGGGGCACGACGGGATGTACCGACGCATCGACGCTGGACAGGAGGAATGGATCGTCGACATCGAGGGGACGACGATTGCCATCCGCCTTACGACACGACCCGGCACGAGCGAGGCCGACCTGGCTGACGCGTACGCCATCATCGGATCGATGCGCCCGGAAGCAGCGAACAACAACCGAGGGTTCAAGCTGCTCTTCACGCTCACGACTGACGACTGGGACTCCGGATAGCCCGCGTCGCTTGCGGATCTGCCTCGACTCGATCCAGATCGAACCGTAACGGACGGCGGCAATCTCCCCAACCAGCTGCAGGCGCGAGAACCGCCCAAACCGGCTGATCGCCGGCTCTTGACCGATCCCGTCACGCGGGGGTCGCGGCGGCCGAGTGGCGGTCGAGAGCGTACGCGACGGCCTCCTCGACCGTCATCGACCGGCCTTCATCCCACGCCGCCTCGAGATCGCGGCTGTTTGCCCGCAACACCGCACCGTCCGGCGTCCGGTAGTCGGGAATGGACCGCACGCGCAACGCGACATCGGCTCCGGTGGAGGCGCTGAGCTCGTTCGCGGCGCCGGCCAGCCGCATCGCCCCGGGAAGGTCGCCCTCGCGAAGGACGAGTGCGGCGAGCTGGTCCAGCACGAGTGCGATCCCGCTGAGATCGCGAGGCGCGCGGTTGAGGGCCAGTGCCTCCCCCAGACTTGCACGAGCACTCTCCAGGTCCCCGAGCTGGAGCGCGGCATAGCCGATGAAGTCGACGGACCACCCCAGGTAGTGCGTATCACCCATCGGTCGCAGCCGCCTCGCGCCCTCGCGCGCGAGCTCGGCGGCTGCCTCCCAGTTGTGCCTGAAGAAGGCCTGCGCGGCACGGCCCTCATACGTGCGGGCCGCCCCCACGGTGTCCCCCAGCTCGTCGAAGATCGCGCGTGCCTCGCGAAGAAGGCCTTCCGGGACCGACGGATCGTCGGCGGCCAGGTCGTATGGCAGGTACGCGTACGACAGGTTGAAGAGGGCGTTCGCGATCAGCGGCCTGTCGCCCAGCTCGCGGGCGATCCGCACCGCTTGCTCGTACCACGAGCGCTCGGCAGCCGAGTCCCCCTGCCAGTGAGCGATGCCTCCTGCCGCCTCGAACGCTCGAGCCAGCTCGCGGGGGTATCGGTCCACGCCGTCCAGCGCCAGAACCCGCTCGATCTGGCGCCGGGCCTCGCGGAGGTAGCCACGCATCTGCCAGAGGCGCCACAGCGCCGCCCCCAGGCGCAGCGCCTGCTCCACCCGCGAGGCATCGATCGCCCAGTCGAGTGCCGCACGGAAGTTGTCGATCTCCCGCTCGAGACGGTCCAGCCGCACCCGCCGCTGCGCCCCGAGTAGGTGCGGCTCCGCCTCCTCGGCGAGCGCCAGGAAGACGTCGAGGTGGCGTTCGCGTATCTCGGGCTCGTCCCCGCTGTCGGACAGGCGTTCGGAGGCGAACTCGCGGATGGTGCGCAGCATCCCGAAGCGCGGTTCGCCTTCTTCGTCCTCGGTCGCGCTGAGCAGGCTCTTGTCGGTGAGCGAGGTGAGCCCGTCCAGCACATCGAGGCCCAGGGGCTCGCTCGCTCCTCCGACCACCGCCGAGATGTCAGCCAGGGTTCCACCGCCGTTGAAGACGGCGAGCCGCGCAAAGAGACGGCGCTCGGAAGCCTCGAGCAGCTCGTGGCTCCAGTCGATCGTGTCACGCAGCGCGCGATGTCGGGCGGGTGCGTCGGCTCCCTCGCGCTGGAGCAGGCGAAGC
This sequence comes from Chloroflexota bacterium, assembly GCA_030862645.1. Lineage (GTDB taxonomy): Bacteria > Chloroflexota > Limnocylindria > QHBO01 > QHBO01 > JACDBZ01. The sequence goes on from JALZDF010000153.1 coordinate 2,191, forward strand.
CGGTCACCCAGCCTGGAAAGGATCGCCTGCGGAGACAGGATGCGGACGCGCGACGCCGCGAGCTCGATGGCGAGCGGCAGTCCGTCCAGTCGAATGCAGATCTCCGCGATTGCCGGTGCGTTCTCGGGCGTGACGGCAAAGCCGGGTCGAACGGCGGCAGCGCGCTGGACGAACAGCGACACCGCCTCGAACGCCGCCAGTGCATCGGGCGACATCGGCCTCGACGGATCCGGCAGCGCCAGCGGCGGCACCCTGTACACGTGCTCGCCCGCCATGCCCAGAACGGTCCGGCTGGTGACGAGCATCCGCACCCTGGGCGCGCCGCGGAGCAGGTCCGCGAGAACG